>CAJWFD010000008.1 GCA_913031435.1 uncultured Cryomorphaceae bacterium
AGGTTTTGTGAATAGAATAAGGGTATGAAAAAAAAACACCCCCGCCTCTCCAAGGAGAGCACGAGGGTGAAAAAAAAGCGGTGTTTAAGACCTACTCGACGATCAGTCGTTGTACGTCAGTTCCTGAAGGAGTGATTGCTTCAACTAGATACAAACCAGATGCCCATCCAGTGGTCTCTATTTGGAATGTATTTATGCCTTCACTACCGTGAACGCTCATAGTCGTCATCAATTGGCCTTGTATATTTCTAACGGTAATCCGCACATCAGCATCTTGTTGGAAGGAAATAGGTAATTGCGCCATACCTGAGGTAGGGTTTGGATGGATGTTACCCACCCCAATGTGATACTCTAGTTCTTCCTCGCCGATAACATATACCTTAGTATTATCAACCGCCTTGTAAAAACAGAAATCATCAATTCCCCATCCTGCCTTGTTAATGGTTTCATCTGATCCAAAACGGAACCTAAATATTGCATTACGCGCAGTATCTACACCGATGTTTATGCGGGCTTGTTCCCACCCGTTACTTACACCAGTCCATCCCGGATTATAAACATCTAATGATGTTACAAAAGAGGTATTGAACCATGTGGCACCAAATAAGTTTGTTCCTACAGTGTACCAACTGATACCACCATCAAAAGTGATATCTATTGATCCCCCATCGTGGTATATTTCCGTAGAGAATGCATGTAAGAATTCATAGGTATATACCTGTCCAGAGTCTAACTTAAATACAGGAGTAAATAGTGAAGATGAATCACGCTTCCCGTAATCAGCATCTAAATCAGTTACCCATGCGTTTGTCCCTGAGGCTGCAGCAATAAGAGGAGCATGTGATGGAGCACCCATTTCCCAACGTGTATTCCCATCTTTTACGAACGTATTGTAAGTCACCCATGGTGCTATTGCTGGATCATCAAAGTTGTTACAGTATGAGCTGTCAACACCCATGTCAATTTTATCCAAAACAATAATATCTGCACAAATGAGGTCATCCGTAGGTAAGTTATCTGGCTTACTATCTGGTAAGCTCGTTCTTACACATACATTATGTAAACCGCTTGAAGGGCTGATCCAATCTCCGTCAAACTCGTACACTGCTGTTTTTCTTGGAATCAATGGTGGATCGAAAACGACTTGTTCAGGACTAGACCATGTGGTACCACCATCTACAGAGAATTCAACCATACAGCTGTCTAAAACTTTAGCTCCCGTATTTTTGATGGCAGTCTTTAAATGGTTGTTTTGATCAGGTACTGGTAGATATTCTACTGTTGTAACATTTACAGGCGCAGCACTGTTTTGCGGTGGAATATAGACTTCTACTTTATCAAGATTCCATCCGTCTTTGTTTCCACCTACTGTTTTTAGTTGAGCACGCAGGATAAGCGGCGCGGCGGAAAAATTCCAAGCGGATAAAGGCCATATACTTGTTGTTTGTCCAACATTACCTATCCATGCACTTCCAGAACTAGCAGTACCAGTGTTGTACCAGTTTGTAGAGACTACATTTTGAGGATCCCAAAACCCTAAATTATTCCACTGTCCATTACCTTGATACTCGATAATAGCAATATCACCTGTGTTGAGATCAATGTCGTGTGTTAGTCGTAGTTCTGCTCCTGCTATAGTGTCAAAACCAATAAAACGAGGGAAGTAGATGAATTCTTCAACACCTCCAGGAACGTTGCCATTCACTTTGGTACCGTATCCTTTGTTTCCACCAAGCGCATTGATGACACCAGGTTTCCATAAGTTAAGATCACCAGCAACGAAGAAACCGCTTGTATCTCCTGCAACACAGTTTTCGAAATCTTCGACAAAACCCGATTGAATGTAAAGTTCTGGCCATCCTGCAGACGTAGTAAACGAACTATCATTCCAGCTGTGTGTATCACCTGATTTAGTAGTCCAAGCAAAGATCTCAAAGGATCCTGTGGGCCACGCTACTGTATTCGTGTTGTCAATCGCATTGCCCATTGTCCCTGCACTAACGGCAGTGGAACTGGTGTAGGTATAGGTAGTGCTTATTCCGGCATTTACGCCACAAGTTGGAGTCACCGTATAGGAGATGGGGATGTTGGATTGGCTATTCTTTCCAAAATTCCTTAGCTTGACCTGTACCTTTTTACCAGCTGGTCCACCTACTAAATTTACACGTGCTCCAGGAGCAATTATATGATCTACTCCAACGTCAACATTTTTTTTATCGAAAATCGCAATATCATCAAACCCAATATCTGCACCTATACCAAACCCTGATTTTTGGGCAATAAAACGGAGTTTCACCGTTTTACCTGCTTGAGAACTTAGATCAACTTCGTAAAATGACCAATTGTCCTTTTCATCAGTTAGTTTGGTTGTAAAAGGAGTCATAGGATTCGTCCAATTATTTTCACCGCCCTTGATCCACTGAACACGAATAGCTCCAATGTCTGCGCCAAACATGTGGTGACGAAATTGAAGTACAGGGTTAGTCATACCTGTTAAATCTAAACATTTGGATACTAAAGTTGCAGAAGCGGGGGAGGTTCCATAATCTCCTTCTGTAACGAGATAATTACCATAGCCACTCTTATCAGTTATCGGACCGGATCCAACGGTTGGTGTAAATCCAGTTCCAACCATAAACGCATACTCACCAGTTGAACTACCAGGTGAGGCAGAGAATACAGTATTAGAGAATGAACCTGCATTTAACGGTGTATTATTTCCTGGTGTAGTGGCTGCATCATCTAAATTCAACACATAAGGGAATGTAGTATGAGGCTGTTCGTGTACAATACGGATGGGCCCAATAGTGTCATTGGTATTGACTGTATCTCCGGACTGTTCTACGTATACCTTGATGTCGTAAATACCATAACCGGTCAAATCAGGACCTGTAGCGAATGAGAAAAGGGAAGAATCGCCTAATTCTAATAGTTTATTCGTGATGTACTCCGTGTGCGTTTGATTAGTGGTATTACCTGCGAGATTTGTGTATTCAAAGTCCCACGTTACAGGTATACTATCTAAGTCGTTGCAACCATTATTTTGAACCCAAAGATCAATGAGTTCGTTATTAGAATAAGAACAGAATCCATTCTCAGGATGAAAGACGTCTCTTAGGGCAACTTCATACGCGGCAGGCTCGTAAACACGAATATTATCGAGAGCTATATCACCCTTTAGTGCAGTCCCTCTATTTCCAGAGAAACGCAACCTAACATAGTCGCCGGTGATGTCATTCAGTGAAACAGAGAACGTTTTCCATGAATCTGCTGATTTCGATTGCTGCTGATAATCAATCCTAGCAAGACCAGTATATGCACTAGAATTAAACCCTGTATCTGCTGTTACAGCTAAGAAATCGACATGCGCGCCATACATATGGTAATCAAATTCAAGTAGTACACAACTTTTACTACGCAGATCAATACATGGAGTGATCATGTGTGCTTTGCTATTGCTGACACCTTGATCAGCTTCTGTATAAATATACTTACCTGAACCACTAGGAGAAGAATCTCCGTTAGGCCCGGTTAAGTTGGTCGACGTACTTCCAGAGCGTATGGCCCAGGCATATCCTATGGTGTTTTCGTTTGGAATCACCTTATAATTCTGACCAGTTGGTGGGTTTTGATCAGGGAAATTCCCACGGTGACTGGTACCGGAGGATCCAGAACCGGTTCCTGCAAGCCAAAATAAAGGATCATCAAAGTTTTGTTCTAACGGCAATGTTGTAGAATAAGGGAAAGAGGTTTGTGTAGAGACACCACAAATAGGTGGTAATGAAGGTTCTCTCCAAAACTTATAGCTTTGAGAAGGTGCCGATTCTAGTGGATCCCTAACCACGTTAGGACAGGCACAATCAAATATTCTCACGAACCATTCTATGGTGTCATTGACACCTATGGCGCCAAAGGAATAGGTGTAAATTGAAGAATCAGGACAACTCGAAGTCACTCCTGAAGTCATCAATGAATCTGTCCAAATACTCCAAGCAGTATTACTGTAATCATAACGACGGAAATAAATTCTCAAGCTATCGACACCGATATTATCTTTCCCTTCAACGCGGACGTTTTGGGTCGGCATGTAGCGTGCACCTATAGGTTTTGCTTGTGGATTAATCCCAACCCAATCTAACGTGGGTGGTTCTAATTCACAGGGTGCACCTTCGATCATAATATTATCAACAAACCAACCCGCTAATCCGCTTGGAGAAGGAGTACCAGTTTTGTTATTCATAATGAAGCGGATTTTACACTGTGCAAATCCGTTTTGCGTATTTGTAGCGTCATATGCCCCTAAATAAGTACTCAAGTCGAATGTTTCTCGCGCCCACCAAGTATTAGCAGGAGTTACACCAGTATTGCTGTTTCCGATTGTTGGACCTTGCCAATAAGGAGATAATAATGCGGAGGGATAAGATAATTCATTAAACCAGCCTTGGGAACTAAACTGAGGCGATCCACCTTGATATTCCGCACCAGTAAGGTTAACCCAAGTCGATCCGTTGTCCCGAGACATTTGAATGGTCCCTTTTTGGATGTATCTGATCTTACAGATTTGATCGAAAGTAAATCGAACGTTAGTGTATCCTATTGTTGTGAAATCATCCGTTTCCATAATGATGGAATCATTCGCAAAACATTGCGTGTGAAACGATCGAGTACCTGTGGTTTTTAAAAATGTGGTGTCATTCCAAGAACGCGTTGCATTCGTTGAATCCGTATTGAAATTTGCCGCGATTGAATCTGCCGATAGCGTTCCATCGAAGTTCTCGGTGAAAACCGTATCGATTGGTGGAGCGAATTGAGCAAAGGCTGAGGGTGCAGCAACAACAAAAAGGAGTGCAGCTAGTAAGCTTTTCTTCATTTTAATGCGTTTGTGTTAACCTGTTTTCAAGGGTGTTTACAAATATATAAAAATGAAGATACGCCCGACTTGTAAGTCTCTAAAAGTGATACATGAATGAACGACCGATTTAAGGAACGAATCAACGTGTTATTTTACGTTGAAATAGAAGATGCGTTTACCCTCAAGATAAAGCTCTAATAGATCTTCTCTTTGTACTGGCCCGACACCAGCCGGAGTCCCAGTAAATATGAGGTCCCCGGTTTTTAACGTGAAGTATTTCGATACATGGGAGATGAGTTCGTCCACAGAAAATAACATCTGTTTAGTGTTGCCTTCTTGCACTTTTTTACCGTTGATATCGAGATAGAAATCAATGTTGTTTATGTTCTTTTTAAGGCTTTCGAGACTAAAAAAATTAGATACTGCCGCAGATCCGTCGAATGCCTTTGCCTTTTCCCAGGGTAGTCCATTTTTTTTACAATCTTCTTGAACATCCCTTGCCGTGAAATCGATACCTAAGGCAATTTCATTATAGTACTTGTGTGCAAATCGAGGTTCAATATGCTTACCAAGTCTATTGATTTTTACAACAACTTCAATTTCATAGTGAACATCGTTGCTATGCTCAGGAATGAAAAAGGGATGCTTTTTTAGTAAAATAGCAGTATCAGGCTTAAGGAATACAACAGGTTCTTGTGGAATAGGATTGTTTAGCTCTTCAGCATGCTTTGCGTAATTTCTGCCGATGCAAATGATCTTCATATTAGTTAGGCCTTGTTGAATTCTCGGAGGCGGATAGAGGTCAGTACTTTCTTGGTATACAGTGGGAAATCTGCATTTTGAATCCAAGAAAAATAGCCTGGGTTTTCCGTGAGAACGCTTTTAACAGTTTGACCTCTGTATTTTCCAAAAGTGAAGATCTCAACATTGTGCTCATCATAAGCGATAAACCCGGCGAAATCAGCCACTTTTTGACGATTTGAGAAATCAGCAAGGAATTCCATATTATTCTCCAATTCGTCATATCGCTCTATCTGAGCTTTCAAGACTTCGTAGGTTGCTAGAACATCTGCTTCCGCAGTGTGCGCATTCTCTAAGGATGCATTACAATAGAATACGTAGGCTGCACTTAACGTTCTCTGCTCCAGCCTGTGGAAAATATTCTGTACGTCAACGGCTCTTCGTTTACCCATATCAAAATCAATGCCTGCTCTGAGAAATTCCTCTGCTAATAGGGGGATGTCAAATTTATTACTATTAAACCCGGCAAGATCACTGTCCGATATTAAAGTGTAGACCTCTTGCGCGATGTCAGCAAAAATAGGCTCATGGTCAACATCTTTATTATATATACCGTGAACATTTGAAGCGCCTGTCGGGATAGGAATTGTTGGATTCACTCTCCACGTATGAGTCTCTTCGATATGATCAGGATGTACTTTGTGAATACAGATCTCTACAATTCGGTCATTAGTGACGTTTACACCAGTAGTTTCTAGATCAAAAAAACACATTGGACGTTGAAGGTTGAGCTTCATAGTTATGGGTATAAGGCAATTATAAACAAAAAAAGACCGCCCTAAGGCGGCCTTATAAAAGTACACTATCTGATTGAAAACACAGGTTTTAAATCTCACGATTTAAATCCCAAGCCTCGAGGTATTCTGCAACACGCTTCACAAACATACCTCCTAACGCACCGTCTACAGCCCTATGGTCATAACTATGACTTAAAAACATTTTGTGACGTACAGCAATCATATCACCTTCTGGCGTTTCTACCACAGCAGGTTTTTTCTGAATGGCTCCTGCAGCCATAATAGCCACTTGAGGTTGGTTGATGATAGGGGTGCCCATAACATTACCAAAGGTACCCACGTTAGTGAGCGTGTAAGTTCCTCCAGATACTTCGTCTGGCTTTAAGGCATTGTTTCGTGCACGATTAGCGAGATCGTTTACAGCCTTTGTTAATCCTAGAAGACTTAGTTGGTCTGCATTTTTAATAACAGGCACAATCAAGTTTCCAGAAGGAAGTGCTGCTGCCATTCCCACGTTAATATTCTTGTGCTTGATAATGTTCGTACCATCGATACTCACATTAATCATAGGAAAGTCTTGTATGGATTTTATGATTGCTTCCATTATTATAGGTGTGAACGTGATTTTCTCACCATGCTTTTTTTGGAATTCATTTTTGACTTTGTTCCTCCACTGAACCACTTTTGTAAGATCTGCTTCAACAAAACTTGTCACGTGCGGAGATGTTCTTACTGAATTCACCATATGATCAGCAATCAGCCTACGCATCCTGTCCATCTCGATGATTTCATCTCCCGCGGAAGGGATAACGGCAGGTGCGGTTCTTGGAGCTTCTGTCTTCGTAATGGGTGCAGTTACAGCTGATTTAGCTATTGGAGCTGTGGCAACTGGTTGGAGTTTTCCAGAAGCAATGTAAGCAAGAATATCTTTCTTCGTTACTCTGCCTTCCTTACCGGTTCCGCTAATAACGTCCAATTCTGACTGACTTATACCCTCTTCCTTCGACATAGCGCGGACGAGTGGCGAATAGAAACGTCCATTAGATGATTTGACGATACCTTCAGAGCCAGTTACCGATGTTATGGCGCTGGCTACTTGTTGCTCAATGTCAACTGCAGCTGCGGCAACTGACTCTTTAACAGGAGCCACCGGAGTAGTAGAGCTGTCGTTTTCTTCATTGGTTTCAATAATAGCAATAGCTGTTCCCACTTGTGCAACATCATTTACATCTGCAATGATTTTTACAAGTGTTCCATTTACGGGTGATGGAACTTCACTGTCGACTTTGTCCGTTGCCACTTCTACGACACTTTCTTCAGCCTCTATGGCGTCACCAACGTTTTTTAACCAAGTAGTGATTGTTGCTTCCGCAACGGATTCACCCATCTTGGGTAGGATTAATTCAAACTGAGCCATTGCATGTATAAGTTTATGCCTCTAATTTACGGCAAAATGTCCGCTATTTCGCGTTCTAAGACTTTTTGCTTAATTGCATCAAGTGCAATACGTCATGGCGCAAGCGTGCCTCTATTGCATAATTTTCAACAATAGCCCTTGCATTTTGCATATAGTCCAATTCTACGGGAATAACACTGCATATGTCAAAAATAGGATGGGGTAAGGGAGGTACATTAAATTTTTGAGAAAGTGATCTGGAGTAGCCAATTAAGGACCTTTTACCCGTAAAAATATGTCCTGAATAGCGAATCCATAACTTCCAGGCGTTAAATCTTCCTGATACGGTGGCTAAAACTATTGTGACGGGTGCTAGAGCAACCACAAGGAAAGTTGCTATTATTTCAAATACTCTGCGCTGCCGTAAATATTGAGAATCAGCGGTCTGATGCGATTTTCGATAGGTTTCTCCTTGGGTTAGGCTGCTGTCGGATCCAATTATATATTTGTTTTTAGGCATAAGCGACTTTACAGAAGTCTGCTCGCCTAATGAGGTGAGTATTGATATTAATCTTTTATTTGAAACCCCTGAAACATCAATAATCAGCTCGTTAACTCTATGCAAATGAACTAATGCCTGTAGCTTAAATAACCAATCTTCGTTATCGAAATTAGGTACCTCTTCCCAATAAAAAGAAGGTGTAATACCGCTAGAGTGAAGAATACCATCAAGAATGCTTTTGTTTGATTTTGATCCGAAAAATAAGATACGCGGTTGTTTGGTGGCGCCTTCGAACATAGGCTTACCCGATAAGACTGAAAGAATAGTCCTCCAGCCTAACATTGCGGAGAGACCACCTAGAGCACCTAAAATCAATAGTGCTCTTGAAAAGCGAAGCTCCTCAGGCAGCAGGCCGTAGAAAAACCCCAAAATCAGGGTAGTTGCGATCATAGATCTTACCATCACTATTGGGCGGTTGTTTTTGAAGTAGACTCCACTTAACCATAGGCCGAACAACCAGGCAAGCACGTAGGATCCTTGAACGGGATAAGTATAGAGATCTGGATAAGACCCACCATTAATAAATCTATGATTTTGTTCCCAATATGATTTGATGGTATTCAAAATGGCATACAGCACTACAGCGTCAAGCAGAGGCGTTAATGTGCTTTTCCCTAAACGTGCAGCGATTGCCAGTGCAGCTCTTAGGTAAATCCCTAAGTAAATCAGTAGACTATATGCTGCGGCTGACGACCCGGTGAATTGCTTCTTAGCGAAAAGCACCATCGCCTTGTAGAACATTCGAACATAATTTAAGCTACCTCTTTTGGTACTTTCGCCCTTGTAATGAATAATTTGAGATTCAGAAAAGTAGATGTTTTTATGACCTGTCTTTTGAAGTTCATAACTTAGATCAATATCTTCTCCATACATGAAATACTGAGGATCGAAACCACCTACACTAAGCAGAAGTTCTGTCGGTATCATCATGAAACATCCCACTAGAATATCGACCTCATGATTTTCCTCAGGACTCAGGTGACCTAAGTGGTATCGAGCGAATACAGAGGATTTTGGAAAAATAGATGACAGCCCTGTGATTTTCCAGAGCGCAACAAGTGGCGTAGGTAAGGCTCTTTTACTTTCGGGTAAAAATTGACCGCTTCCGTCTATTCCCTTGATGCCAAGACCACCAACTTTTGGATGAGCTATTAAATACGAGACACATTTCTCTATGGTATCTTCTTGCAGGACCGTATCTGGATTTAAAATAAGTGTGTAAACACCTTTTGCAAGCGAAAACCCTTGATTGTTCGCTCTTCCGAACCCAACATTTTCAATATTATCAACCCATATAATGTGCTCGAATGTAGCGCATAGTTGATCTCTACCGGAATCCTTACTAGAATTATCGACTATAATTACTTCATAGTCGTACTGCGTTTGGCTTTTGAAAATGCTGTCCAAACATTGCGTCAAGAATTCCTTGACATTATAGTTTACTATGACAATACTGAGTTTCAAATCTATTGAGATAAACTTTGTTCGTAGGGTATTCTATGCTGTATACTTCTGCCTAGAGTTACCTCGTCAGCAAACTCCAGTTCATCGCCCACTGCAATCCCACGGGCTATGGTAGTGAGCTTTATATTAAAGTCTTTAATTTTTCGATATAAATAGAAATTCGTGGTATCACCCTCCATAGTTGTATTTAACGCAAAGACCAATTCACTTATTTCACCTGTTTGGAGCTTATCTATCAATGATACAATGGTTAGATCGCTTGGTCCAACGCCGTCCATAGGAGATATAAGACCTCCTAAAACATGATAGACTCCATTGTAGCCTCCGGTATTTTCAATGGCCATAACATCTCGCACATCTTCTACAACGCAGAGAATACTTTTTTCGCGCTTTGGAGAAAGACAAATTGAACAAGTTTCTGTATCAGAGATCGTATGACATTCTTTACAAAACGTAGTATTATTTCTCAAGTCCATTAAAGCCGCTGACAATGCTTCCGTTTGTAGGCTAGGTCTACGTAACAAGTACAGTGCAAGTCGTAATGCTGTCTTTTTTCCTATTCCAGGAAGGCGGGAAATCTCCTCGACAGCTTGCTCTATTTTTCTACTTGAGAAATTCATCAGTGCTCAAAAGTAAGGGATTGCGCATCTTTGTCACATGAACAACACCTTCTTTTTACTCATACTTCTTGGATATGTTGCGGTTTTAGCGATAATAGGCTTCTTTACCTCGCGCGGAGGGTCTAATGCATCCTTCTTCAATGCGAATAAGAACGCGAATTGGTTACTCGTTAGTTTCGGGATGATAGGTGCATCGTTAAGCGGTGTGACTTTTATCAGTGTTCCGGGATGGACGAGCAGTTCAGGACTGACTTATATGCCCATGGTCTTCGGTTTCTTTCTGGGTTATATTGTTATCGCAACGGTATTGCTTCCTGTATACTATCGTTATAATGTGATTAGTATATACTCATTTTTAGGTGCGAAATTAGGAAAGGAGAGTTATCAGGTAGGTTCGTTATTTTTCCTTCTGTCCAGAATAGTAGGGGCTTCTGCCCGTTTATATTTAGTTACCATGGTAGTGCAAATTTTGATTTGCGATGCTTTAGGCATACCGTTTTACCTCACGGCGTTGATACTTTTGGCTCTAATTGCTCTATATAGTGCTTCTGGAGGAATAGCAACTATTGTTATTACAGATACTCTGCAAACCGCGCTAATGCTTCTTGCCGCAGGTTTAGCCTTCTATTATGTCGGAAAGGCCGTGGTAAATCCAGGACAAAGTTTTGGCTCGTTTCTTACTTCGCATCCAGATTGGTATTTCATTGAAACTGGTACCTCAAAAGCATGGTGGAAACAAATATTAGGTGGGGCTGCTATAGCTGTGGCAATGACAGGGTTAGATCAGGACATGATGCAGAAAAACCTCACTGTTAAAAAGTTGATAGATGCACAGAAAAACATGCTGTTATTAGGATGCTCTTTACTCGTGGTTAACCTCTTGTTTTTATCTCTCGGAATCATGCTTAGCGAGTATGCGGAAATTCAAGGTATTACTGCCACCGGAGATAAGTTGTTTGCGACTGTAGCCAATAGCGAAGGTCTGCCGGTAGCACTGAGTGTACTGTTCTTTTTAGGTCTTCTGGCGGCAGCGTTTTCAAGTGCAGACAGTGCGTTGACCTCGTTGACAACCGCTTTTTGTATTGACTTTTTAAACCTTTCACAGAACGGTTCTACAAAAACAAGAAACGCAGTATATGCTGTATTTATGGGAATTGTTTTAATGGTGATGGTGGTTATTTATTCTTTAGAGGCCGATTCCATTATCTCAGGGCTCTTTACTGCTGCTGGATATACGTATGGTCCGTTATTAGGTTTATTTGTGATGGCGTTAATGACCAACAGAAGATTACAAGGTTGGTGGGTATTAGCGGTATGTATTGCTGCACCAATCTTGACTTACGAACTAAGCCTATGGGCACCTTCTGTAGGATACGCCATAGGCTTTGAGTTACTGTTGTATAATGGTTTGTTT
Source organism: uncultured Cryomorphaceae bacterium (assembly GCA_913031435.1). Classification (GTDB taxonomy): domain Bacteria; phylum Bacteroidota; class Bacteroidia; order Flavobacteriales; family Schleiferiaceae; genus UBA10364. Next base: position 11,847 of record CAJWFD010000008.1, read on the forward strand.
ACTTTCTTGGGCCTTCTCGTGATTAGTAAGCCGCCACGTATAACTTAAATCTTACTAATGCTTTGAGATGTACTGCGATCTTCAGTACGCAGGGAAACACGATATACGCCACTCGGTAGCATGCTTAAGTCAATTCTTATTGTACTTGATACATTAGCGTATTCTGATACACTGATTAATGCGCCTAGGACATTGTGAATTTCAACAACAGCACTTCCTTCGTTCTGACCTAAAGCAATATTCAAGACATCTTCTGTAGGGTTCGGATAGAAGATTGCGTTTTCCAATCCATTTTCATCGAGTCCAATGTTATTGAAGGTGGTAGAGGTACTTTTTATACCACAGTCCGTGGTTACCGTAAGTTGAACTATGAAATTCCCCGTGCTCGTATAAGTGTGTGAGGGGTTTTGTAGAATAGAGGTGCTTCCATCTCCAAAGTCCCATGCCCACGCCGTGGGATTAGGTGTAGAGAGATCAGTAAAATTATAGGTTAAGCCACCAGCTAGACTCAACGTGTAAGCTGCGTTTAATGGTGGTGCAGGAGTCCAAATAACGCTATCCGCTACAAACGTGTAGGCGTTGTAGTATACATACTCAAGGTTATGGTCAGATGAAGAGGTCAGCTGTGTGGTATGAGTACCCATACCTTGAAAGGTTGATGTTAAGCTGGATCCCGCCCGATTAAGCGTGAAGTTTCCATCTAACGTGGTATCTGTTGTATTCAAAGAGAACGTGAAAAACTCGTCTTCACAGATAACGGATGGTACATTCAATGTTGCCAATGACGCTGCGCCTGCCAGGTCAATTACTCGAATATTATCCAAATATAAATTATTACCATATCCACAGATACCTACAATTTGAAATTGAATTAAATCAGAATTCAAACCGCTCAGAGAGATGGTGTCAGTTCGCCAATCAGAAGTGTTACTGGGGATAAATAAGGAGGTTGACGGTGTCGTTGTGGCAAGAGCTGTTCCTCCTTTAAGGTATACGGTATCAAAAGAGCTTCCACAATCTTCACTAACAAGTACAGCCAGTTCATCAAAGTATTGAGTCGAATAAGGGGCGTAACTCACATCAAAAAGCAAGGTAGGTTGACTGTATCCCGTAATATCAAATTTAGGACTCTCCAATAGGTCTACTTCTCCGGTGGTAGAATAGTTAAAGTACCCCATATATATGGCTCCTGTTTTAGCTCCTGTAGGTCCATCCACATCGCTTGCTGTCCAGGTAGTTTGTCCATCAGGATTAATAGTAACAAAGTCGCTTCCGCTATTTCCTGTAAAGGTCTCCACGATGGGTAGACTTGGTAACGCGTTCACCGTGACTTCATTTACTTTGACAATGGTGTCACTACCGTAAGAGTTCGTCGCGATAAGAGTGATCGTATATGTGCTATAACTATTGAAGCTTACTTCTGGATTTTGAGAGGTCGAAGTGCTGCTGTTCAAGAAGGTGTAGCTGTTCGGTGATATGGACCAATTCCAACTCGAAGGGGATTTCGTGCTTTGATCAGTTAATGTTAGTGATGTATTTAGACAAGGGGTAGTCGTAGATGAGTTGAAGTCTGCAACGGGGATTCCAATCTGATCCTCAATGGAGAATTGATCAATAGCAATATCACTTTGGTAACCTCCACCTGTAACACCAATCACCCTAATGATAATGGTGTCTCCGATGTATGGGACCAAGTCAATATTTTGAGTGATCCAATTATTGCCTTGATTGCCCATTTTACTAAAAACCTCAGTCCAGAATGTGCCATCGAATATTTCTACAGTCAATTCTCCTGTATTGGAGCCAAACATATGGTAGGCGAAATCTAACTCTGGTGCTACGCTGTTTCCTAAATCGATACATGGACTGTAGAGCACAGCTTCTTGAAACTCACAAGTTCCGGAGGCCTCTAGATATAAATACTTGCCGCTTCCACCAAAGTCAGATGAAGGGCCAGTACCACTGGAGTTTGTTCCTCCCTGGTTGGTTCTCCAATCAATGTTATCCTCTGTACCATTGGTCAAGTTTTTCCAATTTCCACCAAGGTTACAAACTGTTCCTCCACAATTGTTGGATACAGGACAGGAGTTATAGCTGTCGAAACTCTGCACGAAGGGCATACTGTACAAAGCAGAGTTTAAATAGTTAATGTTTTGAAGAATGGTATCATTAAGTGCATTCATATCTCCGCTCATTTCACTCCAAGCCGTGATGTTCTGGTTGCTGGTTCCGGACCAACTAATAGGAGTCGAGAACACAAAAGCAGAGTCCGCATAAGGTAAAAGAGATGCGAACAATGTATCTCTAACCGTAGATCCATTGAAGCTGTACGCAACAGGTATCGTATCTAGGGTAGAGGTAGAGGGGTTTATTAATAATACGGTTATATCAATGGTTTGGTTCTGACAACTGCTGACCAATTGCGGATTAATTATTGCCGCTAAGCTAGCGTCTCTTGGTAATGGGCAACCGAAGGTTCCTGCCGGTAATGCAATCGCATAGGCTCTTTTTCCCGGAGCACCATTATAGTTAGCACTTCCTGAAATCCAAGTATCTACGGTTGGTGCATAGGGAATAACCATGGAGTTGATGGAGTCTGTGTAGACAGAATCCATGTATTTCGTTCCCAATATATAGGCAGTATAATCTGTTGCAGAGGTTACCGCATTTATTGTGATTTTAAGACTATCCGGACAGACCCAGTCTAGGGTAAGGCCGGTGGGTTGTTGTAAAATCGTAAACGGACCTGCCGTTGAAGTATCTGTCCCTGAGATTACCCTGAGGTAGGCTCCGTCTGTAGGAGTGTTAGGAACGGTCCAATTCGCCATGGGACGATTAGAAATTGTACTCAATGAAAGACTCGACCAATTTGTGCCATGGTCAGAGGAAAACTGCCAAGTCAACCCGGTAGTTTCTCCATCCCATCGAACCACTGTTGCCCCAGGAGTCATAGGTGCATGATCGTGTGGGTAGACCAATGCTACTTCCGCCATTTCTATATCGTAGATGACGAAAAATTCTTGCGGTCCGGTAGGAACATTAGTTCCATATACAGTTAGCGCATAATCACCAGAACTCGGATTTACTAGAGTTACTTGCTCCGCATTATTCAGAGTATCTAAACCTCTGACAGCATTGCTATTTAGGGTTGTTGCATTGGCAGTAGGATTAAGTACCCACGGTTGATACGATACATTATTGGTGAGGTCTGTCACCTTAAAATCTAGATTGTTCACTAAAGCTTTCGAAGCAAATAATGACCCTTCTTTATCAGTCCAATAGAGCATAGTTCTGAAGCTTTCTACTCCGTTCGGTAAGCTAATATTGAACGTAGTTGTATCTCCGGTTGAAGCCGTGGAGGTGAAGAACAAAGTATCTTTAATGACACGTATAGCACGTCGAGCATTAACTCTGCCATATCCATAGATATAGTCAGGTCCACTATTCCCAAGATCGTCTGCCGTATTCATCGCGATTCCCTTTAATAACCCCCCTTTTGCAGTATCGTTTTGCAGCTCATCGAAAGCGTTATGGAGCACTGAAAAGAATCCAGCTACACCAGGTGCTGACATGGATGTTCCAGTTTTAAATCCATAGGTGTGACCGTCTATAGTGGAGTATACATTGGTTCCAACTGCTGCTAGATCAGGCTTGATTCGTCCATCAGCAGCGGGTCCTCTAGAAGACGAACCTGCGATAACATCTAAACTTGTCAAATTCGCCGTGGCCACCACGTTTTTTCCTTGTTTATGACCACCGGTAACATTTCCCCATTGAGATCCGGCACCATAGTTACAATTAGATCCATTGCTATTCCCAGCACTGAACACATGCATCAGTGAAACATTGTCAATAATATCCTTATCCATTTGCTGCGCATAGGAGGTATATCCAGCATTACATCCGTTCGAATAAGAGCTGTTCGTTACTCGTATGCCATACAAGTTATAATGGCTATCTATGTTACTCAGGTTACTAGGATAATCATAATAAATCATCGTAGCTCCAGTTGCAGAACCGGCTCCATCAGGATCAATATTACCAGCGCCAAAAATGGTTCCAGCGACGTGGTCTCCATGGTCACCTATAGACGTACCTGCAAGAGAGATTAATCTTCCCCTGTAATCATCATGAGGTCCTATGTCGCCATCATCTCCAAGTCCGACGACAACGTTCGTTCCATCGAAATCTTTATCACGCTGCATAAATGCTATCCTAGAGGCTGCTCTTGAATTAGAGTTTTCTGCAGAACCGGGCTCTTCAATGGCTTGGATGAATAGTACAAATTCATTTTTCGCCAAATCCTCAAGTTTACTTGACGTTAAAACGCCACTATACCAGCCATCATTTAAGTCGGTCACTAATTTTAGATAAGAAGGAGGAGCATTAAATTCTGGTGCGGTATAAAATTGTACCGCTACTCTGCCATCGTTTAAAACTGCCCATTGTGGAAAATCCGTATTACAAATGGGTCCGTCTAATTTCATACGAGGTGTCCATGCTGTAAATGAGGATACACCTGCTGTTTTGAGTTGAGCTGAGGTTACGCCTTTAGGGATTCTTACCTCAAATGAGTTTTCAGGTAAATAATGAAAGAGTTCTACGCCCAAATCTGCCAACGCTTTTTTATCTTCGGCAAGCACATAGTGATCCCATAGCACTACACCATAGGTCACTTTACTAGCGTTTAATTGTAAAAAAGCACCTTCGGCCACTTGATAGGTGCCCGACTTTAGCTTTAACTTATGCTGTGCAGTAGCCGGAAGGGCTATTAAAACTAATAAAATGGTAAAAAATCTTTTCATATGATGACTTCTAATAGGTCCATGAATATAACACGTACAACCACAATTGTTCGAGGTTTAGCTATTGCGTTGGCAATGTTTTTTGGAAATCAATTGGTTGCACAATATTCACCCCTATCGCAGAGCGAAGCGATGGCAGAAATGCAACGGTTCAGTTCCGGTAAGAGGGTACTTTACCTAGCGGCCCATCCTGATGATGAAAATACTAGACTTATCGCATGGCTTTCGAACGCCTTAGACGCAGAAACAACCTACCTAAGCCTAACTAAAGGCTCAGGAGGTCAAAACCTACTTGGTGACGAATTGGGTGAAAACCTAGGGGTTATAAGGGAACATGAACTCCGCGCAGCCCGATCTATAGATGGTGGCAATCAACGTTTTACAGATGCTTTAGATTTTGGTTACTCTAAAAGTGTAGATGAGGTTTGGACGAAATGGAATCATGAAGATTTAGTACGTCAAGTAGTTCACGTAATAAGAGAACTACAACCTGACTTTATCCTTACTCGTTTCCCTCCGGATTCACGTGCTGGTCATGGTCATCACACAGCTTCTGCAGAATTGGCTATAGAATGTGCAAAGCTCGCAGGAGATTCAACCTATATGTCCTCGATGCCACGCTGGAAGGTTGGAGGAGTATGGTGGAACACTTCCATTTGGTGGGATAAAACCTTAAAAGATGACCCGGAAGCAGTGCATTTAGACCTAAGCGGTTTTGATCCTCTGCATGGAGATTCGTACGGTGCCATTGGAGATGCTGCGAGGTCCATGCACAAGTGTCAGGGGTTTGGAGTCCCGATTAACCGTGGACCTAGAGAAGAATATTTTAAAAAACTTTGGGGTGAAGCAGATTTAGAAAGTTACCTCGAGTTAGAGGAGCGTGAAACAGACCAAAATAGTAGGTTGGCGCAGGATGCATCGTTCGCTCTAGAAATTGGAGACCAAGATCAAGCCATTGCAAAATGGGCAGTGTTGGGTAGAAACATCTTAGAGCATAATTCAGGATTGTCGAACCGTTACCAACGTTGGCAGCGAGTGATGTTGCATCTGACAGGATTGTATGCGGAATATTACACTTCTTCAAACCCGTTGCCATCTGATGCTGAATTCAAAGCAATGGTTGAAATACAAGCCATGTCCTCAGGTGCGAATGTTTACTTAGCCTCTTTAAGAACATCAGGTAAACAAATGGCACTTAATCCGCCTCAATTGGTTGGTCCAGATGGCATTCAACTTGAGGCTGAGTTAAACGTAGTTAAAGCGAATTCTACTGAGGTCGTAGACCACGCTCGTGTTCGTCTTGAAATAGGAGAAGAGATCATTATGCTTTTCATGAAACCTATCGCCAAGTTGTCTGACCGCGCTATAGGAGAATATAGAGAAGAAGTAGCAATTGACCCTTTACTCCATTCGAAATTTGATCAAAGTGTATATTGGAATAACGGCAAAAAGAGCCTTTTGGGTTATTCCGTTTATGCGCGAAAAGATGGTATATACAATTGGACCGTGAGTGCTTCATTACCCTCAGAACAAACCTTGATTTGGGAACATTCTGTTTCGGAAAATCTTAAAGAAGGCTGGAACCATTTTGAGGAAACAGTTCCAGCTAAGCTACGCTTGGGGAGATTCGAAGTCAGTCTAAGCACCACCGCCCTTGATGAAGCAGGTCTCGTAGTCACTAAACGAATGCCTGAAAAACATACGATTAGTTATCCTCATGTAGGTACCCATTACAGATATAGAGATGCGCGATCGACACTGTCTGTCCTGGATTTATCGAGTAAACGAATTAAAGTTGGATATATAGAAGGTGCAGGGGATCAAATGGATGAAACCCTGGAGAGTATAGGTTACGACGTCATCAAGATCACTGAGGAGACTCCTGAGCTTTGGGAGCTTGTGGATGCTGTTTTAGTAGGGATACGTGCCTTTAACACAGAGCCCTGGCTCATGAAATCGCAGGAGCGTATAGCCTCCTATGTGAAAGGAGGAGGTAATTTTGTAGTAACGTATACCACAGCGGGTAGATCGGGCATGGAGTTGCCTTTGCCTGTGCCTTTAACGATAGGGCGTGATAGAGTTACAGAAGAATATGCCCCCGTTAGTTTTGTCAGTCACCCCTTAACTATGGAACCGAATAAAATTAGTAACGCGGATTTTGAACAATGGGTGCAGGAACGAGGTTTATATTTTCCAGTAGTAAATGAATCGTATACGACGATTTTCTCCATAGAAGAAAGTACAGGTATTATATATCCAAATTCGACTGTAGTTGCGGACTTTGGTAAAGGTTCCGTAATTTACACGGGCTTATCATTATTTAGAGAGTTACCAGCGGGTGTTCCAGGAGCACTGAGAGTTTTACAAAATATATTGCATTATGACCATTAAGACCACCAATACATCCATGGTTAATTGGAAGAAATACTACATTGGCGTGATTGCGTTATTAGTAGCGGAAATTGTACTGTTTTATTACGTTACCCGTCAGTTTGTTTAAATGCATCTGATAGACTGGATCGTTTTACTGGCAACCCTAGGGTTAATAGTAGGTTATGGGGTCTATAAAACTCGCAGAAGCGCGTCCGCAGGTGAACTATTAAGTGGTTCAAAGGATGTGGGTGCGATGACCATAGGGCTTGGTATAATGGCCACTCAAGCATCAGCTATTACGTTTCTTTCAACCCCCGGCCAGGCTTATGCACATGATATGGGGTTCATCCAGTTCTATTTTGGAATGCCTTTGGCTGTAATTTTGGTAAGCGTGTTTTTTGTTCCGGCTTATCGTAAAATGCGAGCCATTACCGCCTACCAATTCTTAGAACAGCGTTTTGACCGTAAAACAAGACTTTTTACTGCAGCGTTGTTCCTAACCTCTCGTGGACTGTCGGCAGGAATCACCATTTTCGCGCCAGCCATTGTGCTTTCTGCGGCAATGAATCTCCCACTAAACCTCATGATTGTTTTGATTGGGATTGTTGTGCTTTTTTATACCGTTTCAGGCGGATCAGCAGCTGTTGCCGTTACTCAGAAATGGCAAATGGCCACGATACTTATCGGTATGGCAATAGCCACAGTTATACTCATAGATCGTATCCCCGTAAGTATGTCTGATGCCTACTATATCGCTGGAGAAATGGGTAAACTACGTATCGTAGATACCTCATTGGATCCCAGTACGAGGTACACCATTTGGTCTGGTCTTGCTGGAGGATTATTTTTATCACTGAGTTATCTGGGGACAGATCAAAGTCAGGTGCAGCGATATCTAGGAGCCGGTGAGGAGCGTACCAGTAAACTAGGATTACTGTTTAATGGCGTTTTTAAAGTTCCCATGCAGTTTTCCATCCTTTCCATAGGGGTTTTACTCTTTGTTTTTTACCAATTTATTCAGCCGCCCGTTTTCTTTAACACGACAGAAACAGCCAGGGCGCCTATTGAGGTTCAACAGGAGTTGTCAAAGATTGACGCTTCCTTTGCAGAGGTGTTTCAGAATAAAAAAACAGCATTATTTGCAGCCAACTGGAACGAAGCACGCTCCCTTGCAACCGAGCAAGAGGAATTACGTTCTGAGTACATGTCTATACTAGAGGCTGCTATTCCAAATTTCCAGTCTAAGGATATGGACTATGTGTTTGTCACCTTTATTCTAAATTTCTTACCAAAGGGGTTGATTGGCTTACTTCTGGCGGTCATCATCAGTGCAGCTATGTCATCTACAGCTGGAGAAGTGAGTGCGTTAGCTACCACCACTTATGTGGATTATTTCCGTGTATTCTGGGGAAGCAAGCCGCACAACGAAAAAAGAGTGATCAGAGGATTTACTGCGGTCTGGGGGATTGCCGCCATTTTCGTTGCCTTAGCGGCACCACTTTACGAAAATTTAATACAATTAGTTAATGTGTTGGGGAGTCTGTTTTATGGAACGATCCTGGGAATTTTCCTGGTAGGGTTATTTGTAAAGTCTATTGGAGCGAAGCCGATTTTCCTAGCAGGTCTTTCTGCTCAGGCGACCGTTCTGACTTGTCATTATCTCAATTCGACTGAGGTGATTTCGATTGGATACTTGTGGTATAACGTGATTGGTTCGTTGACCGTATTACTGCTGTCATTTACCATTCAGCAATGGATGAATAGAGATGTGGTTGGAGATTAAACAGAAAAATTGCTCTTCATTCTTTCTACCATTTGGAACACGGCAGGACAGTGCCTGACATTAACCTCTGTAATCTCTAGAATTCCTTTCATGTGTTGCCTATCCGTGTGGGGAAATTCTCGACATGCCTTAGGACGGTATTCGTAGATGTTACAAGCATTAGAGTCGCGGTCTAAAAATGGGCATGGTAGGCTTTTCATGACCCAATCTCCATCTTCGTCTTTTTTGAGGTAGGTTCGCTCAAATTCAGCAGGCTTCATTCCTTGCTTTCCACTGATTCTCGTAATGTCCTGTGCGGTAAGAAGCGGTCCTGTGGCTCTACAACATCGCGCGCATTTCAGGCAGTCCGTCTCTGCAAAAACTTGCTCATGCTGCTCATGAAAAATCCGATCTATTGATTTAGTGTCCTTCGCCCCAAGTCGTTTAAAAAAAGATTTATTTTCTCTTCTCTTAGACTTTGAGGTTTCCTTGAAAGTAGGCAACAAGTGGTCAAGATAATCAGCCATTTTGCGCAACTAATTCAGTTAACAGTTCACCTAAGTCTCGAACATATCCATCATATTCCTTTGTGCTGGGCCCATAGAAACCTGTATGAATATTAATAACGTTGCCATTGGCATCCAGAACAATAGAGGTAGGGTAGCTGCGAATGCTCTGTAAGGGAAGAATAGAATTAGCATTCTGTTTAGCGGAGTAGGTTGCAATCACCATCGGGAAACTTGTGCCCAGGTCACGTTTCATTTTTTGTACAGCTGCTGTGGCTTTTCCGAGCGTTCCACTGTATTCATAGCTCAGTCCAAAAACATCGATTGCACCGTCAAAGTCTCGGTAGAATTGATCCAATACACGTCCTTCATCCATACAGTTAGGGCACCAAGAGCCCTGGATGGCTATGATTGTAGGCCTCGTAACGGTTCGGCTGTCGAAATGTATAGTATCTCCGTTTAAATTGGGTAAATGCCACTCTATATGAGAATAACCGTCAACCAATTGCGTCATGGTCTTTGGATCTTCTAATACAGCCTGGTCATCTGCATGTCCTTGAAAAGTATAATACCCGGTCTTTCCAGAATATACATTACCCCAGACGGAATCATCCATTACATGGCCAATAACATTGTAAATGAAACGTCCATCAAAACCTTGCAACTGGAATCCACCTTCGTTCTCCCAGCCTGTAAGAAAACGTGAATCCCCTGTAGATGTAGCGATGCTTCCGGTTAGAACACCTTCTGTATGCCCCAGTTGAAGCAACGCTGGACGAGCACTATCTTCCTTAGATATTCTATTGATGGCGTACTGCAGAGGCCAGTGGGAATTAGCGTTAGGGTAGTTAAGACTGCCTTCTACAAACTCTATGGGTAGACGATAGTTTTCAGCATCTGTTCTGTAAAATTCACCAGTATAACTACCCTCAGACTGAACAAGCCAGAGGTCAGAAGCGAAAACAGGAAAAGACCCTATCAAAGTGTCCTCTCCGCTTAGAGCCACTTTTATAGTCTCAGCAAGTCCATTTTTTATGAAAAGCGTATCGTGGCTGAGCTCCGCATTGAATCTAACATAGGAGGAATCATTCTGTTTGATGGTTCCCAAAAGATGTATGGATGCACTGCCTTGGTCAATAGGTACTTCTGAGCAAGAAAAAAGGACTATCGAAATAGCTCCTATAATCAAGAGATTTTTCATAAAGTATTAGAGATCTAGTTCTCTAATAAAGGTATCAATCTTTAATTCAAGTTCGTTTTTAGTTTCAGCGTGGCTCTTACGAGTGGCTTTACGAACCGAGAAGTAGAATTTTATCTTAGGTTCCGTTCCGGATGGTCTCGCACTAACTTTATCGCCGGCTTCCGTGATAAACTGCAATACATTCGACGAAGGAAGTTCTGTTGAAACAATGGCTCCCGTGCGCAGGTCCTTCTGCTGCGACACGGAGTGGTCTATGGCAATAGACACTGGAGAACCTCCCAACACTTGAGGAGGATTATTTCTAAGTGAAGTCATCATAACGGCGATTTCCTCTGCGCCAGATCTTCCATGTTTTGTGATAGAAATCAAGCGCTCTTGATACTGTCCAAACTCACGATGTATATCCTCTAACTGTTGGAGAACTGTTTTACCTTTTGATTTGGCATAAGCAGCCATCTCCGAAATCATTACGGCAGAGGCTACAGCATCTTTATCACGTACTGCATCACCTACCATGTAACCATAGGATTCCTCACCACCGACGATGAATTTTTCACCTGGCTTATTCTTGATCAGATCAGCAATCCACTTGAAACCTGTCAAGCACCTGTAGCAGGGCAGGCCAAATTTTTCAGAGATATCGGCTATTAGATCTGTAGTTACAATAGTTGCCGCAGTAAATGCGTTCGAAGGCATCTCTCCCTTAGCGATTTTTTGACTCAATATATAATGTACCAGCAAGGCTGCAGTGTCGTTACCGTTTAACAATTGCATGCTACCTGTTCCATCATTAACGGCAATCCCTATGCGGTCTGTGTCTGGATCACAACCGATTACAAGATCTGCGTTAGTTGCCTCTGCTTGCGCTACAGCCATGGCTAGCGCGGCACTTTCTTCAGGATTAGGACTAGCGACGGTAGGGAAGTTCCCATCAGGTACAGCTTGCTTTTCTACGATTTGTACATTCTTGAATCCGGCTTGAGCTAGGGCAGGAGGTACACTTACAATCGATGTTCCATGCAACGCGGTAAACACCACATGAAGCTCGTCCTTTCCGATATTATTGATGGTTAAATTGGCCACCATGTCGATGTACTTTTTATCCATGCTTGAGTCTAGGAGCTCAATTAAATCTTCGTTAGCATTCCAATTAATATCTTCAAACCTTGTCGCACGTACATTTTCTATAACACCATGGTCGTGGGGGGGGACCAATTGGCCACCATCATCCCAATACACTTTATATCCGTTGTATTCTTTAGGGTTGTGAGAAGCGGTCAGCACGATCCCAAAATCGCAGCCCAGTTCTCGTACAGCAAAAGACAGTTCTGGAGTTGGTCTGAGTTCTTCAAACAAGTAAGTATGGACATCATTAGCACTTAAAACCTCTGCTACTTTACGTGCAAATTCCTTGGAGTTATTGCGGCTGTCAAAAGCAATGGCAGCTTTTAGATCCGTCCTTCCGAAGGTGACCTTTGCGTAATTTACTAGACCAGTTGTTGCCGCCCCTAAAGTATATGGATTGATTCTGTTTGTTCCCGCACCCATTATTCCTCGCATACCGCCAGTACCAAAATCTAGGTCCTTATAAAAGGGCTCGATAAGTTCATCTCCTCCTAGGTCAATAAGACGTTGGGCTTCTGCACGAGTGGCCTCGTCAAAAAATGAAGAGGTCCAAAGTTTAGCGTTTTTATGAGCTATTTCGAGCACTGTTAAGATGGCTTTTCCCATGAAAAATAATTAGTTTGATAAGATGCCAAGATACTAAAAAGGGGGGCTTAGCCCCCCTTTTTCTTGATTAGTACGTGTCCAGAAATGTTTAGCGCTTATTCTTCGCCAAGCATTTCGTAAGATCGAGTGATGAAAGCGGTAAGCTCTTCGCCATGTAGCAGATTCTGCTGAAGTTTAGCAAGATCTAACGCTTGATTTACGGCAGTTGATCTCAATGCTTCGTCATCAGTATCGAGAATTTTAGAAGCTAGACTGTGGTTTGCATTTACCACGAGGTCATACATGTCGGGGAAATCCCCCATACCCATCATACCGCCGCCGCCAGACATCTGCATTTCCTTCATGCGTCGCATAAATTCAGGAACAGTGATCATCAGTGGAGCATCAGTGCTCTCCATATCTTCAAGCTTCAGCGTGAATTTCTCTTTAGGTACAATCGATTCTAAACGTGTTTTGAGCTCTTCTTTTTGCTTCTCGCTCAATTTTGAGACGCGTGTCTCCTCTTTTTTGATCAAGTTATCAATCAAATCCGAATCTACGCGAGCAAACGTGGTATCACTAAATTCTTGTTCAAGTTTTTGAATCAAATGACTCGTAAGTGGTGAGTCCAAAAGAAGTACATCATATCCCTTAGCTTTAGCTTGTTGAACATAACTGTGCTGTGCATTCTTGTGAGAAGCATAGAGTACTACCGTTTTATTGTCTTTATCTGTCTGCTTCTCCTTGATAGATTCAAGAAATGCTTCAAACGTGTGGAGCTTTCCATCCATGGTCTCATACAAAGCGAATTTTTTACCCTTGTCGAAGAACTTATCCTCCGTAAGCATACCATACTCGATGATGATTTTCATGTCGTTCCATTTACGCTCGAAATCTTCGCGGTCATTACGGAACATCTCCTCAAGCTTATCAGCTACTTTTTTAGTGATATGGCTAGAGATTTTCTTGACGTTTCCATCTGCCTGCAAGTAGGAGCGACTCACGTTTAGAGGGATATCAGGGGAGTCAATTACACCATGAAGCAGTGTTAAGAAATCAGGAACAATTCCTTCCACACTGTCCGTAACAAAAACTTGCTTTTGGAACAATTGAATTTTGTTGCGCTGAGGTTCAACGTTTGGTTTAATCTTAGGAAAGTAAAGTACTCCAGTAAGATTAAACGGGAAATCTACGTTCAAGTGAATACTAAATAAAGGCTCATCAAAACTTGATGGGTAAAGCTCACGGTAAAATGCGCTGTAGTCCTCTTCAGTAAGATCTGCTGGTTTACGCACCCAAGCAGGGTTAGGATTGTTGATGATATTAGGAACTTTCTTAGTCTCCCATTTTGCTTCTTCCCCTTCAGCAGCGGAGTTAAAGCTTTCGTCCTTGTCTCCAAACTCTATAGAGACAGGCATAAACTTAGCATACTTACTGAGCAGCTCATTAATTTTAGCATCTTCTAAAAAGTCTTCGCTGTCTTCAGCGATGTGAAGTCTGATTTCGGTTCCACGATCCTCTTTTTCAATGGAGGTGAGCTCAAATTCAGGATTTCCTTCACAACTCCACATTACTGCGGCATCGTCCTTATGGGATTTAGTCAGAATCTCTACTTTTTTAGCCACCATAAAGGCAGAATAGAATCCAAGACCAAAATGACCAATTAGATCGGTACCTTCCATCTTACCCTCGTAATCCTTAACGAACTCTTCAGCTCCAGAGAAGGCCACTTGGTTGATGTATTTATCAATTTCTTCAGCAGTCATGCCGATTCCACGGTCAATGATACTCAAGGTTTTCGCTTTCTTATCAAGCTTGATGTGGATGGATAGATCACCTAATTCTCCTTTCGCTTCACCTAAATTGGTTAAGGTTTTAAGCTTCTGAGTTGCATCTACTGCATTTGAAACAAGCTCGCGAAGGAAAATTTCATGATCGCTGTATAAGAACTTCTTGATGATCGGGAAGATGTTCTGGGCAGTAACATTAATAGATCCTTTAGACATTGTAATTGAAATTATAGTTCATTCCCTGTAGTTCAACTCTTATGCCATGCATAAAATGCCCCTTTTTAACTGCCACTATGACAACTCCAATGCCAATTATGCGTTAACTTCAGAGTTGGACCTCTAAAATCGAGACATACCATGCATACAGCAAAAATTTCAGGAGCAGGACATTATGTGCCGGAACGTATCGTGACTAACGATTATCTGGCTACCATTATGGATACAAATGATGAGTGGATAAAGGAAAGAACTGGAATAAGCGAGCGTAGGTGGGTGGAGAATGGTGACGGGAATACCGCTGCTACTATGGGGACAAAAGCAGCTAAAAAAGCAATTGCCCAGTCTGGATTAGAAACCTCTGATATAGGTCATATTGTCTTTGCTACCATTTCTCCGGACTATTACTTTCCTGGATGTGGAGTACAGGTGCAAGAATCCCTAGATATGGGGACTATAGGAGCTACAGACATTCGAAATGCTTGTTCAGGTTTCATCTATGCCATGAGTATAGCTGATGCATTTGTTAAATCTGGTACGTATCAGCATGTCCTTGTTGTCGCCTCAGAACTACAGAGTCCATTTCTCGATAAAACGACTAGAGGACGAAACGTGAGCGTAATTTTCGGAGATGGTGCTGGTGCTGTTATCGTTTCTAAAGCAAATAAGGGTGAGAAAGGTATCATGAGTTGTCATACGCACGCTCAGGGTAAACATAAAGAGGAGTTGACCATGAAGGGTTTTGGGACACAGCATTGGATCGGGGAATTACTGGAAAACGGTATAGATCCAGATATCCATTATCCGCAGATGAACGGGAACTTTGTATTCAAGAATGCTGTAGTGCGTTTCGAACAGGTCATTGGAGAGGCACTGAAAAAAAATAATATGACATCTGATCAGATTGATTGTCTTATTCCGCATCAAGCCAATCTCCGCATTGCCCAATTCATTCAGAAACGCATGGGTCTTCGCGACGATCAAGTCTTTAACAACATCCAGAAATACGGTAACACTACCGGAGCCTCTATCGCCATCGCTTTTTCTGAGGCCATAGAAACTGGTGTGGTGAAAAGAGGGGACATCATTTGTATGGCAGCCTTTGGTGCTGGATTTACATGGGGATCAGTACTGATGGAGTATTAAGAACGAAAGAATCATCATAAAAAAAGGCGCCCAATGGGTGCCTTTTTTTATGTTATTTCCATTTGCGCGTAGTGGTGGACAATCCAAAACTACCAATGCTGTTACTCATGTTACTGAACAAGATAACGGGTTCTGCGAACGGGTTATTTCCAGCTTGGTCCAGGGCTTCATAACTCTTGTAGAAGGCATAAAGGTCATTAGAAAGGGCACTGATGGATACTCTGTACTCTAGAAGAAAATCTTCGTCTATGGAGTTAAATCCTGTTGCAAAGCTAATTTTTATATCTCTATCTATCCCTTCTTCAGATACCGCTGAAAGCGTTCCTTTATTTCCTAGAATGCTAACATTACGATTCGCGGTTTCAGGTTCTAGCTGCCAATACTTAGAGGTATCCGGGCCACCAAGAGAGGTCCTGTAGTGAAGGGACATTTCGATAAGATAATGTTGATTCACACTGGGATTATCTTTTAAAGTCAAGATAATTTCATCTGACGGCTGTCCATAATAATTTGCAGCACCGTAATTAAGCTCAATATCGAAGTCTGGTGCCTCAGGAAAGCGTTGCGTAGCACTTACAGTTTCATGATTAGGATGAGAGATTTCAAAAACTATCTCTCCATCTATAGCCCCAATTTGTTGCCCAAAATCATAGTCATAAGTACCAAAAGGTGACATCTTATCCCAAGAGTAGAGAAGCGTGCCATCTCTAAACAACTTTAATACGGCGCTATCCAAAAGACCTGTATTGGCAGTGTCATAGATTCCTTGCGTCTCACTTATAGTAGCAGCAAAACCGGAATCTTTAGAATCTACAAACAACGAGGCTGCAATCTGTGGATTATGAGCTGGTATGTCTATTTCTTTCACAACGCCATCAATTAAGTTGGAACAGGAAAATAATAGAGCCGTTAGTGGTAGGATGAAAAGTAGTTGCTTTTTCATGGTTTAAAATTTAATACGGTAAGCAATAGATGGTATGATAGGGAAAAGTCCATACTCACGTAAGACTGGATTTCCTTGATCATCAGTTGATGCATCTAAGAAGAATGGATTCAGGTGATTGTAGGTATTGTAGGTACTAAAGATCCACCATCTGTCGTAGTTTGATAACTTTTTATGAAAGCTCAGACTCAGGTCTAATCTATGGTAAGCACTCATCCGGTAGGCATTCTTGTCAGATGGACGATCCACAAAGGCTTGTTGCCCTTGAAACCATCCCAATCCATTAGGTAGAGCGGTTATGAAGGAGAATTCAGGTAGTGTTATAGCTCGACCGGTTCCGTAGACCCATGCGCCACTAAATGCAACGTTTTCGGTAAAATCGTGCGATAGTACCGCGGAGAAATCATGTCTGCGATCGTAGGTATAAAAGAATTTTTCTCCACCGTTGATCTCGTCAAACTGGCGAAAATTCCAACTCAAGGTATAGCCGATCCATCCGTTTGTTTTTCCAGCTTTTTTCTGAGCGAAAAACTCTAGGCCATAACTTTCACCTGAGCCTTGGGTAACCTTGTCTTCCCAGCTTTCATCGTCCAATGAAAACAAGAAGTTAGCACCTTCTTTAAAGCTGACTAGGTTATCCATTTCTTTATAATAACCCTCGATACTTAATTCCAATTGTTTAAGATTTTTAGCCAATCCTGCTGCATATTGACGAGATTTCTGTGGTTTAATATTTGCTGTGGAAGGAACCCATAAATCTGTAGGTAACCCTATACCTTCATTTGTCAAGAGATTAACAAACTGCATCATATCCGCATAAGACGCTTTAAAGGCGATGTTTCCGGGAAGACTGTAATTCATGCCAAACCTAGGTTGTAAACTAGCATAGGTGGTACCTTCAACGAACAGCGTTGTAAAATGAAGACCTCCATTAATCTTAAATTTGTCATTTACGGTCCACTCATCTTCTGCATAGGCGAAAAGTTCGTTCGAGTATACATCAGCTCCACCTATTAGAGTGTCTAAATTGAATCCACTGCTCACGAATTCTAAATTAGTCGCTCCAGGAGAGAAGGTATGGTTCGTATATCCTGCGCCAAAACGAACATAATGGAGAGGACTGTGTGCATAGTCGAAATCTAATCGGCCACCATAATCTTCTATTCCTGAGCGGTAGAGGGCTGCAAAATTTTCTGACTGTTGTCCAGTTGTATCAGGGAAGTTAGGTTGATAGGAACTTTCGTTGATGATCCTTGTGTTGAAATTGTACAGAGATCTTGTCGCTATGGCGTTAGAGAAAAGTTTTGGAGACCATTGGTGGTTCCAGCGTGCCGCGGTTATAGAGTTTTGCCAGTCAAGTCCAAAGTCAATTTTGTTTGTATTTTGAATAGAGGATTCTTCACTCTTCACTCCAAAATCATCTTTACCCTGGAAATGACTTAAGTAGAGTCGATCATTCTTACCTACTTTATAATTCACCTTCGCATTCATATCATAGAAGTAGTAGGTAGGAGATGTGCTAAAATCAGGATCTTGTGAGTTGATGTTAGCCAGAAATGGCTTTGCTAAAAGATCTAAATAGGTACGTCGCCCGGAAACCATAAACGATGCCTTATCCTTAATGAGTGGACCCTCTAAAGTTAATTTTGAAGCGATAATGGATGCAGTGGCGTCCCCATGAAACTCACGGAGATTACCTTCCTTCATATTAATCTCTAAAACAGACGATAACCTTCCACCGTAACGCGCAGGAAATCCCCCTTTCGTTAAACTGACGTTTGAAATAGCATCCGCGTTAAAGACAGAAAAGAAACCGAAAAGATGGTTCACGTTGTACAAGGGAACACCATCTAATAAAATAAGATTTTGATCCGGAGATCCACCACGAACGTAAAGCCCAGAAGTTCCTTCACCACCACTTTGAACTCCGGGGAGAAGTTGAAGAGTTTTCATGATGTCTACTTCGCCGAATATAGCAGGAAGCGACTTAAGCTGCTTAATGGGTACTTCTATTTTTGACATCTGAACTTGCTCTTGGATCCTTGATCCCTCTGAGGCAACTACATCTACTTCGTTCAGCATGTTCTCGGAAGCAATCATTTCGAAATTGGAACTAATATTTTGACTAAGGTTAACTTCAAAATCCTGATTCGCATACCCCAAATACGTTAGACGCAGAACGTGTTTACCTTCTGGAAGTGTAAAGGAATAGAAGCCGTACACATTCGTGGCTGTACCTAGCTTAAGTTCAGGCGACCAAAGATTAACACCGATCAGTGCTTCTCCAGTTTTTGAATCAGAAACATAGCCACTGATGGTCTTCGTTTGTGCAAAACTTAATGTCCCAGACACACAAAATAGTGCGAGTAAAAGATTTTTCATAATGGAGTTTAAGTGCGAAGCTTTAGGGTTCGCTTATATCTTGGTTGACCGCTGATCTGCATAAATCATACCATAATTACCTTAAAAGGGTAGGATACGATGGGCTCCAAAAGGTTTGAATTCTCCAAACCCTAATTGCTCCGCGGTTAAGGTGGTGAACTGACTCTCAGGAATACAGCCAATAAGCTCACTAGATGGAGCATCACAGTTGAATTCCTGAGCCAATTCTGCAACCCGCAAAAAAACATCACAGACTCCTATGATATCAGGCTTAGTTAGATTACAGCTTACTTGGACGATATCCCGATCGGGAAGATGCCATCCTATGGATTTAACCCCTTGAAGCCCACCGTCGCGCTCTCGGATTAATCCTGCTATTTTCTTTGCGATGGGCAACAACTGCGCTGCAGGCAAGCCCGATAAGTTGACATTGTAGGCAACCATTAACGATCTGATCCCTATGGCAGTAGCCCCGTGTTTCTCTACAGATGAATTATAGGTCACTGGACCGAAATCAGGAAGTTCACCGCGGATGAAGCGTTCGTGTAAGCCTTCGTATTGTCCGCGGCGTATATATGACAAATCTTTTTGTCCGACGTTGCGCGTAAGACCTTCATAGCCGTAGAGGGCTACTTGAAACTCTTGTGCTATTTGTGCTGCAAAAACCATAGTACGATCCTTAAAGTCCTTTGTGAAATGCGGATCATCTAACAGGACAAAGGGGCACACATCTACAGCCCCCATTCGTGGATGTACACCAGTATGTTTCCGCATATCTACATGCGATAGCGTAAGCCTAAATAGGATCCTAGTAGCCTGAAAAACTTCTTTCAGTGGTCCGGTGTATGTGAAAACGGTTCTGTTTGCACTGTGCCCGGGATCTACAAAATGTAAGATAACATTAGGGACTGATTCAATACCTTTTGAAATTAGGCGCAGCAAGACGGGATCCGTGGAGGAAATATTAGGGATACATTCTATGCGGTAGTTGTCTAGCATTATTCGCTGAAGATGTGTGCTTTAACAAAATCGGAAACTAATAATGCCAATCCACGGCCTACATGTGCAAATTCTTGCTCATTCGTTACACGTCCCTCACACAGGTGAAAATAGTGCGGTGAAAAATCTAATGCATAAATCATTTTACGTACTTGGTCCATGGAAAATCCACTGATGCTCTGTGCACTCGAGGGAAAATTGGCCATCACATCTACATCCAACTCTAAGCCATAATGTTCGCCAAGGTGATCACCAATACGCACAAACACCTCTTCGAGTTGCTCTTCACCTGACATTAAGTCCTCGTAACTGGCTAAATCTATGTTTTCATGATTCTCGATTCTTTGCCAAATGTGTTCTGCGGTATAATTCTCTTGAACACCCAATATAAAATATTGCCCTAAATACCCCTCTTCCATGGCATAGGTAAAACCGTTTCCACTATGTCTTCCCTCTGTATTTCTAAGGTCAGTATGCGCATCAATATTTAAGCAATGTATAGGCATCCCTTTGGCGAGACTGGTACCAGATAAACAACCATAGGCATTGTTATGTCCTCCACCTATTACGATTGGGATGGCACCCTTTTGAATAATACGCTGGACGATGCGTTGAATTACGATATCGTTTGAAGCGGTTGCAGATCGCAGTAGATCGGTTTGTTCATGAGGTATTTTACTGGTTGCGACCACTGCGCCAAGCACAGCCACCTGCGATGAAGGGAAAAATCTATTTGTCTGTAGATTACAGAAGTAGGATAGGAAAGCCTGATAACTTTCTTGAGCACCGCCTCGTCCGTAGTTCGCCCTAACGCCAAAATCCTCTTCGACTCCCACGATTACAAATTTGAATGGCAGTTCATCTTCGTTGGCCCAATGCTCTGGCGATATGGCACTGATGACCTGCCCAAGCCTTTGTTCGCCCGCTCTAATACTTGTTCTGGAAACAAGATCGCTACTCGAATAATGCTCTAGTATTGTGCTCATATAATGTGTCCTGCTAAAATGGTCTGCTCAACATGATTGGTGCCAAAATCATAGCAAATGAACTCTATGGAAGGAATTTCTCGGGTAATTAACAGGTCTGCATCTTTTCCAATGGTAATTGAACCTTTGCGGTCGGATAATTGTAAGGCTGCTGCACCATTAATTGTGGCAGCATTCAGTGCTTCGGCTGGTGTCATTTTCATTTTTGCACATGCCATGTTACACACCAGTTGCATGTTACCCGTGGGACTTGAGCCTGGATTATAATCGGTGGCTAAGGCAACGATGGTATTGCTGTCAATTAAACGCCGTGCTGGTGCATAGGGGATCCCCAGGAAATAGCTACAAGTTGGAAGTAGCGTTGCGATGGTATTGCTGCCTTCCAGTGCTTTAAATGCGGACTCGGACATTACCTCTAAATGATCCACGCTTAGCACACCTGCATCTACAGCACGCGGTATAGCTCCAATATCATAGAATTGGTTTACATGGATTTTAGCCGGTAATCCATACGTAGCTGATGCCTCCAGTATAGCCTCTAAGGCATCAATTTTAAAGTAATCACGTTCAATAAATCCATCTATAAAAAGAGCCAATTTCTCCTTGCTCACCACAGGCATAAGGGTGTCCAGCATGTATCTTGTATACTGGGCGCCATCCATAGCTTGATCTTTCGCCCATTGTGGAAGGGCATGTGCTGCGAGAAAGGTGGGAACTAGGGTGGCGTGGCTCGTTGCGTTGAGTGCCTTGACGGCCCTTAGCAGCTTCAATTCGCCTTCTGGATCAAGTCCGTAGCCACTTTTTACCTCTAATGTACCTGTTCCATAGGTAATTAGCTTGTTGAGTCTGGCTTGAGCTTGGATGAAGAGTTCTTCGGAGGTAGCTTTTGCCACTTTTTGAGCACTATTCAATATTCCACCTCCTGCTTCGGCAATTTCCTCGTAGCTCGCTCCATTTAAGCGAAGGTTAAATTCTTGCTCTCTGGTACCTGCGTAAACTACATGTGAATGTGAATCCACAAAAGCAGGGAGTACGGACTTTCCACGGCAGTCTTTTAAGGTCATTTCGTCGTGTGGACAATCCTTCATAGGACCGAAATCAGCAATCTTTCCATCCTTGATGGTCAGAAAAGCATTAGACATAGTTGGAAATTCACCCAGTGCTTTGCCACGTAATGCTTGCGTGGCTGCCGGTTGAATACCACCTAGGTGTTTGATGTTAACGAGTCGAATGTTCATGCTCCAATGTTACGAAGAATGCGTTGTGTTTCCTACTTTAGTGGCATGCCCGGAAATACAATTGGACAATCATTAGTGCTCACAACCTATGGTGAAAGTCATGGAGAGCAAATAGGAGGAATTTTAGACGGTATGCCTTCAGGTATAGAGGTAGACATTGCAGCGGTTCAGAACGCGCTAGACAGACGTCGGCCGGGTCAAAGTCACCTGACTACAGACCGCAATGAAGTGGATCAAGTTCGTTTTCACAGCGGAGTCTTCAAGGGAAAAACAACAGGAACCCCGATCGCTTTCTCTATTCTTAATAAAGACCACCAGAGTAAAGATTATGCTGACCTTGATAAGGTGTATCGACCGTCACACGCAGATTATGTGTATGATGCGAAGTATGGACATCGAGATTATCGAGGTGGTGGTCGATCAAGCGCTCGTGAAACGGCATGTCGTGTAGTCGGAGGTGCTTTAGCAGGACTTTTAATGCCGGAAGTACAGGTACGTGCATGGACTTCAAGCGTCGGGCCAATTGAGATTAAAACAAATTGGCAGCATTTAGATCTTACTCAGATTGAGGCCCATCCAACGCGTTGTCCAGATCCTCAAGCTGCAGGAGAAATGGAGGCATATATAGAACATGTTCGAGAGGAGAAAGACAGTACTGGGGGTACGGTCACTGCAGTTATAACAGGTGTTCCTGTTGGGTTAGGTGAGCCGGTATTTGATAAACTTCAAGCAGATTTAGCAAAAGCCATGTTGAGTATTAATGCTGTAAAGGGATTTGAAATTGGCTCAGGATTCTCAGCTGCAGCCATGCTTGGCAGTCAACATAATGATGAGATCGGAAAGAACTTTCAAACAAAAACTAACAATGCCGGAGGCATCGTTGGAGGTCTGAGTAATGGTGCTCCAATAGAATTAAAAGTAGCATTTAAACCAGTGGCGACTATAGGGAAGGCACAAGAGACCGTAAACAGTCAAGGAGAAAAAGTGGTACTCGCCGCTAAAGGACGACACGACCCGTGCGTAGTTCCGCGTGCCGTACCTATTGTAGAGGCCATGATAAAACTGGTTCTCGCAGATCATTATTTAAGAAACATTAAATACACAAGATGAAAAAAATCTCACTTCCACTCCAGATTATTATAGGTCTGGTATTAGGTATTCTATGGGCCTTAACCAGCTCTTCTATGGGCTGGTCTTCCTTCACTATGGATTGGATTGCTCCGTTTGGTCAGATTTTTATTAATCTGTTGAAATTGATAGCGATTCCTTTGGTGTTATTTTCTATCATCGCTGGAATTGGTAATCTAAGTGATACCGCTACGCTAGGACGAATGGGAGTAAAGACCCTGGTTCTGTATATAGGTTCTACGATTCTCGCGGCATCTGTTGGGATGTTGCTTGCTAACACCTTCAATCCGGGAAAACAAGCATCTCAGGAGCAATTGCAAATCAATCGACTCGCCTACGAGATGTGGGTGAATCAAACAGAGGGTGTTGAGTTTTTTGATGACCTGCGTCTCTCTGAAGATCCTTCAATGTCTGTCTACATGGATGCTGCCGCTCAAGCACTGGCCGAGCAACAGGCGAATGAAGAATTAAATGCCAAAATTGCTACAGCAGGAAGTACTAAAAAGCAGTCGCCCTTGCAGTTCTTTATTGACATGGTGCCGTCTAATATTTTCGTTTCATTCAATAATTCACTGATGATTCAGGTGATCTTCTTTGCCATCTTCTTTGGGGTCACCATGGTGATGCTTCCAAAAAAGATAATGAAGCCCGTATCTGATGTGGTTACTGGTTTATCCGAGGTCTTTATCAAAATGGTAGACATCATTATGAAGGGAGCTCCGTTTTTCGTGTTCGCTCTTCTGGCGGGTAAATTAGCGGAGATGGCAGGTGATGAACCAGGTCGTTTGGTTGAAATTTTTAAAGCACTGGGTGCCTATACAACCGTGACAATCGCGGGTTTATTGTTTATGATTTTAGTGCTCTATCCATCTGTGATGTCTTATCTGATATCTAGAAAAACCAAGTTATCATTTACACAAAGCTGGGTATACTTTATGCGTGGAATTCGCCCAGCACAACTTCTTGCGTTTTCTACCAGCTCTACGGCAGCGACCCTTCCGGTGACTATGGATTGTGTGCGGGATAACCTAGGAGTTGATGAGGAAATAAGTTCTTTCGTTCTTCCAGTAGGTGCAACGGTGAACATGGATGGGACTGCTCTGTATCAAACAGTCGCAGTAATATTCATGGCCCAATTCCATATGATTGACCTCACCTTCGTACAGCAGGCGACCATCATTCTTACTGCTACCTTAGCCTCTATTGGAGCTGCTTCAGTTCCTTCAGCAGGACTGATCATGTTGATCGTAGTATTGGAATCTGTAGGTCTCAATCCAGCATGGATAGCCATTATTTTTCCAGTTGACAGAATTATCGATATGGTACGAACGGTACTTAACCTGACTGGTGATGCAGCGGTAAGTACGATTATAGCGCTGTCAGAAGATAAACTTACCGTAGTCGAAACTCCTGATTCGTAATGCGCAACATTTTCCTCGTACTCTTCGCTTTTGCTTGTTTTTTGTTACCAGAGCAGGTACTTGGGCAGCATGGGACAGTCGCTTTGGGAGTCTATTGTGGGGATGGAGATAAAAGCCCAGAAAAACAGATTCAAAAGGCGGTTCGCGCATTGAATGCGAAGGATTATCCCAGTGCTCAGGTATATATTGGCGCGGCTTTACGCGTGAATGAAGGAGACCAGCACGCGTTGTATTTAAAGGGCGAATGGGCCATGCGAACCAGCAGATTCGAATTGGCTGAGGCGCATTGGAAACGTCTTGTTAAACGCTGTCCTGGCTATAAACCTGACCTTCTGTATCAAGTTGGATCATTAGCGCTCGCTGGTGGTCGACCTGAAGAAGCCAAAACTTATTTTGAAAAATGGTTATTACGGGATGACCGCGAGTATGGTTATGATCGGGAAGTTGAAGGTATGCTTGAAGAAATTAATATAAAGGAGACCTTTTTCGCATCTCCTGTCCCGTTTGATCCCAAGCCCGCAAGAGATGTAAATACAAGGTTTGATGAATACCTTGCCGCGATGACCCCTGACGGCTCGCAATTGTATTTCACAAGAAGAAGTAAGAAACGCAATAAATACGATGGTCCTGGAGCTCCTATGAGGAACGTGGAGGAGTTTAGTGTCTCACAAGTTCAGGGAGAGCGAGCGGGGATGCCTTTTTTTGAAGAAGGACAGGCTCTCACTTCTCCTTTTAATTCGCAATACAATGAAGGTGGGCCAACGATGACCGCAGATAACAAGCTGATGGTCTTTACCATTTGTGAGCGAAATCCTAAAACAGGTAAGCAAAACTGCGATCTGTATTATACCACTTTTGGATATGGGGTTTGGAACGGGATTAGACCCGTGAATAGTGTTAATGAGCCAGACAGTTGGGAAAGTCAGCCAAGTATTAGTCCAAATGGAGATGTTTTATACTTCGCTAGCGACCGCAGGTCAGGAGAAGGTGGCTTAGACATTTATAGGAGTATCAAGACTTTAAATGGTAATTGGAGTGCTCCTGTTAATTTAGGACCAACCATCAATACCGCTAAAAATGAAAAGAGTCCGTTCATTCATCCGGACAGCGAAAGTCTTTATTTCGCGAGTAACGGTCATCCAGGAATGGGAGGTTATGATTTATTCAAGAGTAAGTCGGGTAAATTGGCTTGGGACAAACCTCAAAATCTGGGATATCCAATTAACACAGAAAAAGATGAGATAGGGTTAATGGTGACTTTAGACGGTATGCAAGCGTATTTCGCGTCAAATAAAATCAACAGCGCGAATGGCTGGGATATTTACTTTTTTGATCTTTATGAGGCCATTCGTCCGGAGGAAGTTGTTTTGGTAAAAGGAACATTGAAGAAAGACCAGTATGCCTCTGATGATAACGCAAAAGTGGTTCTGAAAAATAGCACTACAGGGAAGGAAACCACACTTATGGTAAGTGAAGATGACGGGAGTTTCACTGCAGTGATAAAAAAAACGGAAGCCAATGAGCTGCTGCTTAAAGTAGAAGCTAAAAAAGCGGCATTTAGTGCGGCACCGCTTCGATTGAGTTTAGCTTCTTCAGGGCCGCCAGGAAAAGTTGACCGATTAGAAGTTGGCTTAGAACATAAGGAGCTCGAGGAAGGCGGAGCCTATCCCATTCCTCATATTCTGTTCGAGACAGCTTCAGATCGATTAGATCTTCAAAGTAAATTACTCATCGCCGAATTTGCCGAATTCTTATCAGGAGCAGCCAATCTTAAGGTTCAAATACAAGGTCATACAGATAATATCGGTGATGCTGCTGCAAACCTAAACCTGTCCAAAAGACGTGCTAAGAGTGTTGCTGACCTGCTTTATGACTTAGGTATATCCGCGGCCAGACTATCGCACAAGGGGTTTGGGGAATCAAAACCTATGGCGCCAAACGATTCACAAGTGGGCCGATCATTAAACCGGCGTACGGTCTTTGTGGTAACACAACTGTAACAATTGTCCCGTAAATAGCAAAAAAAAATCCCCAACCGTTAAGGTTGGGGATTTTTGATTTCTCAGGCGTTTGCCTAGTAACGAAGCTCTTTGATACGAGCTGCTTTACCAGTACGCTCACGTTGATAGAAGATACGTGAACGACGTACTTTACCACGTTTGTTAACTTCAATTTTTTCGATTGCTGGAAGATTTACAGGGAAGATACGCTCAACACCAACACTACCACTCATCTTGCGAATGGTAAATGTTTCAGTTAAACCGGTACCTCTGCGTTGTAAAACGATTCCACGGAAGAACTGCGTACGAGTTTTTTCACCCTCCGTAATTTGGAAGAATACAGTAACAGTGTCACCAGCTCCAAAAACAGGAAAATCTTTTCTCGCTACAAATTCGTCTTCTACAAACTTGACTAAATCCATAATCATTATATTTTCTATTTCTGTGGACCAACATTCACATCTCTTGCCAGAGGTTGATACGCAGTTCCCTTTCGGGAGGGCAAAAGTAATAAATAATTCGTTGTCTAGAACTGCTCGCGTCCTGCAAAATGGAAGTTACCTTCTATCTGTGCATTTTCATCGCTATCAGAACCGTGAACGGCGTTCTCGCCAATGCTTTTTGCAAAACGTGCACGTAGTGTTCCTTCCGCAGCTTCTGCAGGGTTTGTAGCACCAATCAACGTACGAAAATCCTCTACTGCATTGTCTTTCTCAAGGATAGCTGCTACGATAGGACCTGAAGTCATAAAGTCAACTAATTCACCATAGAAAGGACGTTCTTTGTGGACTGCGTAGAAAGCTTCTGCATCAGCTTTAGAAAGTTGTGTTAACTTCATCGCTGAAATACGGAAACCTGCTTCGTTAATTTGGTTCAAGATTGCTCCAATATGACCGTCACGTACGCCATCTGGTTTAATCATGGTAAGAGTTTTAGTACCTGCCATTTTATTTTAGTTTTATCAATTTTTGCGCCGCAAAGGTACACTTTTCCTGCACCTTTGTGTCAAGTTTAAAATAAGTATGAAAGAAATACGTCTTGATGGTTTCATGGAAACCTTTAAATCTGCATCTAAAATCGTTATCACGAACCATACCAATCCGGATGGTGATGCTATGGGTAGTGCACTTGCTCTGCAGCAAGTTTTAGAGAAAATGGGTAAGGAAGTGAGTGTAGTTGTTCCTAATCCATATCCTAAGTTCCTATCGCATTTGTACGGTAATGATAGTGTGTTAATTTACTCGGAGGGTAAAAATGCGGGTAATACAGCAATTCAAGAGGCAGACATGATCTTTCATTTGGACTATAATGCCTACGGAAGAACTGCCGATATGGAGCAAGCACTAAGAGATGCAAAGGCTTCTAAAACCATGATTGATCATCACCAGCAACCTGAGGATTGGCCAGACTTTATGTATAGTGACACCGATATGAGCTCAACCTGTCAAATGATCTATGAGTTTTGCGACATGTTCGGATGGCTGGAATATCTTGATAAGCATAGTGCCGAGTCCATGTACACAGGAATAGTTACAGATACAGGTAGTTTTAAATATAGCGCTACCACAGCCCGTACACACGAGGTGGCCAGTAAATTAATAGGGCTAGGCGTGGAGCCACAAGTGTTACATGGAAAAATTTTCGATGCACAACCTGCGGCACGACTGCGTCTTTTAGGAGCGATGTTAGATCAAATGCAATTAAGCCCATCAGGTGATAAAGTCCTGTTGTATCTAACGGAGAAGCAATGTGATAGAATAGGCTTTGAAAAAGGCATTACCGAAGGTTTCGTTAATTATGGATTGAGTATTGCAGGGTCTAAAATGACCATATTCATGAGAGAGGAAAAGGGCGCTGTTAAGCTCTCACTTCGCAGCGAAGGACAAATAGATGTAAATCAAATCGCACGCAACGGATTTAATGGCGGTGGTCACAAAAACGCTGCTGGAGGTAAACTAGAGATGTCGATTGCGGATGCACTTGATTACGCTAAAGCAACTTTAGTATGGGAGTAAAAAACCTGATTTACCTGATTTCATTCTTTTGTATGGTCTCCTGTGCGGAGCGCGCTGAATCTCCAGGTGAGTCTATTGTTGTAGACCCAGTTGAAAGACAACGTATGTATCTAGCACAAGAGCGTCAAATACTCCAAGGTTACATAGAACAGCATCAACTAGAGGGTATTGAACGCAATGGTTATGGTATGTATGAATTATCGATGTCAGAGGGTGATGGTCTATTGTCTGAAATGGGGGATAGGATAATTTACAGTGCTACAGTGTATTTAATGGATGATAGTGGAGTAGGCCAGTATACAGATACGGTTGAGCTAGGAATGAGCGAAATGGAAATAGGCTTGCACCAAGCTTTAGCTGGAATGAAAGAAGGGGAAAAGAAACTAGTTCTTATCCCCTCGTTTTTGGCACGCGGACTGGCAGGTGACCTGGATAAGGTTCCGCCGCAAAGCCCTCTACGTTATGATTTGAGACTTATTAGGGTAGTCCGTTGACTTTTATGTTACTTAAAAGCTAACATAGAATTGACTTTAAATTCCGGTATAATTTTCCTTGGATATTGATTCCATCAAGTCGAAGTATAATCAACGATACTTAGTACCTTTGAAATCCTTATAAAAATATTTAGATCATGATCAAAAAAACCTTAGCCATTACACTAATGGCCTTCGCACTAGCTAGTTGTGGCGGAAACAAAGTCACTGTAAATGACACCACCATTACTTTGGAGCCTGGTATTTACGCGAAATTGACCACGTCCATGGGCGATATACTTTTTGACTTTCATGAGGACTTGGTTCCTATGACTGCTGCAAATTTCATCGCACTTGCTGAAGGAACTCATCCAAAAGTGGATACCAAATATGCAGACAAACCATATTTTGATGGTACCATTTTTCATAGAGTAATTCCAAAATTCATGATTCAAGCTGGAGATCCAGATGGTACTGGTGCAGGAAGTCCAGGATACCAGTTTCCGCAGGAAATTTCAACGGAATTGAAACATGACAAAGCCGGTGTAGTAAGTATGGCTAACTCTGGACCTGGAACAAACGGTTCGCAGTTCTTTATTACTCACAATGCAACTCCACACCTCGATGGTGGATATAACATTTTTGCACAGGTTATTTCGGGTCAGGAAATCGTTGTTGCTATTGGTGATGTTGAACGTGCTTCTCAAGACAGACCTGTAGACATCGTTTTACTGCAGTCTGTAGACATTATCCGTGTAGGTAAGGATGCTAACAATTGGAATGCCGCAGAGGAATTTATCTCAGGAATTGGTGCTGTAGAGCAACGTAAAGTAGATGCAGCAGCAGCACTAGAAGCGGAAATGAATGACATGTATAGTGGTGCCAAGAAGACCGCATCAGGTCTTAGGTATATTATAGAAGACATAGGTAGCGGTGTAAAGCCAGAAATAGGTCAAGTGGTTAAAGTTAAGTATGCAGGGTTTTTAACTGACGGTACATGCTTTGATACTTCAGACAAGGAATGGGCAATTGAATATGGGCTTTACGATGGTCGTAGAGAGCCGTATGAGGCTATTCCTGTAGAATATGGACCTAATGGTCGTGTGATTGATGGTTGGAAAGAAGGGTTAGAGTTATTGAATGTCGGTGGTAAAGCCAAGTTGATCATTCCCTCTAATTTAGGTTACGGCGACAGAGGTGCGGGTGGAGTTATTCCCCCTAATGCCACGTTGATATTCGACATTGAGATTTTAGAAATAGCAAAATAATCGAGGTTAGACCTCACATAACTTATTACATGGAAAACGGTATTTACGCCAAAATTTCTACTTCAAAAGGGGAAATTACAATCAAGCTTGAACACGAGAAAACACCCATGACCGTTGCAAATTTTGTGGGTCTTGCGGAAGGAACTGTAGATAATACAGCAAAAGACGCTGGTGTTGCCTACTATGATGGAATGACTTTTCACAGAGTGATTGCTGACTTTATGATTCAAGGTGGCGATCCTACAGGAACTGGAGCCGGTGGTCCGGGCTATCAATTTGAGGACGAAATTCATCCTGATTTATCACACAATAGACCAGGTACGTTATCTATGGCAAATGCCGGTCCAGCTACTAATGGTTCTCAATTTTTTATCACCCATGGTGCCACAGATTGGCTAGATGGAAAGCACACCGTTTTCGGATATGTTATGGAAGGCCAAAACGTTGTTGAAGCTATTGAGCAGGATGACGTGATGAAGAAAGTAGAGATCGTTAGAGTTGGTGCTGAAGCAACATCGTGGAACGCCGGAGAGCTTTTTTCAACGTCACGAGGTAAGGCAGAATTAGCGGCAAAAGAAGCGGCTGATGCACAAGCTAAAGCTGAATCAGAAGCGTTGAAGCCTTTCACTGACGGTGCTCAGAAGACTGAAAGTGGACTGATGTATATAATGGAAGAAGAAGGACAGGGCCCAAAACCTAACGTAGGTGAACAGGTTAAGGTACATTATGAGTTGAAATTACTCAACGGGACTGTGGTAGATAGTTCGTTCCAGCGTGGTGAGCCCATAGCCATTACAATAGGAGTGGGTCAAGTAATTCCTGGTTGGGATGAGGGTATTCTATTGCTTAATGAAGGGTCTAAAGCGACTTTAGTGGTTCCTTCGGATTTAGGTTACGGACCAGCAGGTGCTGGTGGCGTTATACCTCCTAACGCAACGTTGCTATTTAAGGTAGAACTTGTGAAAGTCGGATAATCTCGATTTTTTGGAGACTATAAAACCCCCATGAGGCTTTCTCATGGGGGTTTTTACTTTACGAGATAAATTAAAAGTCAATAAAATCTTTTTAATAAAGTCTTTACGATGTTTAGTTTTCGTTGGTTGTAAGGAGCGGATAGTATTTTATTTATGGGGACTCCCCACTGGTAAAAGTAACTTCGCCTATTACTGAACTCAAGAAATCCAGCATGTCCGTTTGTTTTGCCCATACCGCTATGTCCAGTACCACCAAAGGGTAAAAAGTTATTCGCGATCTGTAAAAGACTAATGTTAACCCCGGTTGATCCTGCTTTTGTTACGCGTTGAATATGTTTAATATTCCTTTTGTTCTTACTGTAGATATAGACGACTAGAGGATGTTCTCTGCTATTGATTTCAGCGATAGGCTCTTCTAGGTCAGTGAAGGTAAATACGGGAAGTAAAGGTCCGAAAATCTCTTCCTTCATCATAGCGCTATGTTTGGGAGGATTCACAATAACAGTAGGTTCTATCTTGCGATGCTCTTCTGAATATTCGCCACCTATGATAATCTCGCCACCTTCTGTCTGAGCAATTTCTAGCATATTTTTTAAACGCTTGAAATGCCCTTGGTTGACGATTTTTACATAATCTAAACTATGTATTGGGTCGTTACCGTAGTACTGCGAAACAGCCTCTGTAATTCCTTTATTAAAGTCTTCCAGCTTAGCTTCATGGACATAGATGTGGTCAGGTGCGATACATATTTGTCCTGCATTGGTAAACTTTGCCCATGCTATGCGCTGTCCTGCTGCATAAGCATTGGCTGTATTGTCAATAATTGTTGGGCTTTTACCTCCTAACTCCAAAGTCACCGTCGTGAGGTGCTTACTTGCGGCTTCCATTACTATTTTCCCTACTTCTGTAGAGCCAGTAAAAAAAATATGATCAAACCTGCGTTTTAGCAGGTCTTGAGAGAACACTCGGTCACCCTGAACGACACAAACTTCGCATTCATCAAAAATACTCGCTATTAATCGTGAGATGACCTTTGAGGTATGTGGGGTGTGTTCAGAAGGTTTGATGATGGCAGTATTTCCTGCTGCAAACGCACTGGTTAGTGGGTGAAGTGTCAAGAAAATCGGATAGTTCCAAGGGGATATAATCAACGTATTTCCCTTAGGTTGTACTTGAGTGTAGGAGGTTGATCCAAACAGCGTTATTGGTGTTTTAATCTTTTGGGGCTTGCTCCAGGATTTGCTCTTGCCAATAAGAATTTTTAGATTATCCAGCGTAGGTAAGATCTCTGATAGGAGTACTTCTACCTCACCCTTCCCAAAGTCCTTCTGCATGGCTTCAACCAGGGCAGATTGCCATTCACCTTTTAAGGCTGCACGCAATTTACCCAGTTTGTCTAATCTGTATTTCAGAGGTTTTTGAGCAAGAATGGGTGCAAAATCACGCTGTTTTTGTATAATATTGTCAATATTCATCGTTTTTCGTATAAATGGTCAGGGCCGTCAACGGGGCTGTTCATGAACATAATATAAGGGTTACATATTATAATTTCACCCCAAACAGACTCTATAATCGGTTGCGTATTCATCTGAAAGCTGGCTCAACTTTTTTCAATAAGCCAATGTTCCATTACGGTATTTGTACCATTTTGATTCAACTCAAAAGTGCCATCATAGTTTAAGTTGAACACCCACCCTTTATAGTCCTCTATACTCTGATAAGAACTCATAGCTACCTCAACATATATCCAGTCGTAAGTGGCGCCAGAGCGTCGTATAATGATGTAGAGTCATAGTTGCTACGCTCGTGACAAGCGTACATTCCATCCATTTGATCGTTGTACGTTTCATAGTCAGAACTGCAAGAATAAAGAAACAACAATGCAAAACAGGTGAGAATTATTTTCATCTTTAACTACGTTTTTTATTCAATGGGTGGTACTGCGCAATTTTCGCTCCTAGTTGCGCTGCACTGACATGGGTGTAAATCTCTGTTGTTGTGATGCTCTCGTGTCCCAACAGTTGCTGCACAATGCGCAAATCCGCCCCACGTTCCATAAGATGCGTGGCAAAACTATGGCGCATGGTATGTGGGGATATGGTTTTTTTATTTCCCGCCATCTCACTAAATCTACGCAGTTTGATAAACACACTTTGACGAGATAAGGCGCTCCCTCGATTACTTAAGAACACTGTGTCGCTATGGTTGCTATGACATTTTTGATGTGGTCGTTCATACTCGAGGTACAACAAGAGAAATTTGATTGCCTCCTTGTGCACGGGTACTAACCGCTGCTTATTGCCCTTTCCTGTGACTATTATATAACCTTCCTCTAGGCGCAATAAAGAACGTTGGAGTCCACATGCTTCACTTACACGCAGCCCGCAAGCGTACAGTAATTCAATGATGGCTTTATCTCGCGAGGAATGAACTTCATTCATGGGAATAATATCAAGAATCGCCTGTACCTCAGATTCACTCAATACGATTGGTAGCCGCCTTCCTTCCCGTGGGTTTTCAAAAAGTAAAGAGGGGTTTTGCTCTATCAACTCTTCCTCTTGCATCCAGCTGTAAAATCCACGCATGGCACTTAGAATTCGACTTTGCGATTTAGGACTGATATTCTTTGCATGCAATTCGGACAAAAGGTTGCTGATGTCTTCAGCTGTAGACTTATCTGGGTCACAACTGCACACTATAGAGAGTTTTTTGAGGTCCCTTTCATAAGCGAGTAGGGTGTTTTTACTCAAACCACGCTCGAACTGCAGATGCTCTAAATAACTATCTATACATTCTGTCCAATTCATAACTCTAATTTCGTTCATCAATAGGTAACTTTACCAAATGCAGATATTAATTCTTAACGGTCCTAATTTGAATCTTTTAGGAACTCGTGAACCTGATGTTTACGGAACTCAAGATTTTCAATCCTTTTTTGAGGAACTAGCAGCGGTTTACAATGACGTTGCAGAGTTCAAATACTACCAGTCTAATGTCGAAGGTGAGCTTATAGATTCATTGCAAACTGCAGAGGGAAAATTTGATGGAGTTTTATTTAATGCAGGTGGGTATACCCATACCTCTGTGGCTCTAATGGATTGTATATCAGCTATTTCAGCTCCGGTAGTTGAAGTACATATTTCCAATCCACTAGCAAGAGAGGCGGTTAGACATACCAGTTTAATAGGTCAGAAATGCATTGCCTCAGTGAGCGGTTTCGGTCTTGATTCTTATCGCTTAGCTTTAGAGGGCTTGCTTCATAAGCTATCTCTGTCAGAGCATAATGAATAAAACGTTTTAGAAAAGAGCAGCCCTGAAATTATATGAATTTCAGGGCTGCTCTTTTTATTTTTAAAGCTTCAGTTTTAAATCGCCATATTTAGCACATTAAAGACGTCATCTCTTTTGATGTCCTTATGCTCCCCCAAAATTATGGCACGCTGTGCTTCCATCGCATCGCAAATTTTTGCCGGGAATTCCTGTGGTTTGTCAATATTGTAATCAGTGATTTTTGTTCCTATTCCTAAAGAATTGAAAAAGGCCTCTGTTCGATCTATAGCCTCTGATGCTATGGATAAATCATCCCCGGATAAACCAAGTACTCGCCGCCCATATTGTGCTAGTTTTTCCTGTTTTTGGTTGATCTTATAACGGTACATACTCGGCAAAACAATGGCTAGAGTTCGTGCATGATCTATACCGTATGCTGCGGTCAGTTCGTGTCCAATTCCATGAATAGACCAATCGTTTGGAACGCCTTTTTGGATAATACCATTTAATGCCATGTTACAACACCACATAAAGTTTGCAGCGGTGTTATAATCGTCTGGAGCGTCCATTACTTTGGGAGCAATTTCTATCAAGGTTGTAAGAATTCCTTCGCTTATTCTGTCTTGCAATGTAGCGGAGGTCGGGTAGGTCATATACTGCTCCATAACATGCGTAAAGGCATCTACGAGTCCATTAGCCAATTGTCTTTGAGGAAGAGATGCGACTACAGAGGGGTCAGAAATACTGAACTTAGGGAAAAGTCCTGGTCCACCCATAGCCCGCTTTTGCCCAATCTCCTTTCGGCTAATTACGGCGCCACTGTTCATTTCTGATCCTGTTGCGGGTAATGTCAATACCACTCCAAAGGGCATTCCAGTCTCTGTTCTGATTCCTTTGTCAAGAATTTCCCAAGGATCTTCTCCTTGAAATAAAGCCGCTGATGATAAGAATTTTGTGCCATCGATCACACTACCGCCACCAACCGCAAGAAGAAAGTCAATTTTTTCCGTCTTAATGATTTCTAAGGCCTTGCAAAGTGTACTATATTCTGGATTGGCCTCAATACCACCGAATTCAGTGACCTGATGGTTTTTTAATGCTGCCCGTATGTTTTGGTAAACTCCGTTTTTCTTAATGGACCCACCACCATAAGTCATTAAAATTTTCGCGTTTACGGGTATAAGGTTGCCAATCTGAAGGTGTTGCTCCTTTCCGAAAAATAAATGTGTAGGCAATTCTA
Organism: uncultured Cryomorphaceae bacterium; assembly: GCA_913031435.1. Classification (GTDB taxonomy): domain Bacteria; phylum Bacteroidota; class Bacteroidia; order Flavobacteriales; family Schleiferiaceae; genus UBA10364. The sequence continues at coordinate 47,693 of CAJWFD010000008.1, forward strand.
GGTTGAAATTCATCATAGTAACTAGAGGTGGTTAAAATCCACCGAAAGAACAGCCGTAAAGCCGAGTTATTTTAAAAGGTGAGGTATCTATTTCTTTTTTCTTCGTAGATAGAATCCACAGGGATCAAAATACCCGTTTCCTCGACAGCTCCAAAGTCACTGTTTACAAAGGTTCCGAAAGTAACCATAGCGGGGCTTAAACCCATGTACTGCTTGATCAATGGTGGAATACTTTCGCCATGTACACTGACTAATTTACTCAGTCCGCGCTGCCCTTTCTTAAAGGCTGAAGCGAAATCATGGGAGTCCCTAGGAAAATATAACTCCAGTCCTTCAATTTCAGGTACACTCAAGGCGTCATGAGGTGTCATTAACAGTTGCTTGTCTGGGAAATAGTATTGTAAAAAGTTGAGCACTAAATCGCGAGCATCATTTTGGTAACTCGGGTACATGGTGACCTTGCCATAAAAGTACCGCATGTGCTTATAGGTAAGACATATAGCGCCTAGTCCATCCCATATGTTGTCGAGTGCAAACATGCCTTTTCTAGGGTCAACAGCTGGCTGGTATTTCGGTTGAACCCAACTACGACCAAGTTCAATAGAGTAAGGAAGGAAATCTTGTATGAATTTTTCTGAGAAGTTGAAATAATGCCCCATGGAAAGATCATGTTTCCAGTCTCCTTTTGCAGCAATCACCGCACCATCTATAAACCTATATCCCCCTACAATTTCCTCTTCCCCAGGATTCCATACAATCAATTGCTGGTAAGGAGTGTTACTAAGATCTAACTCGTCTAAATCTACTGGTTTACCCGTGCCGCCATCAGAGCTTGCAAAGGTAAGCTCACGCAGTCGTCCAATTTCTTGAACAACATTTGGAGCATTATGTACATTAACAATATAAATTTCATTGTTGAGCTTGGAGGTATAGCGAATGAAACGCTCTTTTGTAAGCTCCGATTTTAGTATCTCTACTGATATTGCGGGGCGTATATAGCTAAGATCTAACATACCGCAAATATACTTCTTAAAAATGCAATGATTGAGGATTCTTAGAGGTTGTAGGCACGTTTCTTAATCTCATATGCCCATTCTTGATCCTTGATACTTTTATTAAGCTCTGAAGGCTGAATAGGCTTACCATATTTTACGACAATAGTCTTTCCACCTTGCTTCAATATTTCTTGCGCTAGCAGTAACATTTCTAAGTTTACTCGTATGCCTAAAAATTTTCGAATTTTAGCCAGCCTGTAGAATCTGTTAGAAAGTTGCCCACTGATGTGCACAGGTACAATGGGTTTGTTATACTTCCTAGATTTAGTAACGAATGTTTTTTTCCAATCTAAATCTCGGATCACCTTGTACTGGGTCATTCTACTCACCAGGCCCGCTGGAAAAATGAACAGCGCATTGTCTGCAGCAAAGGCCTCATCAACGGCTCTAATTCCGTCGCGCGCGGTAAGCCCAAATTTATTAACACCTACGAAAAGCTTCTTTAGGTTCGGGATATTCATTAAAACATCGTTAACAAGAAACTTGACATCTGTGCGACATTGATCCATTGTAGACATTACAACCATGGCGTCCATTCCTCCCAACGGATGATTAGCAGCGAAAATAACGCCACCTTCCTTTGGAATGTTTTCAAGTCCTTCAACACGAACTTTTACATCAAAGTGTTCACAAACTGCTCTACAGAAATCAAAGTTAAGGACGTCAAAATGCTCGGTCATGAACTCATTGAATTGGGATTCATGAATGACAGTCTCGCTTAAATAACGAAGAATAAAACGCGGTATAAATCTGTGTATGCCAGGGTTTTTCTCCTTGATTAACGCGTCTACATCAATAAATTTGTCTGCTTTGTTGATCATTGAAAATTTATGATTTAAAGTGCAAAAGTACTGATATTTTTCAAGGGCTCCCCGTTCTAATGACGCGTTTCATATCATTACTGAAGTATTCGAAATTTCAATTAATAAAAGTAGTGGTGCCTGTTGCTACCTGTCCTGAAGTGTTTATAATGGCATGAAATTTGTTTTGTCCATACTTCTCGAGCTTAAAACAGAAATAGTGGATTTAAAGGGCCAAGACATAGTCTTTATTGCCCTGAAATGTAATTTAAAAAACACCTTATGAGGACTTTAATTATAGCATTCATCGCATTTTTTTCAGTAGCTAACTTGTTTGGTCAACAAAATATACAAGTGATTTTTGATTTTGACGCAATGAATCGACCTATTGCAAAGATCTTTCCACTTAACTTGGTATCCAGCGGAGATACGACTGTTGTATTATCAGCTCAATATGGTTTAGAAAATAACCAAGAGCGGTTTAGACTTATGTTTACCGTCGCCTGCGAAGGAGCAACGTTTTTTAAAGCCCCCGATCATACCTTTTTAGAGATTAGGGGCGAATCAGACACCGTTATGTTGCACTCCTTCGAAGATGTGGCCTATACAACGGACGAGATGGGTTATACATTTGTATTTACTGCGGGTGATTTGGGATATGAGGATAATGACATCAGCCTCCAGCGTATAGGTGCGATTCGTCAGATCAAGATTCATCAGCTCCCCGGAATGGACTTGATTTTCAAACTGCCAGACACTAGGCTTATGTTCTTGAAGGACCTTCAAACCAGTTTACGTATTGCTTATAGAAGGGGGGAGAACCACGGTGGGAGTAATTTAAGAGGAGGTTTCGGTAATACTAAATCCAGTAGAAATACCCGTTAAGTAATTATTATGTTTTAATTGCCCAAAGCACTTATTACGGGTAGTTCTACCCCGTTAAAGTTGAAAAGTGCTTGATTTTCATAGGGACTTCCTTGTTGAGATTGTGGGCCCATATATGGAACCAATTCGCCCCCCCAATACACGAGTCCAGTTCCTAGTGAATCTGAAATTTGCCTCATCGCACCTATGAATGCTGCTTGTCCATGTCTGGTTGGTGGAAAATCATCTATAATTTGATCAGTACTCCCGATATGATTGTTTGTCCAATCTGCCCAATCAAGGGTAAACGGATAGGAAGTTTCCAGCAGGAATACCGGTCTGCCTAAATCATCTCGTAAGTCGAAACAAGCAGTTTCTAAATCACTAAGATTCTTACCATGCCACATGGGATAATAGGACAGCCCAACAGCATCGAAGTCAATAGTATCGATCGTTTGAAAGAAGGCCTGTGCATTAGTATAACCTGCAAAGTGAATAAGTGTCGTAATGGAGGTGTCTACAGATTTTACAGCAGACACTCCTGCTTGAAGCAGATGTTGGAAGTTCCCGTTACCATTGCGTAATCCAGCAGGATGCATGAATCCATGATTTATTTCGTTGCCAATTTGAACGTAATCTGGCTCCAACAACTCTATGACATTCCGAGTGAAACTGTACACACTATCCAGAAGCACTGCCTGGCTTAAATTACTCCATTGACTTGGTATGACCTGCTGTCCGGGATCTGACCAGCTGTTGCTGTAATGAAGCGTTAACATCAGCAGTAATTCATGATTTTTAATTCGTTGCACTAAAGGCATTAATTCGTTTAACGAGCCGTCTCCAGTAGGATTATTCCACACTTTTAACCTAATACAATTGATTCCCTTATCTTTCAATAAAAGCAACGGATCGATCGCGGTGGAGTCCTGAGTGTAGAAAATAAAGCCTTGTTGCTCAATTTTTGGCAGTTGGCTAAAGTCAGTGCCTCTAAGTAAAGTAGTTTTTGAAGTAGGCGCAGGTGTTGGATTAATAGGCTGGCAAGAACCCATTAACAATAATGTTGCGCAAATAATAAGGACTTTATTTAAAACAACCATGTAGTTGATTTGTTAAACCTAAAAATAAAGACAATGTTTGGTTTATTCAAGAAGAAAACAGAGAAAGAGAAATTGGAAGCACAATATGATGCTATGATTGAAAAAAGCTATCAATTGAGTCATACGAATAGAACAGAAAGCGACAAGCTTGCAGGTGAGGCACAGGAATTACTTCTGAGAATCAACACGATGGAAGGCTAGGCCTCTAGTGGTCTCAACCATTTTCTTTCTGCGTAGAACGTTCCAAACGGTAAGAAAGACATGATTAAAAATAATAATGTTTTTGCGAAACCTATTTTGTATTGAATGGCAAAATTTATCAAAGTAAAAAGATAGATTACCGTCAGTACTCCATGGGCCATTCCCATTATTTTATTTGGCAACATAATAGCTGCTCCATATTTCAATGGCATACAGATGAACAATAAAATGACAAACGAAGCGCCTTCTAGAAGAGCGGTCCATTTGAAGGTGAGTAATGATAATTTCATTCTGACTTTTTAGAATCAATGGAGATCAAAAATTGTATCGCCTCCGCGTTAAATATCTCGGGTTGCTCTACGTTCACAACATGCCCGCATTGTTCTATAACATGAAGAAGAGCGCTTTGATGGCTAGCGACAATTTTCCGAATGCTCGGCAAGAACATATGATCTTCACTTCCCATGATATATAAGGTGGGAACTTTACTGTCCTTAAATCTGAAATATTTTAATAAAGGATTAACTTCAACCACTAAGGTGAACCATCTTAAAAACTCTTTTTGATATAATTTTTTAGCCTCTCTGACGAAAAGATTACGAGATTCCTTGTGTGTCTTTTTCGGCATTATAATCCACGATAGAAACTTATAAAGAATCATGTATGGAATAATGCTTTTTAAGGCATCAGTTGCTCTCATTAGCACTTGTCCGCGCTTGTTAAGTTTCATGACGGCGCCACCCATAATCATGCTTATGGTGCGATGCGGATGACGTTCCGTGATTTCTCTGATGATAATTGTTCCTAAGGAAATGCCGACCCAATGCGTTTTCTGAATCTTTAGATGATCCAAAACCTCTAAGATCTCATCTCCAATGGTAGTGAAACTATAATTTTTTATCTTTTCATAAAACGCGTTTTTACTGCGTCCATGGCCTCTTAAGTCGATCAATAAAACATTGAATTTGCTCTGAAACGAGCGAAGTTGCTTGTACCAGATGGTACTTGAACCTCCAGCTCCGTGTACAAATGTGACCCAGGGTGCATTTGGATGATTGATATGTTCGCTGTAACTGAGCATGCTACAAATAACGATAAAAATTGAATGCTCATCAATGTGCATTTTTTCATTTATTGACAAGTGGATTATAAAAAATATAAATGGTGAGTATAAAAATTAAACTTAAGAGAATTAACAGGGTTCTTTGTATAATTGGACTGTCAATCACGCCCAAGAAAAACATACATGCAAGATCAAAGTATAGCCTCAAATTTCAAGTTCGACTTACCTAGTTCGTTAGTCGTTTTCTTAGTCGCATTACCATTATGTCTAGGGATAGCTTTAGCATCAGGTGCTCCGTTATTTTCAGGATTAATTGCTGGTATAATAGGAGGTCTTATTGTCGCTCCGTTAAGCGGTAGTCCTCTTGGTGTTAGCGGTCCAGCCGCTGGTCTAGCAGTGATTGTTTATGGAGCTATTGAAGAGCTGGGTTCCTATCCTACCTTTCTTGCTGCCGTCGTTGTCGCTGGTGTGGCTCAAGTTTTATTGGGTGTCTTAAAAGCAGGTGTGATCGGTTACTATTTTCCGTCCTCCGTCATTAAAGGAATGCTCTCAGGCATCGGAATTATTATTTTCCTAAAGCAAATTCCTCATGCCGTTGGTTACGATGCGAATCCAGAAGGAGACTTTTCTTTTATCCAGCAAGATGGACATAATACGTTCTCAGAGATTAGCTACATGCTTGGTAACCTCTCGAACACTGCAATGTTGATCTCTGGATTGGGACTACTTATTTTAGTATTGTGGGAGCAGAAGTTCATTAAGAATTTATCATTTTCAACCATTATACAGGGACCATTAGTGGTTGTTTTGATGGGTATTGGAGTTAATGTGTTCTTTGCGAATTATGTAGGTCTAGCGTTAAATGCCTCGCAGATTGTTGCTATTCCTGTTAATGACGGTTTTTCAAGTTTCCTTACACAGTTTACTACACCAGATTTTAAGGCATTTTTGAATCCTTCTATATATGCTATAGGAGTTACCATGGCCGTTGTAGCGTCGTTAGAAACATTACTCTGTGTAGAAGCTACTGATAAGTTGGATCCATACAAGAGAATTACGCCAACCAATAGGGAGTTATTTGCCCAAGGCGCAGGTAATATTGTGAGTGGATTTATAGGTGGTTTGCCTATTACCCAAGTGATCGTGCGGTCATCAGCAAATATTCAAAGTGGAGGAAGAACAAAGACCTCTGCATTTCTTCATGGCGCCCTATTATTAATTTGCGCGTTTAGTATTCCGAAATTATTAAATTTGATTCCATTGAGTGCGCTAGCTGCCATTCTGCTTCTGGTAGGCTATAAATTAGCCAAGCCAAGTCTTGTTGTAAACATGTGGAGACGAGGAAGGTCTGAATTTATACCATTCGCCATAACTGTTCTAGGTATTGTATTTACAGATTTACTCTCGGGAATTGCCTTAGGATTGGTTGTTGCTGTTGTTTTTATTCTGTGGGAGAATTTTAAAATTCCTTATAAATTTGATATAAAGCATTACGAAAAAGGGGAGCCCATCGTTATTTCCTTCTCCGAGAGTGTTAGCTTCCTAAATAAAGCGAGCATTCAAAGAACATTAAATACAGTACCAGATGACTCCAAAATCATATTGGATGCATCTGCTACACTCAACATGCACTTAGATGTGAAAGAAATCATTGAAGAATTTCAAATAAGTGCGGTATTAAGAAACATTGAAGTAGTTCTCACTGGGTTTGGCGACACTGTTGGTACGGAGCCAGTGGCTCAATTTGAGAAAGTGGTGTTAAAACAAACCGCCAAATCAAGCGTCGTAGGGAGTATATTTAAGAAAAAGTAACCTTATGAAAATTTCTTTGGAACGAACAGATAATAACTTTGGAATGAAGGCCATAGCTGGTCATCATGAGATCATGTTAGATTCATCCCCAGAGGAAGAAGGAGGTAGTAACAAAGGAGCTACTCCAATGCAGCTTATGCTGATCTCTTTAGCTGGCTGTAGTACCATAGATATTGTTCATATACTTCGAAAGGGGAGGTATGAGATCACTTCTTATGCAAGCGAGGTTATCGCTACACGCCGCGAAGAAATGCCTAGAATATTTAACAAAATTACCCTATTGATCACTCTGGAAACTGATGCGCCGGATGAAGTATTGAATAGAGCGATAGTGCTAACTAAAACTAAATACTGTAGCGCATTCGCGGTTTTAGAGGCGAGCTGTCCTGTAGTAATCTCTGTCAACAGGAAAACCTAGCTCGCCCTAAGTGTTTTATGATAATCTGTATGTTAACGTAGTGTTAAAGACTTAGTATATACTTTAGTCTAAGTTCGCACAGATTTATGAATCTTACGGATCTCTTACATAGCTCAATCGAAGGATTGCAATTAGAAGAAAACAGCTCTTTTCCGGTACAACATTATGTACAAGAAATCGATCCTGCAGATATAAGTCAAACTGAGGTCAGGACTATTCCTGAAATGCATTCAAGAGGCAAGCATGCCTTGCCATTCGCCTCTAAAATTGCTGGATCAAATACGTTTAGCGTTTTCTGATCTAGTCTTTCTTTTAAATTCCAAATTTACCAGTGGCAGAGCTTCTGTCCACCTCTCATTTTATTAGAAGAGGTTGTTATCTATATAATACATCATCTTATGCGAAAACGAGAAAATCGTTATTCACATGTCGTACGACACGCTTCATTCGTGTTGTTTTTTCTAGTTAGTCTATCGGGACTTGCTCAAACTAAAATCTCAGGAAAGGTACTTAGTGCTGGTGGAGACCCTTTAATAGGCGCTGCAGTTACTGAGAATGGCACACAGAATGCCACAGTTACGGATCTTGATGGTAAGTATGCCTTGGAAGTTTTTCAAGAGTCTGCTAGATTGTCAGTATCAGCTTTTGGTTATGAAACTAAACTCGTTAATCCTAAAGGGTTGCAAATTCTAGACATCATTTTAGAGGCGAGCCAGATTAGATTAGAAGAGGTTGTTGTTACAGCACTCGGTGTTAGTCGTGAAGAGAGAGCCTTAGGGTATTCAGTTCAAGGGCTAAAAAGTAAAGACATTGCCTCAGTACCGGCAGCAAATGCCGTTGACAACCTCAGCGGAAAGCTTGCCGGAGTTTATGTTACTAGCGGTTCATCAGGTCCTACTGCTTCTTCAAACGTTACCATTCGTGGACAAACGTCGTTGAACGGAAACAGTCAAGCCCTCTTTATTGTGAACGGTGTTCCCATCACCAATGGTTTATTTTCTCCGGGCGATGGCCTGAACGGATCTTCAACCATTGACTTTGGTAATGGTGCACAAATCATCAACTCTTTCGATATTGAAAATATTTCTGTCTTGAAAGGACCAGCTGCTGCCGCATTGTACGGTTCGCGTGCTGCGAATGGGGTTATTTACGTAACTACTAAAACAGGGAAAAACAGCAAGGGCTGGGGTGTAAGTGTGAATTCTAACACTGTGCTTGAAACACCTTTGAAATTACCCAACTTCCAAGACCAGTTTGGTAACGGTGGCGGAGGTAAATACAGCTACAACGATGGTGCTACATATACCGGTGATTACTACGACGCTTATGGTGAAAACTGGGGTCCACGTACGGATGGCCAACTTGTAAAAGTATATAACTCTGGCGGTGATGCAGTGCCTTTCGAGGCTGCGCCGGACAATATGCGTAACTTCTTTCAAACAGGAGTAACTACCAATAATAACGTGAGCATTTCTCATGCCGATGAAAACGGCGATTTCAGATTTTCCGGTACCCAACTCAATAGACGAGGTATCGTACCTAACACTGACTTGAATCGGAATACGCTTCAAACTTCAATGGGTAAAAAACTCTTTAATAATCGCTTAGAGTTCAGAGCAAACGCGATGTATGTAGGCTCGGGTTCAGACAATGTTCCGAACGCTGGGTACGATGAAAGCTCTTCCGTAATGTATTCGTTCCTTTGGTTGCCGCGTAATACGCCAATAGACGATTTACGCGATTATTGGAAGCCCGGACAAGAAAATGTTCAGCAGTCTTATGTTGAAGAGCTTTGGGGAAACAATCCATGGCTTATCGTTAATGAAAACACGAATAGCTTCAACGCATCACGTCTTTTAGGAGATATCAATGCTACCTACCACATCAATGACCGTACGAACATTCGTCTGCGTTCTGGTCAGGATATGAAAAATGATATTCGCCAATACCGCAGAGCGACTTCTACTAAAAAAGTACTGTTTGGTAGCTACCGCGAAGACCGACTTTCGTTTAGAGAGAATAATACTGAGGCACTTTTATCTTGGGCAAATGCTGCGCCAATGGAGCAAAAAGATTTACGTATCGATGCCAAACTTGGTGGAAACCTTATGATGCAGCAGAGCTCATCACTTATTGCTAATAACCCACAGCTTCTTCAACCGGGCGTTTTCACGTTAACGAATAACCGCTCAAACGTGCAAACTGAAAGCCGGTACGCACGAAAGGCGATTCGCTCACTGTTTGGTTTGGCTTCTTTTGCTTACAAAAGCACGTACTACTTAGACCTAAGCGCTCGTAACGACTGGTCTTCTACGTTACCTACGGCTAATAACAGTTACTTCTACCCGGCGGCTTCCGCTTCGATAATCGTTTCTGAAATGGCAGATTTAGGCTCAATCAGCTTCTTGAAGCTTCGCGCTGCAGTTGCTGCCGTAGGTTCAGATACTGATCCCTATCTTTTGAATAACACCTACAGCCCGGCTGCAATGTTCGGCGGTTATCCAGCCTTTGGTATCAATACATTCGCGACCAACCCTAACCTGCGTTCAGAACGCACCAATTCAAGCGAGTTTGGTATTGACGCGCGCTTCGCTAAAGGACGTTTTGGCGCGGATTTAGCCGTTTATGACATGACTACTGAAGATCAGATCATTTACCTACCTGTAGCCACTTCTACTGGTCGTACCAGCAGACTGGCGAACGGTGGTGCCATTAATAACAAGGGTATTGAGCTTCAATTATTCGGTGATATCGTTAAAAGCGATAAGCTTACCTGGAATTCACGTATCAACCTTGGTGCGAATCGCGCTAGAGTGACTGAACTACCTGACGGTGTTAGCGGAGGTTATCCTATCGTTGCAAGTATGTTCCCTAACGATGGTGGAACTGTGGGCTTAGAATACGTTGCTGTAGAAGGTGAACTTCTAGGCCAGCTTAAAGGATTAACCTTCATGCGTGATACGGATGGCAACATCATCCACGAGGGCGGTTTACCAATGGTAAGCGAAGAAAAAAGTACGATAGGTTCTTACCAGCCAAAAGCACGTATTGGATGGATGAACAGTTTCTCAGTAGGTAACTGGCAAGCAAATATTCTATTTGACGGACAGATCGGTGGATTGATCTACTCACGTTCACATACTTTGCATAACACAGCAGGTAATCTCGTAAACGATAACGATCCGAATCTTGACATGAATGCCATTGGCGGTCGAGTAATCTACGATGTTACCTACGACGGCAATGGTGAACCAGTATACAACCTTGATCAAGCAGGTGGCGTAGTTGGTTCAGGAGTCATGTACGACGCTAGTGGAAATTTAGTAGATAACACAGTATCTGTACCTATCCGTGATTACTATTACAAATACTACGGTAACGTTTGGAGTAGAGATAACATAGAGCCGTCAACGTTCGATGCCTCTTACCTAAAGCTTCGTGAACTGAGTATCGCTTACACCATACCTGCTGACAAGCTTACCAACACAGGGCTAAAAGGCCTTACTGTAAGCTTTGTTGGACGTAATCTTCTTTTATTCACTAAGGTACCGACCATTGATCCAGAGACGTATTCTATACGTAATGGATTATTCGTAAATGGGTATGAGAGTACCTCAATGCCTTCACTAAGAAGCTTCGGATTCTCTATCAATGCAAATCTTTAAGACCCTAACAATGAAAAAATCATTTTTTATAGGCGCGCTCATCGCAATGGCGGGTCTTAGTTTTCAAAGTTGCGAGAAATTATCATCTATTAATGAGAACCCTAACGAGCCCTCTAATGTAGATGCTGGTGTATTGTTTACGGAAGGCATACGTTCAAGCGTAAATACCTCTGTAACACAAAGCTATTTATTAGGGAATGTTGCTTCACAACTTGCGGCAAAAACACTGCGCGCAGTTATTGGCGAATACAGCTGGAACGCTTTCCCAAATACATGGAATCAAAACTATGCCAGTCTCGGTAATATTATTGAGGCAGAACGCGTAGCAGCAGAAGCCGGTAATGCGCAAATGGAAGGTGCCGCTAAGGTGATGAAAAGCTGGGTATTTTCTACACTAACCCTAGCCTATGGAGACATTCCGTATTTAGAGGCTATTACTGGCTCCACCGATGCCAATTGGTTTCCGGCATACGATACGCAAGAACAAATCATTACTGGTACAAACGGTCTGTTAGAAGAGCTAGCTGTGGCAGTTCAATTGCTCGATAACGGTGGTTCTATTCAAGGTGATATTCTTTTCGACGGCGATGCTGCTAAATGGAAAAAGCTGGCCAATGCGATGCGCCTCCGACTACTTATGTACATCTCGGAGAAGCAAAACGTAAGCGCTGATTTTGCCGCAATTGTTGCGAACGAATCGCTTATGGAGAGCAACGCTGACAACGGAACACTTACCTACACCGGTAATTTCCCGAACGAATACCCATTGGTTCCTTTGAAGCAAGGTGATTTCGATGCAGTCGCTATTAGTACTAATGCCCATGCTGCTTTAGACAGCTTGAATGATCCTAGAATGTTCGTTTACGCACGTCCAAGCAATGCATCGACAGTCTTTGCGGACCCTTCTATCACTGCTTCTTATAAGGGTGCAGATAATGGAAGTACTGCAATTAGTGCTTCATGCGACAAGAATGGTTCACGCCTAGGTTATGCTTACTACAATTATCCTGGACATGATCAAGCAGGTACGATGGCAGAAGGTATTATAATGACTTATGCAGAGCAACAATTCTTACTCGCAGAAGCAGCACACAACGGCTGGATTACAGACGATGCTGCGACACACCATGCCAGTGCTGTTGAAGCTTCTATGGAATACTATGGTGCAGACTTCGCCATGACCGGTTGGACCGATTTTACAGATTACATTACAAATTCTGGAGCTGCTTACGATAACAGTATCAATAGTATTCGTGAGCAGAAATGGTTGGCTATGTTCTTTACAGGACTTGATAACTATTTCGAGGTAAGACGCTGGTATACTCAAGAAAGTGGGAATTGGGCTAACCTCCCATTCATCTCAGCGCCGTGTTCAAATACAAATGGTGATGTGATGCCAATGCGCTTTCTCTACCCAGGTAATGAAGCCAGTTTGAATCCAGATAACTACTTTGGCGCCATTTCTGTAATGGGAGGCAATACCCAGAACACAAAAATGTGGGTAGTTAACCTGTAATTCCTTTCTAATTAGTTTTAAGCAATTGAACCACGGTGTACTTCGGTACCCCGTGGTTTACTATTAAAAAGTGATCAATGAGTGAACCTTTAAGAAGTGATAAGAAAACGTTGTTCGGAGCAGCCATCAATCCGCCAGTTTTTTTAGGGTCTTTGGCCATTCTGCTGATTGGTATTACCACTACTGTTATTGTTGGTGAGCCCATGGAGGAGTGGTTTGCAGCGGTTCAAATTCAAATTAGCAATGCGACTGGTTGGTTCTTTATCTTATTGGTTAATCTCGTCTTGTTCTTTCTTGTTTTTGTTGCCAGCAGTAGGTTTGGAAAAATTAGGTTAGGAGGTAAAGGAGCAAAAACTGATTTCTCTAGGGGTTCGTGGTTCGCCATGTTATTTTCTGCGGGTATGGGTATTGGTCTGATATTTTGGGGTGTAGCAGAACCTATCTATCATTTTAATGACAATCCATTTGTAGATAATACGGACACCATAGCTGCTGCAAAAAGTGCGATGGGTATCACCTTTTTACATTATGGCGTTCATGCTTGGGCCATCTATACCGTAGTGGGTCTAGCATTAGCGTTTTTCACGTTTAACATGAAATTACCACTTACCATTAGAAGTATATTTTATCCGCTCTTGGGTGATAGAATCTATGGGAGATGGGGCGATTTGATAGACATTATATCTGTTATTGCTACCATAGTAGGTTTAGCCACTTCATTAGGTATGGGTGCACAATCTGTAAATGCAGGACTAGAATATTTATTTGGAATTGAATACAGTAATACGGCTCAAATAGCCATCATTGCTTTCATCACTGCACTAGCTACGGCATCATTGTTAGCAGGTCTAGATAAAGGGATACGAAGGTTGAGTGAGTTGAATTTAGGCTTGGCCATAGTGTTATTAATTTTTGTCCTTATTATTGGCCCTACAGCCTATCTTTTAGAGAGTTTCGTGCAAAACATTGGTTATTACCTAGATAATTTCTTTAAGCTAGGTTTATGGACAGAGAGTTACCAGGGAGTAACTAATGACACGAAATGGCAGAACAGCTGGACCGTGTTTTATTACGCATGGTGGATCGCGTGGTCACCTTTCGTAGGGATATTTATTGCAAGGGTTTCTAAGGGACGTACCATAAGGGAGTTTATCATGGGTGTTCTGCTGGTACCTACTCTATTAACCTTTCTTTGGATGAGTGTCTTTGGAGGCAATGCGCTATTCCTTGAGCTCGCTGGAGATCATAGTCTAACCGATGCGGTAAATGTTAACCCTGCGACGGCTGTCTATAAATTATTAGAGCACTTCCCTTTTGTTGCTATATCATCTGGTTTAGCCATACTCCTGGTAGGTAGTTTTTTTGTCACAAGTTCAGATAGTGGCTCTATGGTAGTTGATACGCTTACCTCTGGTGGAAGGCATGATGCACCAAAGATTCAGAAAATATTTTGGGCAGCTATGGAAGGAGCCACAGCTTCAGTGTTATTACTTTATGGTGGATTAAGTACGCTTCAAAGTGCGACAACCATAACCGGCTTGGCATTCGCTGTTATTTTAGTGGTCATGGTCTATAGTCTTTATCTTTCGTTGAATACGTATTACGACGAACACTATCCAAAGGAATAAGTGAGATGCGGCATGAGCGTATTTTAAAGAAATACATTAAATTAGAACATGCGCCGTGTTAATTTTTTTTTAATTGTAGTCCTTTTATTTTGCTGGTCAGTGCACACTTACGCACAGTGTAGCGTAGAGGTCTCTAATGACTCCCTAACGGCCTGTGTAGGCGATACTATTTTTCTCTCTGCATCTGGGAGCCAATCTTATGAATGGTCGCATGATGCAACGCTCAGTTGTGATACTTGTACAGATCCTTATGTAATCCTTACTGATACCAGCTCTTATGTTGTTGTTAAGGGAAAGGATCAAAATTTCCAATGGGCGGACAACGGAAATTTTTCCTCAGGCAATACCGGTTTTCTATCCAACTATACCTACAATGCTACTTCAATTTGGAATGCGAGTACCTATGCTGTGGGGCCAAACCCAAATGCGGTACACCCAAATTTTGGCACTTGGGGAGACCACACCACTGGTACAGGGAACTATATGCTCGTAAATGGATCATCAACGGGTACCAAAATCCTCTGGCGCCAAACGGTATTGTTACCACCAGGAGCTCAGGTGACGATGAAATGGTGGATGCTTACTTTCGTTTCACCGGCAGGTTCACTTCAATTAAAACTTCTAGGTACTAATATTGGTGGTACAGCATCTACTCCTTCATCGACAGGGATTTGGCAACAAACCTCCAGGTCATTTACGGCACCTGCATCAGGATCTGCTACTATTAATTTAGTCACCCTTAGTGGAGCAGGCTCGGGGAACGATTTTGGAATTGACGACATTTCCTTAGAGTATCAATGTGAGGTTTTTGATACTGTATGGTTAGCCCCAAAATCGGACCCACAAATATTATTGAATACGACCTCAATATTCGGTTGCGACAGCGTATGCTTTACCATTGAAAATCAATTAGATACGCTTGGGCTATTAAATTATCAATGGATTTTGACTGATGGAACAATGGACAGCAACATTGTCTTTAACCATTGCATACGCGATACCGGTGATTATCTAGGATATCTGTTGACTTCATCATTTGATGGTTGTACAGATTCAGTGGCTTTACCTCACGTAAGGGTAGGCCACACACGTCAATTAGACAGCTTAATTACCGCCAGTGATAACGGTAGTTTATGGAATGGCATTTGGATTATGGATCCTCAAGAAACACTTGGAGTAGGTGCGCATTTTGAAGCGAGCTTAGGTAATAACGGTATGCAAGACAGTCTGTATATCAGGGTAGGGTCTCAAGGATTTAGCAATGGAAACATTGGTGCTAATCAAATGGCCGCAGGTTGGTCACCTATTACGGTTTCAGACGAGCCCTTTTATGCTTGTGCCTACTTATTCACCTCAGAAGGTTGCGTAGATTCCTTATGTCGAGAGGTCGCTTTTTATCCTTCTATTTCTGTGCCTAACTTTCTGACGCCTAATGGAGACGGCATTAATGATGAGCTTTATATTGAGCATTCTAATGCGGTAATACTTCACCAAAGAATCTTTAATCGTTGGGGTCAATTAATCTATGAGTCCTTCGATCCAAGCAGTATGTGGAAAGGAACCTATGAAGGACAATCAGTTGCTCCGGGTGTGTACTTTATCGATGTTGAAGCTACCAATCCCTATAGTACCTCGCCGGTAACTCATCAATCGGTAATTCATGTGATGGATTAAATCTTCAATTAGCCATTGATATGTAGGTATAGATTCCAATAAAGCTTTACAAGACAACGATTCGTTTACGTTTACCATTTTTACTTGTCCACGGTGCATCTCTA
>CAJWFD010000009.1 GCA_913031435.1 uncultured Cryomorphaceae bacterium
ACCAATATGTAAAGAACTTTTCTTTGTTTCCTATCTCTCGATTGGGACGGCGAATGTACGTACTTAAAACGTAACTCCAACAAACAATTTTTAAATTTTATCTCCTGTTTCTGCCGTCAAATAAAAGAGCGTGCTTCTCTCAAAGCGGGTGCAAATGTAATTAGCTTTTTTTCAATTTCAATGAGTGGTACATTCTTTTTTTTTGAGTTTTTTTCTCCCTATTGATAATCAAGGTGTTGACAATGAAACGGGAATCACTTTACCCTTCATAACCTGATGTGCTGTGGTCGCAAAGTTGAATATGTAAGGGCTCAAGTCCTTAGAAGTAACTTTTGCTTTATAACCAGGAAAGGCAGTTTTAAGCATTTCTGTTTGAACAGCACCGAGTGCAAGGCAGTTAAATGACCATTGGGTTTCATGAAATTCGCACTGTAAACATTCCGTCAAAACCACAAGTGCTCCTTTCGAAGAGCTGTAAGAGGTTAGTCCTGGAAACTTAACCGATCCCTGTACACCGCCTATTGAGCTAATATTTATAATGTGAGCAGTAGGAGTGAATCGTTTCATTAATGCCTGGATTAGCAAGAATGGGCCAAAGACATTAGTTTGATAGCTATACTCCAATTCCCTTTGGGTGATATCCTCAAATGCTTTATTTACAATGGTACCTGCATTATTAATGAGTACGTCCACGGGATAATCAGGAAGTAGTGCAGTGTCGCTATGAGTTACATCAAAAGCTACCAAGTACAATTGACCAGTATAAATAGCTTTAAGTTCAGCCAACGGCGCTATGTTTCGAGTCAAAACAACGACATTCCAACCGTTAGATAAAAATTCCTCTGCGGTAGCTAAGCCAATGCCTCTTGAGGCGCCTGTAATCCATGCGAATTTTGAGTCTTTGTGATGTGCCATATAGTATAGGTATAAAAAAACGGCCCAAACTTATAGTTTGGGCCGTCTAATATCGTGAGTAAATTTTTAGTTTATACCAACATTGTTACTGGATTCTCTAAGAAGCCTTTAACAGATTGTAGGAACGCAGCACCTGATGCGCCATCAATTACTCTATGATCGCAACTCAGTGTAACCTTCATGACGTTGCCAGGAACAACTACACCATCTTTAACGACAGGTACTTGCTTGATACCTCCAACCGCCAAAATACCAGCGTCAGGAGGATTTACTATAGCCGTAAACTCCTCGACACCAAACATTCCAAGATTAGAGATTGTAAACGTATTACCTTCCCAGTCTGAAGGCTGTAATTTCTTGTTCTTTGCCTTACCTGCCAAGTCTTTGACTTGCGCTGAAATTGAAGATAACGGCATTTGATCAGCATGACGCAATACAGGTACCAGTAAACCGTCCTCAACAGCAACTGCCACACCTATATGGACATGATCGTTTTGACGAATAAAGTCGCCCATCCAGGCAGAATTAATAACAGGGTGTTTCTTCAGTGCAAGTGCACAGGATTTCACCACTAAATCATTGAAGCTTATTTTCACCTCGCCTGAAACATTCATAGCTTTTCTGGCATCAATAGCATTATCCATATTGATATCCATAGTGATATAAAAATGGGGTGCTGAAAATTTGCTTTCACTTAAACGCTTGGCAATAATCTTACGCATTTGACTTATCGGAGTATCGGTATAGTTTTCTACTCCAGCAGGAGAGCTATGTTGAGCTGCCATTCCTGGTTGAGGAGAAGTATGGAATGCTGGATTAAACGAATCAATATCACGTTTCACCACTCTTCCATGATCTCCAGAGCCTTTTACCATTGTAATATCTACACCTCGTTCCGAAGCCAGTTTTCTGGCCAAGGGAGACGCTTTAAAAGAGTCATCAGCTGCCAAAACGGGTGATGGTATTGAAACAACTACTGGAGCAGTATTTACTGGAGCCGGAGCTGAAGGAGCTGGGCTTGTAGCAACTATCTTTTCCTCTATTATTTCTTCAGTATCTCCTGATTTGAGGGCTTCAATGTCCTCACCTTCCTCGCCTAAGATAGCTAAAACGGTATCCACTGGAGCTGCCTCACCTTCATGAGTTCCTATGTAAAGAAGTTTACCTTCTTGACCAGGGAAAGCCTCGAATTCCATCGTGGCTTTGTCCGTTTCTATTTCGGCAAGTAAATCACCTTCGTTGACGCTGTCCCCTATTTGCTTGTGCCATTTTGCCACTACACCTTCAGTCATGGTGTCGGACAATCTCGGCATATTGATAACTGTAGCCATGGATTCCTTTTTAGTCTTTGATAAATGGATAGTCCTCTTGAGCATAGACGCCCATGTAAACTTCTGATGGATCTGGAAAATCACTCTTCTCTCCAAAATCGACACATTCTTTCACTAAATCTTTTACTCGTTGGTTTATTGCGTCAATTTCGTCCTGAGTAGCCCACTTCTCCTCCTTAATTTTGTTTAAACAAAGTGTGATAGGATCTTTTGCTTGGTATTCTGCTACCTCTACTTTTGATCTATATTTCTGAGGATCAGACATTGAATGTCCTTTGTATCTGTAGGTGCGTATTTCTAAGAGCGTTGGGCCTTCGCCACTTCTAGCGCGCTCCATAGCTTCATGAACTGCGTCATATACAGCTATTGGATCCATACCGTCTACTGCTCGGTTAGGCATGTCATAACCTTCTCCCAATTTGTGAATACTCGTATGATTTGCAGTACGTTCTACCGAAGTACCCATGGCGTATCCGTTATTCTCAACAATGAATACTACAGGTATTTTCCAAAGCATAGCTAAATTAGCCGCTTCATGCCATGCTCCTTGACGAATGGCACCGTCACCCATGTAAGTTAGGGTAACATTATTTTTTCCATTGTATTTATCTGCAAAAGCCAAACCCGCTCCAAGTGGGATCTGACCTCCAACGATACCGTGACCGCCCCAAAAACCGTGCTTTGGTGAAAACATATGCATAGATCCCCCTTTGCCTCGAGAGGTACCGGTTACCTTACCCATGAGCTCGGCCATAATTCTACGTGGATCCTCACCTAATGCCATAGGCTGAACGTGGTTGCGATAGGCAGTAATCATCTTATCTCCTTTCTCCATTGCAAAAGCAGAACCAGCTAGAATAGCCTCTTGTCCGTTATATAAATGTAGAAATCCTCGTATTTTTTGCTGAATATAAAGTGCAGCGGACATATCCTCGAATTTTCTCCAAAACAACATGTCTTCATACCACTTCAAGTAAGTGGTCTTAGTAATGCGCTTTTTAGCCATTGATCAGATGTATTTAGTGCGACAAAAATAACGTAAAACACCACTTAGCAAAATAAGATGGCCGATTTAGTTTTAGAAGAACGATTAGGTTACCTAAAAGTTCTACTGGGCAAGAAATCCGTCGATATTAAATCTCATCGAGAATCTCAATGTGTTCTCCAAAGGTGATCGTGTCGTAGGACTGGCGGGGATTAGATAGGCCATATCTATTGTAAATACGTTATATACCAAACCAAATCCTAGCGTGATGTACTGACGATTTCCCTTTAATTTATGCTCATTTAAAAATCCGGTTCTAGCAAAAAGGAAGTCGTTGTACATGTATTCCGCTCCAAAATTGTATATATTTTCCTGAAGCAACTCTGAAAAACCGCCAGGTTTTGAGCCCGTGTTAAAACTCTCAATAGCCCCCATTAGTGGGGTGATATCGTCTGAGTCTATACCTGCTATTATTTCGCCATTAGTCCCTAAAACAGGAGGCGTAGGTACTAGTAATCTGTTGATGTCTAAGTATACCGACAACTTATTATAATCGTCTATTTCCAAGTGATAACCACCTCCTAAACGAAGGTTTGTGGGGAGGAAATCAGAATTTCCACTCTCTGAATAGGCGATTTTAGCACCAAGATTTGTCATTGCAATACCCGCGCTAAATGCTTGACGACGACCATTCTTTATATTTGCATAGTCACCTTGGTAGTAAAAACCTAGATCCGCAGCTCCACTTTGCCCCGGCTTCGTCTGTAATCCTTGTACAACTTGTCCCTGAGCAATGTCTGAATAAATCCATCTTAGGGCAGTTCCTGCGCTCCAATGGTCACTCAACTTTAAGGCATAAGCTACGTCTAAATAGAACTCATAAGGATTGAATGTACCCAAGCTATTTCCCCCTTCATCAGTAAAGTTGATTTCTCCTAAAGAGAAATAACGTAATGAAGTTGATATACCTTGACGATCACTTAAAGCTTTCGTGTAGTTCACGTAAGCAAGGTCAATATCCGGCACTAATCTTGACATCCAAGGAGTGTAAGACAATGACATACTCGCTTCTTTATTCTCTAAAAAAGCCAATTTAGCCGGGTTCCAAGCGCTAGAGTTACCGTCAGGTGTTGTGGCAACCCCGACATCCCCCATAGCACCAGCTCGCGAATCCGGTGAGACTAAAAGAATGGGTACCGCCGTAGTAACGACGTTGTATTTTAAATTATCCTGAGCCATTGTTGGTAGTGTAAAAACTACAGTCAGAATAAGGAGTGTTATTTTTTTCATAGGTGTTTGACTAGTCACAGCGCAAGTTTAACGTATAAATATGAGCTTTTCTTGTATTGAGGTAGATTTTCTATCCTCATTTCTTTTCCAAGTAGCTCTAGCATAATAAAATCCAGTAGTAAGTTTCCCCGAGGGAATATCACTTATTTTAAAAACGGGCAAGGGAGTTTCCGATGCTTGTAGGGTCATTTGTTCACTCCAGCTCCATATGGTTTGACCTTGGTTATTGACAATGTCAAGGCTCAGAATACCCGTTTCAGACTGCTGGTTGTGGTTTAAATTAAAACGAACTTCAGTTGTAAATGGATTGGGGTAAGCCAACAAGTGATTAAGAATTGGCTCATCATGATCTAAAACAATAAAGGACAAGCTGTCGTATCCCCATTGATTTAACACATCCCATGCTCTCAACTCCAGCAAATGCCTTCCAACCGCTATGTCATAAAATGGATACGCAAGGGTTCCTGACGTGAAATCATCCAGGTCACTGAGGTAAAAATCATTTGCGCTAATCGACTCGCCATCTAAGGTTAAGCTGATGTTATGGCCTATTCCAAGACCGACTGCATTGATGCCGCTTTCATCCGAAAGCTTGCCAATTGCGATCGGGTTGGGTCCTGAAATCGATCCACTTTTAAATAACGTATCGTTTATAAATAGACGTACTTCTGGGCCTTCATTATCCGTTACTATGCCGTCATATATCCCACCTATAAGTAGGCTTGCATCACCCCCCCATGCATCTCTGCTCGCATCGGATGCGTATGAAGATACTTTTGGTGACCCAACACTTAAATTAATATCCAAGGGAACCCTGAATGTTAATTCGAATGAGCCATTCTTAACAGAGGCAATTCCTCTAAAAATAGCATTCGTCTGGGTGGTGAAATTAAATGATGTACCTGAACCATCATTCACTTGCGTCGATTGAGGCTGTGACTTATCATAAAAGTTGAGCCAAACATTTCCATTAAAATCATTGATCAAGCCTGGGTTCACCGTCTCAGAAATATATCCATGTACATGAACCCATGACAATGCGTTTAGCGTATCATTAAACTCCGTCCAAAGCTGTCCATTAATGCTGTCCATGACCACTGCTAGTTCAGGGCGAGCAAGCGGTATAGCGGGATCTCCTATGAGTGAAAACTTGATTTTATCTCCACTAATGTTGTTGTTCTTGGTCGTTCTAATTACGTCACCCAATCTTGGACTTTCCAGAGACATCATTTGTTGATTGAGCAATCTGTTTATATCGTAAGTACTGTTTGTTGCGAAGACGCTCCTAGTTGTTGAGAATAGCGCTATTGCGCCACCTATTGGGTTAAGTAATAATTGCTCTCCAGCGCTAACACGATTGGGATCGTCAAAACGTGTGAACTCGCAAGTGATCGTAGTAAACACCGGCATATTGATCGAATTGGTCCAATTCTGGATATCTTCTAATTGTAGAATGCGCTCAGTCGCCCAACCCACTTCACCTCCATGTCCGATATAAGAGACTAAAAGTGCGCCGTCTTCTACCTCTCTAAACAATTTTTCTCTGGCGGTCGGATATCGCTGAGAACCAGGCTTTGCCTCTTGCTGGTACGCATCAGCATAAATCTTTATTAGGCTTAATTCTGGACGGGTTGTATCTAGTCGTTTGGCCAAGGCATCTTGCACCACGGCAAACTCCTTTTCCCAGGCATGATCCGCATCATCGGCAACAAGAATTGCTTTACTTCTCCAGGGGCCAAGTCTATTTTGAGCGAACAAGTAGCGATCAATTTTATCCACCATTTCAGTAGATTCCAATATTGTTTTAACAGGAATTCTACCAATGCCAAGGTCCAGATCTTCTGCAAACCAATTAACACCCTCTCCTTCATCTAGATAACCGAAATAGTCATCAGTTATATACGAGGAATACAAGCTGAAACTGCCATAACTTTCAAAAGTTGGTACTAGATTTGATCTATTTGGCAACTTATCCTTGTAATCGAAAGAAGCATCACCAAAAAGGGTTAAATACCTCAAATCTGGAGCATACATTGACTTCAAGTCAAAAATAAATTTACGAATAGCGGCAATATCAGGAGTGCCACAATTTATTATTGCGTAGATATTCTCCAGACTAATCGCCTTGGTCTGTAGTCCCGAATTTTCATGAATACTGGCCAAGCGATTCGCTTGAAACATAAGAGAATCAGGTGCGATGATTAAATTTGCGATACCGTTGTAATAAGGCATTTGATTTAATTCAGACGTGCGCTCAAACTCGGGTAAATAAGCATCACCAATCGCAC
Source organism: uncultured Cryomorphaceae bacterium (assembly GCA_913031435.1). Lineage (GTDB taxonomy): Bacteria > Bacteroidota > Bacteroidia > Flavobacteriales > Schleiferiaceae > UBA10364. The sequence continues at coordinate 6,810 of CAJWFD010000009.1, forward strand.
AGAGGACATATTCACGTTGGAGATCTTCTGACGATTCCCAGGAAACGACTCCAGCTGTATTAACCGATGATATTTCTGTAACTTCCTTTTTATTAGTCACTTCGAAAACAAGAGGTTGGCTGTCTGTATAGGAAACCTTTATTAAGGAAACGTTTCCTGCTCCGCGTGAGAAGTTTTGAAATCGCTTTTGGGCTCGATCATTATACTGGTATTGATTACTCGTCCTGTAGTTAACAATGAGCTTGTCAAGCCACATTGCTGCACCGGCATTACCAGCCTTATCGAAGGACAGACTCACCTGTGCGTTTGCACTGGTCTGGAACAACGAGGACTTAAGTGTCTTTTCCGTGACGTAATGTGAAACCGATGACGTGCCCACAGCAGGAAACAAGACAGATCCAGCTCCAACGATAGATAATGATGTGTTTGACGTAGACGCTCTGGCTACCGCTGAAACTTCGATTTCTAATGGTACACCAGTCTTCGGCACAAAGGGTAAAGTGTAAGTCCTTAACGTAGTAAAGTCATACAAATCACCGAACCATCTTCTACCCGTGCTCACTAAATTAACAACAGCGGTGTCATAAACCCAGATTTGCGCTGATTCATTAATTTCTCTCGTCGCGGACATACCTTGATGCAGATACGGGGACATCTTATTGTCATACAAATGGGACAACGTAGCAGTTACGATGAAGTATTCTCGTTCAGAGTATGGATGTGCTTGATACGAGTAAGTGCTGTCCAATAACTCGATTTCAAAGGGAGTGTTTAAATAAAACAGCACCTTTGAATCCATATCCAAGAGCCCATCAGCATCAATTATTTTGAGGCTGACTAGAGAGACCGTCGACGCTGAAGTAGAGTTAGTACTCGAAAGTGCTCCGTCAGTTTGATTCCATAAGACCAACCTCGAAAGTGAGTCGCCAGCGTTAAGAATTCCTTTAGCCATCAATTCAGAACCACTTAATTGATGCATCCCTGATTTTGAGGTTGAATACAACGCATATTCGCCTAGCCCCCAATCCATTTGCGCATGGAGGATGGTGGAAAGCAGAAGGAGACATGCCGTAATGTAGTTCTTCATGAATACAAATTTATACTACTTTGATAACAAAACATGATGTATAAACGTTTAAACACAACGAGAATTCAGGCAACAATCGTACTTTTTTTCCTTATACTTGTTGCTTGAAAACACATGTAAATCAATGAATGCATTGAAAACGCGCACGTTATCGCTAATTATTGGATTGACTATCAGCACTTTAAGTGTTGCACAGGATGCTCATTTCAGTCAGTATTATGCGAACCCTATTTATCTAAATCCAGCCTTTGCAGGCCTGGAAAGATGTCCTACGGTGCACTCTAACTACAGAAATCAATATCCTGAACTAGGTGTATATCAAACTTATTCCGCCTCATACGATCAATATGTAGATAAGTTGAACGGTGGAGTAGCTATCATGGCGCTTAAAGATGATGCTGGTAATGGAGCATTGAACCTGACAGAGGTAAGTGCTATCTACAGTTATCATTTAGAGGTTAACAGAAATTTTAACTTGTTGACTGGGTTTCAAGCTACTTTCCGACAGAGAAGTTTAGACTGGGGGCAGTTCACTTTCCCAGATATGATTGATCCGTTTTACGGGTTTGTACTACCTACTAATGAAGTAGCACCCGGAAATAACTTCAACAATCATCTTGATCTTAGTTTCGGTATGTTAGGCTTTACAGACCGCTGGTACATTGGAGTTGTGGGTCATCACCTCACAGAACCTAATGAGGCTTTTTTAAGTCAAAGTCGTCTTCCATTGAAATTAACCGCACATGCCGGAGCGAACATCCCTATCGGCAGAAAAAGATTACACAACAGTTTACAATCTTACATCGTTCCTAACGTTGTATACCAACAACAAGGTTCAGCCTCTCAGTTAACTGCTGGAGTGAGCTTTGCAAGAGGTCCGTTAGCTGGTGGATTAGCATTGCGTCAAGGTTCTTTCAACCCAGATGCGATTATTTTCATCCTCGGAATTACGCCACCTGATTTACCATGGACCTTTGGGTACAGTTATGATTACACCATAAGCGACTTAACAAATACGCTCGGGGGGTCTCATGAAGTAAGCCTTGGCTACAAGTTCCCTTGTAGAACACGATCAAGTAAGCTGAAGCCTCTTAAATGTCCAAAATTCTAATTACCAAATAACGTTAGTTCATGAATAAGTTCATTCAATTTTCGATTGCAACATTTGCAGCGGCCTTGTTAGCCAGTTGTGCTGGTACTGAATCTAATACAACCGGCTGGGCAATTAACAACAAGAAAAACGGCGGGTTCCAATCGAACCTTAGCTACAAGGGTCAGGAAACTGGTCCAGGTCTAGTTTTCGTAGAAGGTGGTACTTTCATGATGGGCCAAGTAGAAGAAGACGCCGTAAAAGACTGGAACAACATTCCACGTCGCGTTACAGTAAGTTCATTCTACATGGATGAAAACGAGGTTACAAACGTAGACTACAGAGAGTATCTGTACTGGCTACGTCGCGTGTATGACTACGATTACTACCCGGAAATTTATAAATCAGCTTTGCCTGACACCTTAGTATGGAGAGACAAGTTAGCCTACAATGATAATTTTGTTGAGAATTACCTGCGCCATCCTGCCTACAACTATTATCCAGTTGTTGGTGTAAACTGGCTTCAAGCTCAACGATTTTGTTCTTGGAGAACTGATCGTGTAAATGAGTCTATTCTAATAGAGAAAGGAATTTTGAGAGAAATGCCTGATCAAATGGATGCAGACCATTTCAATACTGAAGTATACCTATACAAGCAAGGTGAATACGTTCAGCAAAACAAGAAAGGTCTTAAAGATCTTAATCCAACTAGCATTTACGGTAAAGAAGGTCGTCCAGCTCGCATAGAAGATGGTGTGGTTCTGCCAAAGTATCGCTTACCGACTGAAGCGGAATGGGAATATGCGGCTTATGCGGACGGCGGAAAGCGCATGTACAACCGTGTTGTTGATAAGAACAAGTACACCTGGAATGGTAATGCCACTAGGAATGCTTCTAAGCAGGACAGAGGCGATATTCTTGCCAACTACAAAAGAGGAAGAGGAGATAACATGGGAACCTCAGGATGGTTGAATGACCAAGCAGATGTTACGATGCAAGTACGCTTTTATCCACCTAACGACTTTGGTCTTTATGACATGGCAGGGAACGTTGCAGAATGGGTAATGGATGTTTATCGTCCTGTTACATCTTCTGACGTTACAGATTTCCGTGCATTCCGTGGAAACGAATTCAAACACTACGATAAGAATTACCAAGACATAGGTTCTCTTGAGGTTTTACAGGATCCGCAAAAGGAGGTCAGAAATGGTGATACCGTTATTGTTCGTTTGCCAGGTCAACTACCTACACGTGATGTCACCATAGAGGAAAATGTAACGAGACGCAACTATAGCAAGTCAGATTACAGAGACTACTTGGATGGAGATACGGAAAGTTCGCAAAACTACTCTAACCCTACACTGGAAGGTGAAGCTCCTATGTATGACTATGGTAACAAAACCTTAATAGGTAACACTACTCGTGTATACAAAGGCGGAAGTTGGAAAGACAGAGCTTACTGGTTAAGTCCAGGTACTAGACGTTATCTAGAGGAAGACCAGAGTAAAGACTACATTGGTTTCCGTTGTGCCATGGATCGTGTAGGATTCCAAAATCAAAATAGCAGCAGAAGCAAACGACCATCGAAGGTAAAACGTCATAATTTCAAGCGTTACCAAATGTAATTGATGCGTAAGTTCAAAAAATATTAAGCCCCGCTTCCGCGGGGCTTTTTTATGCCCTAAATTCACTAGAATCTATTCATTACATATGACTCCATTTGATGCGTTTCTCGAGTGTGGTGTGGTTACCACTGATACTAGAGATATCATTCCAGGTTCCGTTTTTTTCGCTCTGAAGGGAGCGAATTTTAACGGCAATGACTTTGCTCTAGAGGCACTAGCCCAAGGGGCTAGTTATGCCGTAGTTGATGAGGTTATGGGTCAAGACATCAGAATCATACACGTTTCTGACGTATTGGAGGCGCTTCAGTTTTGTGCGAAATCGTGGAGAAGTCACTTAAACATCCCTGTATTTGGTCTTACTGGTAGTAATGGAAAAACTACCAATAAAGAATTGATGCATGCCGTGTTGAGTACGAAATATAAAACGCACGCAACTTTTGGGAATCTCAATAACCACTTAGGAGTTCCCTTGACTCTACTTTCCATGACCAAGGATACCGAAATTGCTATTATAGAAATGGGAGCCAATCACCAACAAGAAATTGCCCTACTCGCTAGCATCTCCCAACCAACCATTGGATATATCACTAATTATGGTAAGGCTCACATGGAGGGCTTTGGAGGTCTCGAAGGTATTATCAAAGGGAAATCAGAGCTTTATGACTTCGCCTTTGAACACCAAGCGAAAGTCATGGTTAACTTTGACGACCCCTTACAATCAGAAAAGACTAAAGATCATAATCGATTCGGTTTTGGTCATGATCAAGGAGGAGTTACCTGGAAAAGTACTTCTATCGATGAATTTGCATCTATTAAACTCGAAATCAAGGGCAAATCGACTTCCATAAAAAGTCAGCTCAGCGGCCACTTTAATGAATCAAACTTGGCAGCTGCCGCAACGATTGGTCTATACTTTGATGTGCCCTTAAAGGATGTTAAAACAGCTTTAGAGACTTATGTTCCGTCCATGAATAGAGTGGAATGGCGAAAATCAGATTACAATACCGTTTTAATGGATGCATATAATGCAAACCCAACCAGCATGAGCTTGTCCATTCAAAGTTTTGGCCAATGGCATAAAACTGGGATCATGATCTTAGGTGATATGTTTGAGCTCGGGGAATCCTCTAAAGTTGAACATGAAGGAATTGTTAGGGAAGTGATTCATATGGGGATGGCCGAAAATTGTATACTCATTGGAGAACATTTCTCTGACTGCGATTTTGAGGGGCTTAAATTTAAGACTGCCCAGCATCTAATCGAATTCTGGCAAAAAAAAGGCGCCCCAAAGGACGCCTCAATTTTATTAAAAGGATCAAGAGGAATTGCCTTAGAAAGACTCCTACCCCATCTCTAATATTTAACTGTTTTTAATCATATCGCGAGAGATAACGATGCGTTGAATCTCAGACGTTCCCTCATAAATTTGAGTGATTTTAGCATCACGCATGAGACGCTCGACATGGTACTCTTTTACAAAACCATATCCACCATGAACTTGAACCGCTTCTGTAGCTACCCACATAGCAGCTTCTGAAGCTCCAAGCTTCGCCATAGCACTTTCCTTATCATAGTTTTTGCCTTCATCCTTAAGCCAAGCAGATTTGTATACTAACATACGTGCTTGCTCTACCTTCATCTCCATATCTGCCAGCTTAAAGGCGATCGCTTGATGTTCATGAATTGGCTTACCAAAGGTCGTACGCTCCTTTGAATAGGCTAGCGCCAAATCTAATGCTCCCTGTGCTATTCCCAGCGCCTGAGCTGCGATACCGATACGACCCCCACTTAGGGTTTTCATCGCGAATTTGAAACCAAATCCATCTTCGCCTATTCTGTTTTCCTTGGGCACTTTCACATCATTAAACAGTAAGGTATGTGTATCCGATCCACGGATCCCAAGCTTATCTTCTTTTTTACCGACGATAAAGCCATCCATGCCTTTTTCAACGATAAGTACGTTAATACCTCTGTGGCCTTTTTCTCTATTAGTCTGGGCTATGACAAGAGCGATCTCACAAGTACCACCGTTTGTAATCCAATTTTTAGTTCCATTCAACAAGTAGTGGTCTCCCATGTCTATGGCAGTTGTGCTCTGCGACGTCGCATCTGAACCTGCTTCGGGCTCACTTAGACAAAATGCACCGATGTGCTCGCCTGATGCTAATTTGGTTAGATACTTAGTCTTTTGAGCTTCATTCCCAAAGGTGTCCAGGCCCCAACATACTAAACTATTATTGACACTTACAACAACGGATGCAGACGCATCAATTTTTGAAAGCTCTTCCATGGCTAGAACATAGGACATCGTATCCATACCTGATCCGCCATAAGCTGGATCAACCATCATACCCATAAAGCCTAGTGCTCCAAGTTTCTTGATTTGGTCGTGGGGAAATTGTTGTTTGTCATCGCGTTCAATCACTCCAGGCAGGAGTTCTGTTTGGGCAAAATCACGAGCCGCTTCGCGAATCATTAAATGCTCTTCTGATAGGTTGAAGTTCATCGAAAATTCTGTTTATAATTGGTCATGCAAATGTACAATGGAAGTAGCAATGTTTTAGGATTAATGAGTGGTACCTCGTTAGATGGTATGGATGCTGCTTTAGTGCGCTTTTCAGAGGGAGATGATGTGCCATGGAAACTACTTGAATACCGTCATTTTCAATACCCTAAAGAACTGTTGGAATTGGTAAATAAGACATTTACAAGTCCTGATCTTCTTCGAGATGTCGACATTGCGTTTGCAGAATGGACCATTGAATGTATAAAAATCACGGCGCAAGGATCTCTTCATCCTATAGATTTAGTCGGAACACACGGTCAAACCATATTTCATCAGCCAGAACGTAAATGGACTTATCAAGCTGGGTGCATGCCTTATATTTCTACTAGGATCGGTATTCCTGTAGTTACTAATTTCAGAATACAAGATGTTCTTTTGGGAGGTCAAGGCGCTCCGTTAGTTCCTTTTGGCGACATGGTACTTTTCGGTGAATATGAAGCCGCACTTAATATTGGAGGGTTCGTAAATGTCAGCTTAGGTAAGCCACTATTAAAAGAGGGGGTCTCCGCTGCATTTGACATTTGCCCAGCCAACATAGTATTGAATCAATTCGCTCGAGAATTGAACGCGGACTTCGATAATAACGGCGAATGGGCCAGAGAAGGTGCGATCAATAAGTGGGTTCTTGATGAATTAGACAGTTTAGCATACTACGAATTGACGGGGCCCAAAAGTCTTGGGGCAGAATGGGTAGAGTCTGAATTTATACAACACCTTGATATACTTTCTCCTAAAGATGCCTTAGCCACGTGCGTAGAGCACATGGTTCATCAAATAGACAGAATCCTACATAAAAAGCAGGTGTTTGTTACCGGTGGAGGAGCGCTAAATAAATATCTCATTCAACGGCTTGAGCACGCTGGAGTCGAATGTGTGCTTCCGGATAAGACTATGGTTGATGCGAAAGAAGCCATCATTTTTGCACTTTTAGCCTATAAACGAATACGTGGTGAAAATAATGTCCTTGGTCATACCACTGGAAGCAGAATTGACCACAGTTCAGGGTGTATATTTAACCCTTAGATCTTACCTTTAACAGCCTAGAATAACAGAAGACATGAAAGAACAACTACGCGCCTTTGAAGAGCGTCCAGCAGAAATAGTATTCCACTGGCATGACTCGGAAACAGAAGCCAAAGGATGGGTCGTCATCAACAGTTTACGCGGCGGTGCTGCCGGTGGCGGGACAAGAATGAGAAAAGGATTGACTCAAGGAGAGGTACTTTCTCTAGCAAAAACAATGGAAATCAAGTTCACTGTTGCCGGACCCGCTATAGGTGGTGCTAAAAGTGGAATTGACTTCGACCCACAAGATCCCAGAAAAGATGGTGTCTTGCGTAGGTGGTATAAAGCTATTTATCCGCTTCTTAAAAATTACTACGGTACAGGTGGCGACTTAAATGTTGACCAGAAAACAGAAGTCATACCCATGACTAGTGAATTGGGAATATTACATCCTCAAGAAGGTGTTCTAAATGGACACTACCAGCCTGGAGACTTCGCTAAAGCGAGAAAGATAAAGCAACTTCAAGACGGAGTCAGTCTGGCCGTTCACTCTAAGGACCATACACCAACAACAGCGGGTACGCTAAAAGTAGGTGACCTCATTACAGGATATGGCACAGCGATGAGCGTAAAGCATTTCTATGAACTTTGGGGTGGCGATGTTAAAGGCAAACGTGTAATCATTCAAGGATGGGGTAATGTAGGTTCTGGAGCCGCATACTATTTGAGTCAAATGGGCGCAAGTATTGTCGGGATTATTGACATTGCGGGTGGACTTATCAACCCCGAAGGATTTTCTTTTGACGAGATTGTGGCTTTGTTCAATGCGAAAGATGGTAACGCCCTGAATGCAAGGAACATGATGAGTTTTGAAGACACTAATAAGGCTATTTGGAATATGGGTGCGGAAGTATTTATTCCAGCCGCAGCGTCAAGGTTAGTAACTAGTTTTCAACTGGATCAAATGCTTGACCAAGGTCTAGAAGTAATTTCTTCTGGTGCAAATGTTCCATTCGCAGATAGAGAAATATTCTATGGTCCAATAGCCGAATTAGCCGATCAAAAATGTGCTGTAATTCCAGACTTTATTTCTAATTGTGGAATGGCGCGAGTTTTTGGATACCTCATGGAGGACCATGCAAAGGTCGAGGATGTTTCCATTTTCAATGATGTGAGCGATACTATTCGCACAGCTTTGTTTGATGTATACTGCTCAAGTAATGAAAAAACGCATATTACATTTAACGCATATTCAAATGCACTTAAACTTTTAATCTAATATGATCTACACAATTATGCTCATAGTGTTTGTCCTAGGTTACGCTGCTATAGCCTTCGAACACCAACTTAAGATTGATAAAGCAGCCGCAGCTTTAATAACCGGTGTACTAACATGGACGCTCTATGTTTTAGCGAGCAACAACGTTCACGAAGTTGAGGGACAGCTACTTCATCACCTATCTGAGATATCATCTATATTATTCTTTCTTATAGGCGCAATGACCATTGTTGAACTTGTTGATGCACATGAGGGATTTGCTGTAATTACGGATAAGATAAAGACTACAAACAAGGTAAAGTTGATGTGGATCATTGGCATCTTAAGCTTTTTCTTTTCCGCCGCACTAGACAACTTGACAACCTCTATTGTTATGGTAAGTTTGCTACGTAAACTTATTGAGGACAAGAAGCAACGCTGGTTCTTTGCTGGTATGGTTGTAGTTGCAGCAAACGCTGGAGGAGCATGGTCTCCTATTGGCGATGTTACGACGACTATGCTATGGATCAAGGGACAAGTTTCAGCAGGAGCGATCGTGCAAAGTTTGATTGTACCATCACTTGCTACCCTACTCGCCCCTCTGGCCATTCTATCCTTTACCCTAAAGGGCGACGTCCAAAGACCTATGAAGTCAGAGAATGCCGAGCATTACACAGATCCAACTACACCTTTTGAAAGAAACTTCGTGTTTTTCGCGGGGGTTGCAGGGCTCATATTTGTTCCTGTTTTCAAAACAGTAACACATTTGCCTCCTTTCATGGGAATGATGCTTTCCCTAGGGGTCTTGTGGATTATTACAGACATTCTACATCGAAGAAAACCTTCTGAAATTAGACATCATTTGAGTCCGCTAGGAGTGCTACAAAAAATAGACACCCCGTCTGTCCTGTTCTTCCTGGGTATTTTGTTAGCAGTCGCTTCTTTACAAAGTATGGGACAGTTGGGCGATTTAGCCAACGCTTTAGACAATAGTATTGGCACTGATACCCAAAACGGAGTATATGTGGTAGGATTAATCATCGGACTATTATCCGCAATTGTAGACAATGTACCATTGGTAGCAGCTGCAATGGGAATGTACGAAGTGACAGAAACTGGATTATTCATGCAAGACGGTACTTTTTGGCAATTTTTAGCCTACTGTGCGGGAACCGGTGGTTCAGCACTCATCATAGGATCTGCAGCTGGTGTAGCCGTAATGGGGCTAGAAAAAATACCATTTGGTTGGTACGTGAAGAATATAACCCTATTAGCACTCGTTGGTTATGTAGCGGGAGCTGGAGTTTATATCCTTCAAAACATGTTATTCTAACGAATTTCGAACTTGTTGATATTTCAAAGGCCCTCGCGAAGCGGGGGCCTTCTTTTTATAGATATTTGAGTAAATCACACGAAACTAATGAGCGCAATTTTCTTTCAAATTCAAACTGGTGTAGACGCCGTTCTTACTGAAGAACCTACTGAAAAAACTATGACCATTCTAGAGCTAATGACTTCTGGAGGGGTAGGTGGAATATTAATCATGGTAACCCTTGGTATACTCAGTATTTTCGCTGTTTATATATTCTTAGAACGCTTTGGCGCCATGCGAAACGCGAACAAGGTTGATCCTAATTTTATGAATAATATTAAAGACATGGTCATGGATGGCAAATTAGACGCTGCAGGCGCCTTATGTAAATCCGAGAGCACTCCTGTTGCGCGAATGATAGCAAAAGGTATTAGCCGCATAGGCAAACCGCTTGGAGATATCACACAAGCCATAGAAAATCAAGGTAAATTAGAAGTTACACGACTTGAAAAAGGATTACCTATGCTGGCCACTATTTCTGGTGGAGCTCCTATGATTGGGTTTTTGGGTACCGTTATAGGTATGATTCTTACGTTTAAAGAAATGGCAAATGCTGGAGGTCAAATCAAACTTGATATGATGGCTGAAGGAATATATACTGCCATGACGACAACCGTTGCAGGTCTTTTGGTGGGTATTATTGCCTACTTCGGTTACAACTATTTAGTTACTCGAGTTGATCGGGTGGTCTATAAGCTCGAGTCAAGTGCTATGGATTTCCTTGACCTTCTTCACGAACCTGCATAACACTGAGCTATGAATCTAAGATCCAGAAGTAAAGTAAGTGCTGAAGTGAACATGTCGTCGATGACCGACCTGGTGTTCCTACTCCTTATATTCTTTATTCTAGCGTCTACACTTGTAACCTCGAGTGCTTTGGACATTGTATTACCTAAAAGCGGTGCACAAACGGTTAAAAAGAAGAATATTGCCCTTACCGTAAATGAAGCATTAGAGTTTGATGTGAATGGCACCATAGTAAGTTATGACCAAGTAGAGCGCATGCTTATTAATGAGGCCAGCAAACTCAATAGCGATGAAGAAGCAGTTGTTGTTTTACGCGTGGACCAGAGTGTTCCCACCGGTGAAACGGTACGCGTCTTGGACATAGGTTACCGCAACAACCTAAAAATGATTATTGCAACCGACCCGAAATAATATGGCGTTCAACGAAAGTACAAACCGAAATAAGGCACGTACCTGGACCATTGCGATCCACGTGCTTTTATTGTTGTGGTTTGCATTTACCGGGCTCAAGTATCAAGACCCACCCCCAGAAGAAGGTATTGCTATTAATTTCGGTTATGAAGAGAGCGGTAATGGCGATAATTCACAAGCGGCCGCTGTAACTCCTCCTCCACCTATTCCCGTTGAGACTCCGGTAGCTACTCCTGTAGCGCAAGAAGAAGTGGTCACTCAAGATACTGAAGAGGCTCCTGTTATAGAAAAACCAAAAGAAAAGCCTGTCGAAGAAACACCCCAAGAGCCTGTAAAAGATGCTCCTAAAGAGAAGCCTACAAAAGAGCCTGTTTCTGATCTCATCCCTGATTCAGAACCACAACCCACAGCTGAAGAAATTGAGCAACAAGCACAGCAAGCTAAATTGGACAGGATGTTCAATACGAACAACAAAGGCTCAGGCACCGGTGAAGGCGAAACAACTGGCGGTGGCGATACAGGAGATCCAAATGGAGACTTGAATTCACGTAGACGTACAGGAAACGGAGGGATCGGAGGCAATGGAAAATATTATATGTCCGGAAAACCTATCACTCTTCCTGAGCCAGAAACAGGTTGTAACTATGAAGGTGTTGTTGTTATTAAAATTGCTGTAGACGGCACGGGTAAGGTATTTGAAGCCGATTTAGCTCCCTACAATCAAATTCCTAATGGATTAGCCATGTCAAACTTTGGGTCGAATACTTGTTTGGTCAATAAGGCGCGATTAGCAGCCAACGCCTCAACATGGAGCGCTGATAACAGCAATCAGAGAAGAGTTGGCTTCATAGTCTATCGATTCGAACTACAATGACCTATACAGAAGCTGTTGATTGGCTCTATGCAGCTGTTCCAAACTTCCAAAGGGACGGTGGAAACAAGAATTATAAAATCAGCTTAGAAAGTCCAGAGGCTCTTTGGAATTACTTGGATAGGCCAAGCGATGGTATTCCTACCATTCATATTGCTGGAACAAATGGAAAAGGCTCTTCCGCGCATTTGATCTCTGCAGGTCTGCAAAGTATGGGCTGTAAAGTCGGCGTTTTTTCTTCTCCACATCTTTTCAACTTTAGAGAACGTGCGAAAATAGGAACTAAGATGGTTCCTGAGTCGTTTGTGGCGCAATGGGTTTCCCAGCATAGAGGTGAAGTTGAACAAAAAGGAAATAGCTTTTTCGAGTTAACCCTGATGCTCGCCATGAGCTGGTTTGAGGAACAAAAGGTTGATTGGATTATCCTAGAAACAGGTATGGGTGGGCGACTTGACGCGACCACAATTTGTACCCCTGAAATTTGCTTAATAACTAACATTGGATTGGATCACAAGGAATGGCTGGGTAGCACTAGAGCGGCGATTGCACGCGAAAAGGCAGGCATTGTGAAGTTTGGAATTCCAGTTGTTATTGTAGAAGATGATCCGGAAACTTCATCCGTATTTATTCAAGTAGCGAAAGACAAAGGTGCTCCATTGTTTTGGGCTGAGCCATTTAACGCAATTAGTGACTTGGTCGGAGAATACCAGTCCTTAAACATCAAAGGCGCCGCTGCAGTTTTAAATTTACTACATCCTGAATTCCATGGCGTCTGGAGTGATGGCTTTAAGCGCGTATCTGACCTCACTGGTTTTTTTGGGCGCTGGTCGATAATCGGACATTCGCCCAGAATAGTTTGTGATACGGGACATAACTCCCATGCCTTTGTCCATTTGGTTGAGCAGGCAGAGAGAGAGTGTCTTGGAAGGATTCATTGGATATTAGGAGCCGCTGTAGAAAAGGACAGTAAAGCAATACTGTCTCTTTTACCAAAATCGTCTTCGTATTACTTTACTTCGTTCAGTAGTCCTAGGGGTAAAAGTGGAGAAGAGTTGGCGAAAGAAGCAGATCTCTTAGGACTCCATAGTACACATTTCACAGATGTAAATAGCGCATTGAGCGCAGCGAAAAAGGAAGCCACATCGGAAGACCTTATATTTATTGGCGGCAGTACATTTGTAATAGCAGATTTAGAATTATGAAAAACATTTTCCTCTTACTACTTTTCATCCCGTTGATCAGCAATGCTCAAACCGAAGAACTGAAACAACGCACCGCCCTTTTCTTATCAGAACAAGAGGGTAAATTCAAGGTAAAAGAACTCAATGGAAGCGAGCCGGATTATGGAGTGCTTCTCGAGACTCAATTCATACATCACGAATATTTTCAACTCAAGCAACTAGATAAAGAACTGAATGAACTAGGTAATCTTGTTCGCCCTAAATACGACTTGAGTACGTTTGCCTATGAGGATGAACAAGAGTTAATGTATGCTTTGAAATTTTGGTTCAAAGAGTTTATTGGGGGGAAACGAGTAACCCCAGGTCGAGATTATCGTACCGTAGACCACGTAGATCCTGCTATTATTATTATAGGTAAGACCACTATTACTTTGCTAACCCTAAGTTGCTACGCTACCGATATAGAGGAGTTTAGAAACTGGCGAAGCGCTATGCTAGGTGTTTTTGGCAGTCCGAGCGCCCGAGTTATAGAAATAGGATGTAATGGCCCCATAGAATGGACTAAAAACGCTCCAGATCCAAAAGACCCTATTTGGAGACGATAAAGAAATCACTACTCCTCTACCTTATTAGCCAATTGTCCACAAGCCGCATCGATATCTTGTCCTCTAGAATGTCTGATCGTCGTTATGATACCTTTGCTCTCAAGAATATCTTTATACATGTCAACCGATTCCTGAGAAGCCTGGGTATATGGGCCATTATCAATCGGATTGTACTGTATAATATTCACTTTAGTGGGGATGGCACCACAAAACTTAGCGAGCGCTTTGACATCTTGCTCGGTGTCGTTAAGATCCTTCCAAATCACATATTCAAAAGTCACCCCCCTACCGGTCTTCGCGTACCAATATTGTAAACTTTCACGGAGGTCAACTAACGTCGCACTTTTATGCGCTAATGGCATAAGTTTAGCACGTTTCTCCTCAATCGCACTATGCAAAGATATGGCCAAGTTGAACTTGACTCCATCATCTGCCATCTTCTTGATAAGCTTAGGAACTCCGATAGTGCTTAGCGTGATTCTTCGAGGGGATAAACCTAGACCCTTAGGATCTGTTATTTTCTCTATGGCGGCAAGCACATTATTATAATTCAACAACGGCTCTCCCATACCCATGAAAACAATATTCGTTAGGGGGCGGCCAAAATACTCCTTGCCTTGATTATGAATAACTACGACCTGGTCATAGATTTCATCTGGGCCAAGATTACGCATGCGCTTTAAAGATGCCGTAGCACAGAAAGTACAATCAAGTGAGCAGCCAACCTGTGAGCTTACACAGGCTGTAATCCTTTTTTCCGTAGGGATGAGTACTGATTCTACAAATGCACCATCATGAAGTTTAACGGCATTTTTGATCGTACCGTCTTTTGATCTTTGCATAAGATCAACCTCCAATAAATTAAAGTTGAAATTAGCATTCAATAAAGTTCTGGTAGATTTACTCAGATTGGTCATCTCATCGAAATTTGAAGCGCTTTTTTGCCACAACCACTGGTATACTTGTTTGGCACGAAATGACTGCTCATTATGTGCTTCAAAGAACTCAGTGATGGCTTCTTGACTCAGTCGTCGTATGTCCCGTTTCTTCTCAATCATGGAAGCAAAGATACATTCAAAGCAATTGCTGCCCTAGGGTAGATCTCTTTCAATAAGAACACCCATCTTACCCATATGGTAATACCTCATCGCCTCCATAATCTCAGTTTGATTATTCATAACAAACGGGCTATAGCTCTCCACCTTTTCTTGAATAGGCAAAGCGCTTACAAAGAGTATTTTACTGGATTTAGAAGGATTTAGCGTATAGGTTCCACAAGATATATGATACAGCATATGTTCTTCTAATATCCCGTATCCCTGTATTAATCCTCATCCACTTAGACAGCACAATAAACCATTTTCGCCTTCCCGAACTTCAAAAGTCAGCGGTATAGTGATGAATCAATAAAAATGGACTTATTTGATCCACAGATTGGGTTGGAAGCGTTTGCTTGAATGGTATGTTTCCCATCATCACTCCATTTTATGTGCGGGGAATGCAAGCAATATTGGCGTCAGTCTATATTTAATATTTACGATAAATTCATAATGTCCAATTTAAAGGATGTCTAACAACTCTTTAAGTCGAGAAATTTCAAAAGTCAGTTTTTCTCTATGTGGGTTTTTGTTTGGGTTATAGTATACTTGATCTATACCCTGCTCCCGAGCTCCTATACAATCAGCAATAAGATTATCACCTATCATGAGACTATCCTTACGCTGCGCCGCCGCCATCTGAAGTGCCTTTCTGAAGATCTTGGCATCGGGCTTATTTACACCCACTTGATCACTACACAGTAAAACATTGAAAAGTGGTTCTAAGCCGCTTTCCGAAAACTTAATTTGCTGACTCTCACGAAAACCGTTGGTTATTATATGAAGGATATATCCTTTTTCTTTTAGAACATGCAGTACTTCACGAGCATCATCAATTAAGTGATTTTGATAAGGAGTTTCATGAATATACCGCGTTTCTAATGTCCACGCGACCTTCGGAGCTAAAACACCAAAGTGCTCAAACGTTTCTTTAAACCTGGATTCGCGAAGACCTTGTTTGTCTATTTCGCCTTTCCGGTACATCTCCCACTTCAATTCGTTAATAACGATGTACTTGCTGAAAAAATCAGTGAATTCTGGAAGCCCTATCTCCGCGAGTTTTAAATCTATAAATAGGTTACGCAAAGACATTTCAGAATTTTTCTCAAAGTCCCATAATGTGTGGTCCCAATCAAAGAAGAGGTGTTTATATTTCATTTAATAGGTTGAATTAGGTTTAAACAGACACGCCCAAAATGGCAACCTGTTCTCTATGTGCATATAAAAAGGTTCGTTCTTAGCGCCAAAACCAGTATAGAATCTTGATAGGCCAGGTAGGCTACTTCCCTCGAAGTCTATAACATGTTTAGATCCAGCAACCGTTTGGATATGCTGGTCAATTAGCCATGCACTAACACCATTATCCTTACCCCACTCACTGGTGGCGTTCAATAATAGAGTTGTTCTTCCTTCCCAGTCAATCCAGCATTGAGCACCGGCAAGCTGATTGTACTCATCTCGAACAGCATAAAGACGCGCTCTTTTTTGATAGCTACAAAATTCCAAGAGTGTCGTTAGACGATCAAGTTTCTCCGATGAGATGCCTGTTTTATCCTGAGTTGTCGTTTGCCAAAGCGCGACAGCCTCTTTAACGGTCGTCCAAGATGTCCACTCTAATTGCAATTGATTGGCCTTCTTTATACTTCTCTTATTTTGACTAGAATATTTCGAAATCAAATCTTTATAGGGCAGCGAAGCGTCAATAACCAGGTTTGCAAATTCTTTTGGCTTCCAATCCTCATACAATGAAGTACCAGGGCTTAGGAAAAACTCTCCATATACCATATGATCCATAGCACTCTCAATCAAAGATTTCGACCATTCCGGTGTCATGGGTATCCGGGAATACGGTCCTGTGGACTGCGTTCCAAATGGACGAGTCGAAAATTTAAATCTATTTTTAACACGTGGGAAAACTGGCATAACCACGTCATAATCGCCATATACGAGTGCGTCCCAGTTGTCTGACAACCAGTTTAAATACCAACTAAATCCATACGGTTGCGGAAACTCGACAGAGGACACACACCTATCCCAACGCTCGAAGTCTATGTCTTGATGGGGTATATACTTAAACTTGTGCAGCATCAATAAATTCTTTGTAAACCTGAACCCATCCTTGAGTGTCTGGCTCTATTTCACCAAATGTTCTGTTGTGCCAAACCGTGATCAACTCACCACCAACTTCTTTGACTTTTTCTGGCCAATTCTTCATTTGCTCTAACGACTCTTTTGGACCTTTTTTTTGATACATATAGTAGGTCGTATCCATAAAAACGAAAGGATGAATAACCAGTGGTAATTCCGCCTCCAATTCTAAATCATAAAAAGTAAAGGGTGTAACCAAGCTGGCTCTAAATCCAGCTACCTCAGCATAGCCCATGCTATGGTCATGGGTAATTCCAAGATCTAATAATGTCCTAAACGTGTGCGGCATTCTCATTTTCAAATAATGTTGTCGAGATTGCCTAACCGGTTGTCTCAGAACCTCTTGGAGGTTATTTAGTTCTTTAGAAACAAACAGCTCTTGGCTGTCAGACGCGTAGCTAGGATGAATCCCTACTTCCGACCAATCAGATATCTCACGAAGTTTTATCGCCGCTTCAGTACTATATGGACTTACATTTCTATCATTTCTTCCAAACTCTGCAAAGAGCATGAAGTAAAGCATCGAGATTTGGTGCTTTTTATTCCAATTTCGTTGCTTTCTAAACGTATCAAAGGGATCTCGTTGTACACCCAACAACGCCATCAATCTGGCTCTAAGTCGTTTGAAATCCAGCTGCGTAATATCTCCAGCTATGGCCCCCATGGTGCGCAGAGCTCCCTTTCCTTTGTAGGCAAATAGATTATCTATGTCTACCGAACTGGTATAGGTGTAATATTGTTTCAATTCAAATTGAGCACCGATCCAAAGCTTTCCAATCTTTAGCGCCCATTCGTTAATTAATGGACGTTCTAAGAAACCGTGATGGCTCGCAAAACTTTCACTTGCAGGAAAACGACCATGCTGGTCCGCAATAAATGGCAAGTATTCTTCGTATCGAGATGCTAAGAAAAAAGCAGCTGCTAGTGGGTCAAAGGGTAAATCGCCCATAGATCGCTGACAAAATATAGGCAGCTCTTCCCATGTTGTGCAATAGAATTCCTGATCTACGAGTTCCTTCTCCCAAAGCAGGCCTTGAGGAGAGATGTGTACCGAATCTTCTATCGGCGTTGGGCTATAATTAATCTTTATTCCCTCAGCAGAGGAGAACGCCTCTAGATCAGAATAGTGAATTACCTTAACTCTCATTGCGGAGGTAAAAAGCACCTTTGACGCCCATCGAAATCTAGGTGTATCCTGGGCGCTATATAGGGAGATTATGGCATCCATTGTCCGCCATTTACATGTAGGGTCTGACCAGTGGTGTAGGGACTGTTAATCAACAGCTCCACATAAGAAGCTATTTGCGCAGCAGCACCAAACTGGCCAGAAGGAATCGTAGTTAGAATTTCATCTAGCATGGGTTGAGGAACATCGTTTAGCATTCCTGCCTTCATGTACCCGTAGGCAATTGTATTCGCTGTAACACCTTTTGAGGCGGTGTCTATTGCTACTCCCCGGACATATCCTTCGAGCGCACTTTTACTTGCTGCGTAACCACTAGTACCAAAGGAAGGTTTGTGTGCCACCACAGAACTCACGCAAATTATACGCCCAAAATTCTGCTCGCGCATATGGGTCAATACTTTTTGAGTACATCGAACAGCTGTATAGAAGTTGGTTTCAAATAGGTCGTGCATTTGCTCCACGGTTAATTTCCAAGCAGGAGCAGCATGCGCAACTCCTGCGTTATTTATAAGAACATCCGCTCCGCCTAAATCGTTCACCCAGTCAAACAGGACATCTACTTGTTTCTGGTCGCATAAATCAGCCGCGAATACCTCAGCATCAATAGATTCCTCCGATAAAAACGACGTTAAGGAATTGATGCTACTTTTTGTAGTAAGTAAAAGGCGATAACCTCGCTTATAAAGCAATGGAATGATCGCCCTGCTTATACCGCCACCTGCACCTGTGATCAAAATTGTTTTCATGAGCCTTCAGGAGTATACATGGTTACACCATTACGAGAGTACTCCTCCAAAAGTATGGATTTCATTTTAGCCGCATCCACTAAAAGCGATGGGGCATCTCCTATGACAACTCTTCGTAAGGCACCGCTACGTTCTAATATGGGGATAAGCCCATCGCAAAGACGACGTTTACTCATTGTTGGGTTGTGTACTTTAGTGAGGCAATCTACTGTACGTGAACCAGATAATTTAATCTTGAAGAGCTTACTGTTTTCAAGATATATAGGAAACTTGAATATGGCAGCGCCAATAGCATCTTCTATCACATGTAAACTGGTACCGGAGTTGATCAACGTAGTACCTATATAAAGGATTTGTCCCCCTTGTTCCATGTGTTTATACCATGGACTATTTAACCCATAAGACGTTCCGTCCGTATGATGCGCACTTGTGTAGTATTTAGCTTTAGGACCCATTGCTGAAACAGGCTCCAACGGGTGAGCACTCCGATGTGTTGCCACGTTAGACCTAAAATATTCTGTAACTGCACCCATTTTTGATGGCGTATTTTCCGGATCATACAACGCCAATTCGTGCTCCGCCTGAAGGGAATCTACAGGGCTAGTAGGCATAAGCAGTGTTGCGTTTGTATCTAGTGATGCTATCAAGGCTCGCACTACACCCTGTGGACCACCCTCTACATATCCTATAGCACTTAGTGCACTATGAACCATTAAATCTTTGTGAGGATCAATTCCTGCATTCAGTATGGACGCATGTAACGATTCCTTATTCCAAGTCTGACCAGCCGCTTTTAAGCTCTCTAAAGACTTACGCTTTGCTTTTTTCTTTCTTATTCGATTCCACTGAAGTAAACCAGCGGGAAGTAAAGACCTAACTATATTTTTCACGTTCATTTAACAAACTGTCTAACATGTATTTCGTTGCCCAATTGGGCAAACCAAAAGTTTCATAGCGTCCCCAAAACGGAAAACTACCTGGCAAGGCTCCGAGCGTTTCAGAATTCTCTCTAGTACCACGCTTAGCGATCGCTACGAGTAAAATATTCATTTTAAGAAAAGCTTCTTCCCAGATAGGCTCTCCAGTAATTTGAAAAATACTTTCCCAAAGAATTGCCAATTGGGCACCTCCTGTGGGAATAAAACTTTCACTCCCTATCCAATTTTTAGTGTATCGACCGCTAAGCATTCCTCTAGAAAGAAACTCTGTCGCTAAGACACGCGCAGGTACTAATGCGGCCTCTTTAAAATCTTCATTGGAGAGTTTAACCCCTATATTCCATAAACCGTCGACAGTGTAGGCAACGGTGTGGATAATGGGCTTATCATTTTTATGAACGGTGTTGTCGCAATTCGCAAACCAGCCCAACTCATTCTGTTGCAACATTACCCATTTCGAATGAAGCAGGGCCTTTTCCTTCCAGGACTGAGCTTCGACTGGGAAAATATCCACCCACTCTAGTATGGGCGCTACTACATACGTGCCATATACTCTGATTTCCCCCATAAAGTCGTTACTACTGAATCTTCCTTGGTCATCCAACTGTTCCCATATCCAGTCAATACAGCGCTTCGCAGCACCCTTCCAATCCTCAGATTGGTCAACGTGGTGCAGTGCATGCAATCCACGTAGGATTTGACCACTATTAAAGACCACAGAGGGTCGGTCTTGGTGTACATATCCACCAGGCCAGCCACCATCAGCATGTTGAATACCCAACAACCATTTCCCTGCAGCAACAGCTGCTTGTTTTGACTCCACAGACCAAGCAGAATCCGTGATACTTGAATACCTCAGTAAGGTCGGAATGATATAACCCGTTGTTTCAGGATAGGAACTGGTCCATGATGTATTGAAGTAAAACGTACTAGACCCAGCATCCTTACCAGTTATCATACTATTAATGAGCCATTTCGCTGCATGGTGCATCGCTTGATTTCGATCTTGACTACTTTGATGTTTTAGATAGGACCTTAGATAGACGATTTTATTGACCTCAGCCAATAGAAAGCGCCAATGATCGTACTTCTTTAAAAAAATTGTCCAATTCCTTATATAGCCTACTGCGCCCATCTACAATAATCCTTGATCTGAAAAGCTAAAGTAGCCACTTCGGGCCACAATAAGGTGATCTAATAGGTTTAGATCTAAAGCCAAACATGCCTCATTTAATTTTTTTGTCATTCTCTTGTCATTTTCACTTGGTTTTAAGGCGCCGAAAGGATGATTATGCGCAACAATCATGGATGTAGCACCAAACGCTATGGCACACTTCAATACTATTCTTACATCTGTTACGGTTCCTGTAATTCCACCTTTAAATAGGGACTGGCAACTCAAAGGAATGTGCGCTCTATTGAGATATAGTACATGGAATTCTTCGTGCGGAAGAAAGCGTAAAGCCTCAAAATACGTTAAGGCATCTTGACTCTTTTTAACTACTAAAGGCAATTTACTAGGGGAACTCCATGCTTTATGCAGCTCTAGCATGGCTAAGATTTGTTTTGCTTTCACGGGGCCAATTCCGTTAATGCTTGTCAGTGCTACTATATCAGCCATTACAATTTGATCTATTTCAATGAAATGTTTAGCTATTTGATCTGCTAAAACATCCACCTTCTGATATTTACTAGATCAATTGAGTACAAAACTGATTAGCTTTTCCTGTGACCAAGGTACCTGGTCGTCAAAAAATAGTGCATCCTTCATCGTTGATATCGTTAGGGGTTGCTAAATAAGTTCGACAAGCACGATGAAAAATCCTACTTTTAACCCAATGAAAATTGCAGTTCTAGGATCACGAGGTATACCAAACCGCTATGGAGGTTTTGAAGAGATGGCTGCTCAAGTTTGCCCCCTGTGGGTAAAGGAGGGTCATCAGGTGACGGTGTATGCCATTTCCGACCATCCTGACAAGCAAGAAATTGTAGAGGGAGTAAGGGTTATTCCTATTTTTAATCCTGAAAAAACTATGGGTCTTGCAGGCCAATTCATTTATGATTTTCTAGGTATTCTACATGCTCGAAAGCAGAACTATGATATCATTCTACAGCTGGGATATACCACGTCTGGCGTTTGGTCGTTTTTATGGCCAAAGCATAAAACCATCACTAACATGGATGGGCTCGAGCATAAAAGAGCAAAGTACAGGGGTCTTCTCTCTATATTCCTAAAGTGGTCAGAACGTCGTGCTGTCAAGGGTTCAAAGCTATTGGTTGCTGACAATCCCGAAATCGCTGCTTATTTAAGGAAATTTAAAAAGCCGATTCAAACCATAGCCTACGGCACAGAGGTCGTGCCATTTGAGTTTAAAGCAGCGGAATTACTAGAGCAGTTTGATCTAACCTCGAAACAATATCACCTGCATATCGGTCGGGTTCAGCCCGATAACCATGTCCACGAAATTTTATCTGCAGCGAAAGACAGTGGTGAAACCCTGGTCACTATTGGTGATTATTCGACCCGTTACGGCCGAACCCTAAAAGGTGCTTTTGACCATTGTAGAAACATTCATTTCCTGGGCAGTATTTATAACAAAACCATACTGAATGCGCTAAGACAACACAGCTTGTTTTACATTCATGGCCATAGTGCCGGAGGAACGAATCCCGCCCTATTAGAAGCACTGGGCTGCGGTTGTTTTGTTCTAGCACATGGGAATCGATTCAACGGAAGTGTCCTAGGTGGTCTAGGTGGATTGTGGCTTCAAAGTGACCAGCTGTCTGAACTACTGCAGCAGCGGCCAAGTAAAGAGATCTTAGCGCAGCAGCAAGAGCTTGCCTGGGAACGTATGAAAAATCATTTTCAGTGGAAGGATATCGCAGCGGAGTACATCGATGCTTTCCATGAAATCGGGAAATAACAATAAAAAAAAAGCGTCCTGAAAAGGACGCTTTTTTTTTATTGTCTATTAGATGATCAACATCGCATCGCCAAAGGCAAGAAATCTGTATTTCTCTTTAATGGCTACCCGAATGGAATGCATGGCCAAGTCATGACCTAACATCGCACTGTTCATCATAAGTAACGTCGAACCCGGTGGGTGGAAGTTTGTTACCATTGAATCCGGTATCTGCACTTGATAAGGTGGAAACAGAAATTTGTTTGTCCAACCTTCTGTAGCTGTAACACGACCGCCGGTCGTTAGCGAACTTTCGAGTGTGCGCACTGTAGTGGTCCCAATCGCACATACGCGACGTTTATGCAATAAAGCATCGTTAACCACATCTGCACAGGGCTGCTCCAAGAAGAACTGCTCACTGTCCATTTTATGCTTGCTTAAATCTTCCACTTCCACAGGACGGAATGTCCCTAATCCAACGTGGTGTGTCAATTCTGGTAAGTGAACTCCTTTAATTTCCAAACGCTTAATCAGATGTTTTGAAAAGTGTAGTCCCGCAACTGGTGCTGCAACCGCTCCTTCCACTGAAGCAAAGATTGTCTGATAACGTTCTGCATCATCCAGAGTAGGCTCACGGTCTATATACTTTGGAAGAGGCGTCTCTCCCATCTCTGTTAATTTTGCACGAAATTCTTCATAAGAACCGTCAAACAAAAAACGAAGGGTACGCCCCCTAGAGGTCGTGTTATCAATAACCTCTGCTACCAAAGAGTCATCTTCACCAAAATATAGTTTATTACCTATTCTAATTTTACGAGCAGGGTCAACCAAAACATCCCAAAGTCTGCTTTCGGAATTAAGCTCCCTGAGCAAGAAGACTTCAATGCGCGCACCGGTCTTCTCCTTATTCCCCCACATGCGTGCTGGGAACACCTTCGTGTTGTTCATTACCATTACGTCACCATCATCAAAGTAGTTGATGATTTCGTGAAAGTGCTTATGTTCAATTTCACCGGTATCCTTGTGAACCACCATTAGGCGGCTGTCATCACGGTGAAGCATAGGTTCTTGAGCGATGAGTTCCTTTGGAAGCTCATAGTCAAAATGTGAAAGTTTCATTTTCATAGCTTACGGGCTTTGAAAAGTTTATAAAAAAAGAGAAATGCGAAGATACGATTTCGTACCCCCCCTTGTCAAGTAAAACAACAAGCAATTCCTGATGAACAATAAAGTTCCTGAATTTGTTAAATGTGTGTTGAACGAATTAAAACTAACATCTTAGCACTACTGCGACATGGGGGTAAATCTGCACACTGAACTATCGGCCATTAGAGCTAAGGATAATGACCTTCATTATAAGGACGTATTGATCGGATACAAGGCACTCTTGGGTCAAAACACTGAAGGAGAACGCATTTTAACGAATCTTTTTCGATCTAACGGCAATGAGGAAAAACTTGATTTTAATGCCCTTAACCCAAGCCATATTTATCACATCGCTGACATCAAAGCATTGTGTATAAATTTTAGATTGAGATTCCTAGACTCTAAGCTATTCAGAGGAACATTCCCTGTGGAGGCAATAGAGGCTACCAAAACATTCCAAAGCGAACAGAACCGAGAGATCACTGGATTTAAAATGATTGCACCTGCACCCATGTTTAAATTGGCAGAAAAAGACAAAGACCCCTTGTTGATGGTACCTATGGGTGGTGATTATTATTATTTACTCGCTAAATGGGGCAATGACTTACATCCATTAAGAAAGGTACTGGTATACCCGTTCAGAGACTTTGAAAGCTTATTAAAAACTGTTTTTGTCTTTTGTCTTGCCGTAGCATTACTCTTTCCTGAAAGCCTTATTCGAAGTAATCAAGACACGGGAACTATTATGCATCTCAGGGTTATATTATTTTTCTGGATGTTCTTTTCCACCAGTGCCATGACGGTGCTATATGGCTTTAGTAGGGTAAAGAATTTCAATACCAATCTTTGGAAAAGCAAATATCTTGACTAAAGACTAGGCATCTATGGTGTTTACAAAATGTTCGCACCACTGGATCGGATCTTTAGCGCCTTCTACCGAATACGAACCAATTTTAGTCCTACGTAAGCCTGCTAAATGCGCCCCTGAGTGTAACGCCTGCCCTAAGTCGTGGGCTAAGGATCGAATGTATGTTCCTTTTCCGCAGGTGACACGAATGCTTAACTCCTGCTCAGCAAATGATAGTATTTCTATCTCACGAATATAAACATCACGGGGTTCTACCACCACCTGCTCGCCTGCCCTTGCCTTTTTATAAAGCCTAACCCCACCCTGCTTAATGGCAGAGAAAATGGGAGGTAGCTGCTTTGTTTCGCCTATAAATTGTGGGAGAATCTCAGCGATTGCTTGTTCTGTTACGTGCGCGGTGGGAAACGTTTGATTGATGTCTGACTCTAAGTCATAGGATGGCGTAGTTGCTCCGAACTTAATTTTAGCAACATACTCCTTTTCTTGTCCCATGAACGTATGGATTTCTTTGGTCATTTTACCCACACATATGATCAAAAGGCCAGTTGCTAACGGGTCTAAAGTCCCTGCATGTCCAACCTTAATCTTTTTTTCATTCAGTGCATTCTTCAGGGTATATCTGATTTTCGAAACCGCCTGAAAACTGGTCCAATTCAAGGGCTTATCAACGAGCAAAACCTGCCCCGATTTAATTTCTTCTGCCGTCAATTTCTTAAATGAATTGAGTAATTACCACAATGACTGCTATGGCGAAGCAGTAATAAGAGAAATACCTCAGTTTAGCTCTCTTCACTAAGGTGATCATCCAATTACACGCTAGAATACCGCTAAAAAAAGCTGCAGACAGTCCCAAGAGTAAAGAGAGTGTACTCACCTCCGCACCAAGTGCTTCTCCTGATATAATATCCTTAGCATCTAGCATTGCTTTCCCTAGAATAATAGGAAGAACCATTAAAAAAGAAAATTTTGCTGCTTTCTCTCTGTCAATACCCAAGAGTACTGAAGTTGCAATAGTAGAGCCACTTCTCGAGATTCCAGGTAAAATGGCAATCGCCTGGGCCAACCCAATGATAACCGCTTCTGCAGCGTTTACTGGTTTACCGCTTGTTTTTGCGCGATCTGCGAGAAATAACAATAGACCTGTCACCGTGAGTGCAGCCGCGATCAATAATAATTGGCCCTCGAATAAAGTGCTGATTTCGTCCTCAAAACCAAGGCCTATGAAACCTGCGGGAACCATGGATAATAAAATGAAGGATGCGAATTTCGTTTCATCGTTCCACTCGAACTTCAATAAACCGGCAACAATCTCGCCAATTTCCTTTCTGAATACTACAATAGTGCTTAGCGCCGTACCCAAATGAACTACAACGTCAAAAGTGAGGCTTTCATTTCCACTGAGTTCTAGCCCAAAAAGAGCTTTGACAATCTCTAAATGTCCAGAGGAACTTACCGGTAAAAATTCCGTTAAGCCCTGAACAAGGCCTAATAAGAGTGCTTGAATAGGAGACATGGATTGGTATGAGTAAAGTTAAGCTTCTTTTCGAGGGATCATGATGGCGATAATTGGTAAAACAAGGCCAATAAAAAGAAACCATGGTGCGACACCAATACGCTGCGCGCTAAAAATTTCTGGATTAAACTCATTTTGTGCTTCAGCGCCACCGCCAAGCATTAACGCGAAACCGATCACCAGCATTAATAAACCTGCAAGAAGCACGACATATTTGCGACGATCGAAAAGAAAAGTGTTTTTTGTGTCCATCCTTAGTAGTATAATTCGTTAGTTCTTAATTTTAAATATCGACGTATCGCTATCGCTGTTGATACTCCTGGAACGATTAATCCCAAGATTAACAACAATAATGACACCATCAAAAAGGTCTCTCGCGTAATCAACAATGCAAATGCAGGAAAGTATTGGTTAAACGCCCACCCCGATAATAGCAACAACGCTACGCTCAGTATGGTACTCAAAATACCGAGCAGGAGGGAATTGATTAAATAAGGGCGACGTATAAATCCACTTGTAGCGCCTACCAACTGCATGGTCTTTAGAAGGAAACGCTTGGAGTAGATCGTCAAACGTATACTACTGTTAATCAAGGCTAGCGCAACCATTAATAGCAAGAGCGCAGCAGCAAAAAGCAAATAGGTGATCTTTTCGATATTGTCGTTGACCAACCCAACGAGGTCTCTATCATAAAGCACATCAATAATATAGTCTTGGGCAATCAGCTCCTTTTTCAAAACGTCTAAGTCTCCCACAGCCACAATTTCTGCTCTAAGGTTAATGTCAATGGTATTACTAAGTGGATTATATCCTAAGAACGATACGAAATCTTCCCCTAAATCTTCTTGAAGATGCGCTGCGGCCTGCTCTTTAGTGACCAATTCGGCAGATTTAGCATAGGAGGCCAACTGTTGTGCTTTTAAAAGCGTGCGAAGTTCTGCTTCCGGAATATCTTCATCTAAGACGAGGGTGAACGTGAAGTTCTCTCGAACAGCAGCACCTAAATCTCTGGCAGACAGTACCAGTACACCAAGAGTTCCCAAGACAAAAAGCACCAACGTCATGGAAATGACGACAGATAGGTAAGAAGACCTCACTCGGGAGGAGGTAAATTTTTGTTCTTTGGAACTCATCGATGCGAAAATAGTAAATCCTGCGCGGCATTCACTAATTTTACGCGTGTTCAACACTTCTTTAACGACATGGAGTACAATCATCGCAAAATTGATCAAAAATGGCAGAGCAAATGGGCGCAAGAGGGCACCTATGATGCAAGCTATAATAGTGACAAGCCAAAGTTCTACGTGCTAGACATGTTTCCCTACCCTTCTGGTGCTGGATTACATGTTGGACATCCGTTGGGTTACATCGCGTCAGATATTTACGCCCGTTACAAGCGTCAGAAAGGTTTTAATGTGCTTCACCCCATGGGTTATGACGCTTTTGGCTTACCTGCGGAACAATACGCCATTCAGACAGGACAACATCCTGAGAAAACCACAGAGATTAATACCGCCCGTTACCGTGAGCAATTGGACAATATTGGGTTTGGTTTAGACTGGTCGCGTGAGTTTAAAACCACCGACCCTAACTATTACAAATGGACCCAGTGGATATTCATACAACTCTTTGAAGCCTGGTACGACCACAGTATTGGGAAAAGTCAACCCATATCAAAACTCATAGCACATCTAGAAGCCAGGGGTACGGAAGGATTGAACGCTGAATGCACTGAAGAGCTTGTTCTCTCTGCAGAACAATGGACATCCATGAATGAATCTCAGCAAGCAGAAACATTACTAAATTACCGCTTAGCCTACCGCAGTCAAAGTAATGTAAACTGGTGTCCTGAATTAGGTACGGTACTCGCTAATGACGAGATTAAAGACGGCCTAAGTGAACGTGGCGGACATCCCGTGACACAAAAGAAAATGATGCAATGGTCTATGCGTATTACGGCATTCGCCGACCGTTTATTAGAAGGTTTAGACCATATTGATTGGAGTAATTCTTTAAAAGAGACCCAGCGCAACTGGATTGGAAAATCACAAGGCGCCTCACTTGTTTTTGATATAAAGGATCATACCGCACAGATCGAGGTATTCACCACACGTCCTGACACACTTTTTGGAGTGACTTTTGTGACACTTGCCCCAGAGCATGAATTGGTAGATATTCTTACAACAACTGGACAGCTAGAAGCTATTAAGTCTTACAAAGCCATCGCTGCAGCCCGGAGTGAACGTGACCGCATGGCGGATACTAAAACAATAAGCGGCTGCTTTACCGGAGCGTATGCGCTACATCCTCTTACCCAAAAGCAGGTTCCAATATGGATTGGAGACTATGTTTTAGCAAGCTACGGAACTGGTGCCGTCATGGCCGTTCCAGCGCACGATAGTCGAGATTATGCTTTTGCTAAACACTTTGATTTACCCATCCAAGAAGTAGTTTCAGGAGGCGATATTAATCAAGAAGCATTTGATGCTAAATCGGGTAAAATGATCAATTCCGACTTCTTAAATGGCATGGAGGCTTCCGTCGCAAAGGTTAGCGTCATTGCGCATCTAGAAAACATTGGCTATGGTAAAGGCGCCACACAATATAAATTACGAGATGCCGTCTTTGGCCGCCAGCGCTATTGGGGAGAACCTATTCCTATTTACTATGACCATGGCGTTGCGAAAACATTACCGTTGGACGCATTGCCCCTAAAACTTCCAGAGGTAGACAAATACTTACCTACCCTTGACGGCAAGCCTCCTTTAGCGAGAGCGAAGCATTGGGAATACAAAGGACATCCGTTAGAAACCACTACCATGCCAGGCTGGGCTGGATCTAGTTGGTATTTCTTACGCTTTATGGATGCCCATAACGAAACAGCATTCGCGTCTAAATTAACCACAGATTATTGGAAGCAAGTTGATGTTTATATAGGTGGTGCTGAGCATGCTACTGGACATTTACTTTACGCACGTTTCTGGACTAAATTTTTATTTGACATGAACTTCATTTCTTTTGACGAGCCTTTTAAAAAGCTCATTAACCAAGGAATGATTCAAGGTATTTCTGCGTTCGTACATCGCATTAACGGCACCAATACATACGTGAGTGCCGGTCTCATCGAACAGCACGAGACCCAAGCCATTCATGTCGACGTAAGTTTATTGCAAGGCAATGAATTAGACACGAGCGCCTTTAAGAATTGGCGAAAGGAATACGAGCATGCAACATTTATTCTTGAAGACGGAAAGTACTTGTGTAGTCGCGAGGTTGAAAAGATGTCTAAATCAAAATTCAATGTCACCAATCCTGATGACATCGTAGACAAGTACGGGGCGGATGTACTACGGATGTACGAAATGTTCTTAGGACCACTCGAACAAAGTAAACCTTGGAATACCCAAGGTCTTTCGGGAGTTTCAGGGTTTCAGCGTAAATTCTGGAAATTGTTTCACCCAAGTGGAATCTTTAAAATTAGTGAAGGGCCTGCGGATAAGAAAGCCTTGAAAGCCATACACAGTTGCATCAAGAAGGTGAATGAAGACATGAATAATTTCAGTTTCAATACTTCGATCTCAGCCTTCATGATTGCTACAAATGAACTTACTGAGCTCAAAACAAACGAGCGTGAAGCACTCCAGCCTTTGGTTCAACTACTTGCTCCTTTTGCTCCGCATCTTGCAGAGGAATTGTGGGAAAAACTCTCTGGAGAGGGCTCTGTAACTGTTTGTTCTTTTCCTGAACATGAGGAGAAATACTTGATCGAGAGCAGTAAGAATTACCCGGTATCTTTTAACGGTAAAGTACGATTCCAATTAGAATTACCGCTAAGCTTGACATCAGAAGATATTGAAAACATCGTGCGATCAGATCCACGAACTTCTGAGCAATTGGGAGATAAACAGGTAAGAAAAATAATCATCGTACCAGGACGAATCATCAATATAGTGATGGGTTAACTACATGAATTAAATAGCGTCAAGGCGCGTCTTCAATTCGTTCATGTAGGTCTTATACTCTGACATGCGTTCTGCCGTCAGCGGTTCTGCATCAGGCAGTTTCTGTTTGTATGGATCTACTTGTTTGCCATTAACCCAAAATCTATAACATACATGCGGGCCTGTAGCTAAGCCTGTAGAACCCACGTAACCTATTACATCTCCTTGTTTTACACGAACTCCATTTTTGACACCCGATCCAATTTTACTCATATGTAAGTACTGTGTGGTATAGGTGCCGTTATGACGAACCTTAACGTAATTACCATTTGCAGAGGTATACTTAGCAGCGATGACCACACCATCGGCAGTAGTCATTATTGGAGTGCCCGTAGGAGCAGCATAATCAGTTCCTAAATGAGCTTTCCATCGTTTCTGCACTGGATGAAACCTACGACCACTATAGCGCGATGATATACGGGTAAAGTCTAATGGTGCACGCAAAAATGTTTTTCTCAAGCTCCGGCCCTCCTCGTCATAGTAATCATGAAAGCCCAGCTCATTTTTATAGGGGAATGCGTAAAAATCATTATCTACATGTTTAATGTTGGATGCAATCACGCCCTTTAGTCCAACATAGGTTGTATCATCCACATATTCTTCTTCATAAACAACAGAGAACTGGTCTCCCTTTTGAAGGCGAAAGAAGTCAATACTCCATGCGTAGACCTCTACCAAAGACATTGCTAAGGCCTGAGTACCTCCAGCCCTCGCAACACTTAAATACAAGGCATCTTCGATGGTTCCTGAAATCTCTCTTCTTCGCACAGTTCGCTTTTTCTCTACTTTTTTAGCGTACAATGAATCTTGAAGAGAAACAATCCAATACTCATATTTACTCTCAGGATAAATGAAATAGCTTGGGAAAATAGAGCTGTCTCCCGTGGCAAACTTAACCTCAACCTCTGCCCTAATTCTACGGACGTTGAATTCATCCTCTACCGCAGCAGCGATCTTATAAATTTGCGATGTGCTGATACCTCTTTTACCCAAAAGTGCACCGAAGCTTTCTCCGGAAACAATTTTATGATTCTCAAAACGTAGAGTATCTGAGGGTATCGTTAAATAAAAGGTAGGTTCTTGAACTGTCAGGTCTATCTCATCCGAACTAATTTCCACATTAGATTCTAACGAATCAGCAGAAATTACACGGAACAAAATGATGACAAAAAAAGATGCGACGGCGATCCATGCCAGCTTCTTCACACTCATAAGACTATTTCTCTAATTCACTTAGTATTTCATGTACCCAACTTTTGCCCCAATCCGCAATTTGCACTGCAGTCCATAACTCAGGAAAGAACACACGACGTTGAAATCTTGGAGGTAAATATTTTTGCCAATTCGTTCCTCCCGTGGCCTGAATGTCTACGGGTTTTTTACTTAAATATCTAACTGCCGTTTTATAATGTTGCAGGGGCCAATACACATTCACATTTAGATCTAATTTGCGCAATGCGTCCTCTAATTCAGAGCGTTGATCTTCAGACCAATGCTCCTTAAAACCTTGGTACTTAGCCCAAATATTACAATGTTCATAGGCCTCCGCTGTAAACAGCAAATCATCCCAATATTTTTCCATAAACTGAACAGCGGTGTAGGCGGGTTGCCCTGTACTTTCAACCTTAGCTCCATCCTTCCAATAAATGGAATCCATCTGATTCTCCACGGAAGCTTCACGCAATTCCTCACGCTTACCCTCAGCCACAATATTAATGACTGGAGCGCAACCTAGTTCTATGATACGATATTGAACACTTTGGAATCCAGAAGCCGGGGCTAAAGCATCTCTGAAGGTTAAAAACTCTTCTTTCTTCATCCCTAATTCCATGACGCCAAAGCTGTGCTTTAAAGCATCAAAGTATCTATTTATTCTTGCGATACGCTCTAGGAAGTCTGTGAAATCAGGCTCCACAGATCCCGCCAAGGCATCTATTTCTAATCGCGTAAGCTTAAAGTACAACTCCGTTATCTGGTGGTACATAATGAAAATAGGCTCATCTGCAACCTGCGTAACAGGACGCTGCAAACTTAGCAGTGTGTCTAACTGTATGTAGTCCCAATAATTTTGGAACTGCTGCTGCTGCCATCCATTGACGTAGGTTTCAAAGTCTTGACCTGTATCCTCAATTTTTGAGCGCAAGGATTCAAGTTTTTGCATTAATTCAGGAGTCCACTCCATAAGACATTAAAATAGGTTACGCTCAAAAATAAGCATTGCACTCCTTGATTAGCGGGGAAGGGAATAGGATTATGAACGAATTAACTCGCCATGTACTTTGAGAGTGTGAACTTGAATTCTGTTCCATATCCCTCCTTTGATTTTACTGAAATGGTTTCGTTATGCTTATCTATAATATGTTTCACAATGGACAACCCTAGACCAGATCCTCCCGCTTCTCTAGACCTCGCCTTATCAACCCTGTAAAAGCGTTCAAAAACACGTCCAAGATCTTTTTCAGGTATACCAAACCCACGGTCCTTAATAGTAACTTGAATTTTATCGTCAAACTCATCACAATCGAGCATTACTGTTTTACCCTCGTCGCTATACTTTATGGCGTTGACTAATAGATTATGTAACACTTGCTCCATACGAGGTGCATCGCAAAGTACAAGTGTCTTTTTATCGATATTGAATCTTACCTTAACCTTAGCGCTCCTTTTTCCGGCGTAACTCTCCATACCTTGCAAAGTATCCTCAATGAGGATGTTCAGGTTGACCGGGTCCGGTATAACATCATATTGGCCACTTTCTACCTTAGAGAGTATATCCATGTCCTTAATCAAGGACGTCATACGTTCCACAGATTTCGCCGCACGCTTAAGAAATTTGAGGGCAACATTAGGATCGTTTAGGGCTCCATCTAATAAGGTGAGCACATAGCCTTGGATATTGAAAATAGGCGTTTTTAATTCATGGCTTACATTTCCTATGTATTCTCTACGGAATTGTTCGCGACTCTCTAGCTCCTCGACAATACGGCTCTGACGAGAAGTCCATTGACTTACTTCATTTTCTAAAGTCTGAAGTGTAATATTCTTGCGCGCTGCAGAAGGCAACGTGACGTTCATACCGTGTTCCTCAATCATCAATTGAATCTTTCGGACTCGGAGCGTGAAATTCAGGTAGATGGTCACCATCAGCGCTATAAATAATACTGACCCAAACAATATCCAGAGCAACCAACTCGGAAAATCCGGATAAGCAGCGCTTATATAGTTTAGCAATATCGCAAAGAGCGTAAAACCAACTGTAAATCCGATTGATACTGGTACTAACCTACCATGCTTCATTACGCTGCAAGTTCAAATTTATACCCTACGCCTTTGACTGTTTTAATAAAGTCATCGCCAATTTTCTCTCTTAATTTTCTGATATGCACATCTATAGTTCGTCCACCGACGATCACCGCTGTACCCCAAATTCGGTTCATGATTTCTTCACGAGGAAAAACCTTACCCGGTTTTGAAGCCAACAAGCTCAAGAGTTCGAATTCCTTTCTAGGGAGATCTAATACTTTCCCATTAAGTTCGATGTGATAACGCTCAGGATCAATAATCAAGGTTCCTAATTGCATACGATCCGGAACCACTTGATCTTGGGTAGGACGCCGCCTAAGTAGCGCCTTCAACCTTGAAGTCAGCACCTTGGGCTTCACTGGCTTGGTAATATAATCATCTGCGCCCGCCTCAAAACCTGCGACTTGTGAATAGTCCTCACCACGGGCAGTTAGGAAAGCGATTATGGTATGCTCTAAACCGGGAATTTTCTTAATCTGATCACAGGCTTCAATACCATCCATTTCAGGCATCATAAGATCTAAAAGTATGAGATCAGGCTTTACCTCTCGGGCTTTAGCTACACCTTCTTTTCCGCTTGCGGCAGTGTAAACTTTGTAGCCTTCATTTTTTAAGTTGTATCCTACGATCTCTAAAATATCCGGTTCATCATCTACCAGTAATATTTTTGCTTCCCAGGTTTTCATAAGACGAATGCTTTAGCACAAAGGAAAGTAATAAATTCTATTGTATCTCTCGAAATTATTAGTGGTTACAACAAGGTAAAGCGCAGTTAACATAAGGTTAATTCACTATGAAATCAAAATTCACGCCGTCTTAAGGTTCAGTTCAGATACTCGCTCTAAATTCAACGTAGATAACGTAATTTTGTCCCGCGCCGTTAACAGCGCGGGTTTTTTATGCGCTCCTTTTCCCAAATCACTGACGATAATTTTGATACCGCAGCATTAGTGCTCTTTGGTCAACAGTACCATGGAAACAAGGTCTACGGCGAGTTTTGTGATTTATTGGGACGTACACCAGAAACAGTCACTTCCATTTCGGATATTCCATTTCTGCCTGTAGAAGTTTTTAAAACCCATGTGGTCAAATCGGGAGATTGGCAAGAAGAAGTAGTTTACACCTCCTCTACCACTTCAGGTGGAGCACCTAGTCAACATTTTGTCCAGTCCATAGCCCATTACAAACAGGTATATGAAGCAGGGCTTGAAAGGGCTTACGGAAGTATGGAAAAGTATGCTGTATTGGCCTTATTACCCAGCTATTTAGAACGCTCAGGGTCTTCTCTGGTTGCTATGGCAGAAGGCATGATTCAAAAAAGTGGCTCTGCGGAAAGCGGTTTTTACCTCCACAACCACGACGACCTTTTTGAGGCATTGGAAAGATTGAAAGAGACAAATATCCCTGTGATGTTATTAGGCGTCACCTTTGGTCTTTTAGACTTTGCCGAATCAATTTCCACGGGTAGGTATGGAGGCCATAGTTTCCATTACCCTAAATTGAGGATTATAGAAACCGGCGGGATGAAAGGGAAGAGGAAAGAATTGATTCGCCCTGAAGTCCACCACATACTTAAACATTGCTTTCCAAAGAGTCCTATAGACAGTGAATATGGAATGACTGAACTTCTTAGTCAAGCCTATTTAAAAGACTCAGGAAAGTTTGAAAGCCCCCCTTGGATGCGACTGTATACCAGGGAGATTAGCGATCCTTTAGCGCCGCCTATGCGAAACGGAAGCCGTGGCGCATTAAATGTGATTGATCTGGCCAATTCGCACAGTTGCGCATTTCTATCTCTAAGTGATCAAGGACAGGTTTTTGAAAATGGTACATTTGAAATATACGGCCGCCTCGACCGTAGTGATATTCGAGGATGTAACTTAATGGTGAGTTTATGAAACTAATAGTACCCGTGATTTTCGCTTGCCTTTGTGTGAGCTCCTTGCAAGCACAGGTTGTGCGCAGACAGGCAACCCTCACTAACGAGGAGGGAACTCTTACCCTGA
This sequence comes from uncultured Cryomorphaceae bacterium, assembly GCA_913031435.1. Lineage (GTDB taxonomy): Bacteria > Bacteroidota > Bacteroidia > Flavobacteriales > Schleiferiaceae > UBA10364. The sequence goes on from CAJWFD010000009.1 coordinate 42,483, forward strand.
CGGACTCTGTTCGTGTTAGTGCCTCAAATTTTGAAAACGGAAGCTACGATGTGATTGTTCATGCATGGGTACATCGCGATTTTATTAATGAACTCGACCAAAGAGTCATGGCAGAGGCTGTTTTGTTCAACGGTAAAAAAGACACGTTAGGCCAGGTTCAAGAAAGTTATCCATTAGACAGTCTATGGCCAAGTAGTGCACACCGCATGTCCAAGTACTATGAAGTTGTCGCTTCCGGTAAAGTTGTCGGAAGAGAATTGGAGCGTCGGAGTTTTCCGACGCAAATGGTAGAGCGTTTTTTCGAAGGGAAGCGCGGTGGCTCACTCCGAGCCCCACTAGTAGAAGCATTTAAAAAACAAGGCTGGGAGCGCCGGGATTTCGGTGAATACGAAAGTTGGGCCTACTTGAATCGCAGTTCAAACCCAGGATTACCAGATTTTCAAGCGCTGTTCATCTTTAGAGGTAGCATGCCTTATTGTCTTGTTAACAAGGGTGAGGAATTTGACTATGAAAAATTAAAAGGATCTGAGCAGCGTACCCACGGCATGTATTATTTCTTCCAACGGCCTAATGATCGTTTCTTACAGGAAATAGACAATATAGTCTTTGATTATCTACCCTTATAACCAACAAAGGCGTCCAAAAGGACGCCTTTGTTGGTTATAGAAGTATTACGTTATTTCCCTAACGAACATTAACGAGGAAATAGTTTTTCTTTCCTTTTTGGACAATGACCATTCCACCGGCAACAATATCGTTCGCCGTAAGAATCTTATCCACGGTAACCTTAGTCTTATTAATGGCTACTCCTCCTCCTTGAACCATTTTACGGGCTTCACCTTTGGATGTAAATACCGCTGTATGTTCTGAGAGAAAATCTACAATTTCAACGCCTTCTGTGAGTTGCGAAGACTTTATTTCAAATTGCGGAACACCTTCAAAAACACTGAGTAACGTGGGTGCGTCCGTTGAGCGGAGTTGATCTTCCGTGGCTTTCCCGAATAAAATACTTGATGCCGCAATAGCATTTTCAAGATCTTGCGGACTGTGCACTCTAGCCGTTATTTCTTCTGCCAAAGCTCTTTGAAGCTTGCGCATGTGCGGCGCCTGGGCATGTTCTTCAATGATGGCCTGGATCTCTTCTTTTAAACCTATACTAAAGATCTTAATATAGTTCTCAGCATCGCTGTCAGAAGAGTTTAACCAGAATTGGTAAAATGCATATGGAGTAGTACGTTTTGGATCTAGCCAAACATTTCCACCTTCAGACTTTCCGAATTTAGTTCCATCTGCTTTTTTAATCAAAGGGGTCGTTAATGCATGCGCAGAACCACGGCCAAGGCGACGTATAAGCTCGGTTCCTGTGGTAATATTACCCCATTGGTCTGATCCTCCCATCTGTAATTTCACTCCATTATTCTTCCATAAATGGTAAAAGTCATAGCCCTGAATTAATTGGTAGGAAAATTCAGTAAAACTCATTCCCGTGTCTAATCGCTTTTTCACACTGTCTTTAGCCATCATGTAATTCACACTCATGTGCTTGCCTACATCACGTATAAATCCTAAAAAATCAAACTCCTTAAACCAGTCATAATTGTTGACAATTTCAGCACTGTTTTCGCCACAGTCAAAGTTTAAAAACTTCGCAAGTTGATTTTTTTGGCTGTTTAGGTTGTGGTTTAACGTCTCTAAATCCAGTAAGTTACGCTCCGAACTTTTCCCTGATGGATCTCCTACCATGCCTGTTGCGCCACCTACCAAAGCAATAGGCTTGTGTCCTGCACGTTGGAAATGGACCAAGGTCATTATCTGCACCATATTACCCACTCCTAGAGAATCCGCCGTAGGATCAAAGCCGATATAACCACTCACCATTTCTTTGGTCAGTAGTTCTTCTGTTTCTGGCATGATGTCTTGCAACATACCTCTCCAGCGGAGTTCTTCTACAAAATTTGTATCCATGTGTGCCTAAAGATTACTTCACTTGATTGAGATGCTAAAATAGACATCAATCGTCTCTTACACCCAACTCCATCATTAAATCTGGGTTAGAGAATAAGAAGGCGTGAAATTTGATATCCTGACGTTCGAACAGTGACCATCCTTCTAAGACGACCGGAACTTGTAATTCACGGTCATTAATGTCTTTGATGATCCAAGATTCTTTTGCCTCGGACCACAGAACCACCCCTAATCTATCCCTAGTTTGACCCATGGAAAATTCAACAATATCCAATTCAAAGATGGGTCGATTATTCAGATCACGTAGATCGCTGTACTCATCCACTTGCTCATGAGAGATCTCTGTGCCATTCCACCAAAATTGATCCCGAGAGAAAAAACGGGTACCTCTTGACCCAATTTGCCGCATATAACCGACAATATCTTGTCCGACGCGAAGTCTGTAGCGTTTTTCCAAATTAGTAGTGTTGGTTTAACATCATCTATAGTACTGACCAGTTGTCGTAAAAAACAACTCCCGGAACAGATAGTTCTGTTCCGGGAGTTCATTTTTAACTTAAAAAGTAGCGTTACTTAAAAGCAGCTACTCCTCTATCTAACCAATCCACATAGTCTTGTATGTCCAGATTATAAGCATTTTTCTCCACCAGAGGGGTAAAACCATCATGTCCAAGTATAACATACAATGGCTGGCTTACTTCCTTGAAGTTTACCTCTTGAAATTCACTCCACTTGTTGCCAATGTTTTTAATCTTTCTACCGGTTATTTCGCTAACATACTGCTCGTCTTTTGGCAGATCTGTGCGCTCATCTACATAGAGAGAAATGAGTACTACATTATCGCGTAGTCTTTGGTGAACCGCCTCATCTTTCCAGACGTTTTCTTCCATTTTGCGACAATTCACACATCCCCAACCCGTAAAGTCCAGCATGATTGGCTTACCAACTTCTTTGGCATAAGCCAAGCCTTCCTCATAGTTATTAAAACAGGGTAGGTCATTTGGACAATGACTACCGTAGCTCACTTCATTCACGGTACCACCCACTGATGATATGGAAGACATCAGAGGTTGAGCATATGCTCCGTTTTTACTTTCCGCGTAATGTTCAGGAGGTGGGAATCCGGCGATAAGTTTTACTGGTGCTCCAAAAATTCCCGGTAGCATGTAAAAGCCCATGACCATAAATACGATCGCGACACTCAATCGACCGACTCCTATGGTTTGAACTGGACTGTCTAGGGGTAACCTAAATGCACCTAACAGGTACAATGCTGTCATGAAAGCGATGGCCACCCAAATAGCAATAAACATCTCTCTTTCGAGTAAATGTGATTGCCACACTAAATCGGCAGTAGATAAGAATTTTAATGCAAAAGCCAATTCTAAAAACCCTAACGTAACCTTGACTGTATTCAACCATCCTCCGCTTGAAGGCAACGAGTTTAGCCAACCAGGAAAGGCAGCAAACAGCGTGAATGGTATAGCCAATGCCAATGCAAAACCGAACATACCAACCGCCGGCCCTATTAAACTCCCTTTCGAAGCAGCTTCAACAAGCAGTGAACCAATGATAGGTCCAGTACAAGAAAAGCTCACTAAACTCAGGGTAAACGCCATAAAAAAGATGCCCAAGAGCCCGCCATTATTTGAAGCGTCGTCTGCTTTATTCACCCAACTTGAAGGCAATGTGATTTCAAAAGCACCAAAGAAACTGGCTGCAAACACCACAAACAAGACGAAAAACGCAAGGTTAAACCATGGATTAGTCGCCATTTTATTCAAACTGTCAGCTCCAAAAATCAGGCTCACAGCGAGTCCCAATCCAACATAGATGACAATAATACCAAGGCCATAAAGTGAAGCTTTAAAAATTCCTTCTGCCTTTGTTTTACTTTGTTTGGTAAAGAAGCTTACCGTCAGCGGAATCATAGGGAAAATACAAGGCATCAAAAGCGCTGCAAATCCACCCAACATACCCAACCAAAAGGTAGTTCCTAATCCTTTAAATATGGAGGGTACAGGTGCGTCCATCACTTGTACATTAAAATCTACAAAAGTGGGAGGCAAACACATTTCATCATTACACACCATGAACTCCAACTCACCGGAAACTGTAAAGTCTGCGACTGTAGGCTCTAGGGTTGCTGTAAAATCAACTGCGTTTGAAAAATACGCAAGGTCCATGTCAAAGTTTGTATCAAACTCAACATGGGGCTCACTTTCTGTCCAGATGCCAGAGGTTGTGTAGCTTGAAGTACTGTCTAAATAAAAAGATGTCGGTATAGGGCCACCGGCCTCTATATTCTGGCTGTACAGGTGCCAACCTTCTTCAATATCAGCATGAATGGTAACGAGAACTGCATCATCCGTACTTTGATAGGTTGTGGTCCACTTTACTGGCTGGGGCTGTGCAAATAATACCACTGCCAATAAAGTAAAAAATCCGGTTAGGGAACGCTTCATATATGATGATTTATCTTCGCAAGATAGGCCATGTCATCGCTCGAGCCAACTCTTAGTGAATCATCAATCCGATAGCCTAAAACCCACATGAGCTTACCCGCATGAGTGGCAACATAGACGTGCTCTTTATGGTGACGTGGGAGTTTCAATTCATTCAAAAAATCAGCTACTTTTTTTCTTCCTTTCATCCCCAACGGCACAAACTCATCTCCGGGCTTCCACCTGCGAATAGTGAGCGGGAATTTTAAGGCGGCCATACTCAACCACTCCTGGTCTAAACTAAAATCAATGTTTTGGGTGGATGTAGGCGTGAATGTCAGTGAAAACGGCAGAAGACCTGTGTCATTTATTTCGTTGATGGTATATTCATGAGGGTCCAATTCCTTTTTTAGTGAAAGAATGAATTGACCCCTATCTCTTACCAAAAGATGCTTTTTACCAAACGTAATGTGTCCTGTTTCCCCACGGAGAAAATGCCCTATTTCTTTAAAACTAAACCCTTTGTCTATTTCACGGCAATACCTGAACAGTAAAATCTGAGCATAGTTCTTATGAACCCAAAGACCTTCATTGATGAAGTACTCACCCGAGCGGCATACCACTTGACCCTCGATCCAATCCTTTAAAAGACCTTGCAGCAACGCATTGTCTCGAATCAAATTATCGATTGATTTTTTGAGTCCCCCTCTCCAGCGAGGGTCAACTTCGTCCAATACTGGAGCTAAGTCATGTCTGATTTTATTTCGGGTATACGTATTGGCTTGGTTCGAGGCATCTTCACGCCAAGTAAGGCCTTTTGTTTGGGCGTAATCCAGCACCTGTGTTTTATCCATGTCCTTTAATGGACGAAGAACAGCCGCATTAGACATTCCTGTCATTCCACTTAAGCCACTTCCGCGCAGTGCGTTCATGATAAAGGTCTCTCTTCTATCATCGGCATGGTGGGCCGTAAAAAGGTAAACGGCATCAAGTTGCGCAGCTTGCTCTTGAAACCAATTGTACCTCAGGTTTCGTGCCCAATTTTGAAGATTTTCCCCACCTCGATCTTTAGGATCAACACGGAGTACTTTAATTTCAAATCTATGCTCTTCCGCATACCAGTAACACCAGCGCTCATCTTCATCGGATTCCTCTCGAAGACCATAATTTACATGGAGCAGGTAAGGACGAATACCATAGCGCTCGAGCAACAAATGGCTGAGCACTACGGAATCAACGCCGCCGCTAAATCCTAAGATTGCTTTTGATCCGGGAATGAGTTCTGGAAGTTCCATGGCCTAAAGGTAGTAACCGTAGCGTTATTTTGCAGATTGGAACATACTCTCTGCTTTGAGCATACATTCCTCATATTCTTCTTGCGGGTCACTAAGAATGGTAATAGCTCCACCTACATGTAAGGTGGCAACCTTAGATAGCGTGTTCAACGCGATACTTCTGATCACTACATTGAAATCAAAATCTCCCTCCGGAGTTACATACCCTGTGGCTCCTGAATAAACCTCTCTTGCAGTCTTCTCATGCAGTTCGGCCAGCTCCATCGCACTGATTTTTGGCGCACCTGTCATGGAACCCATGGGAAAAGACGAAGCAATGATGTCCCAATTCGATACCTCAGGTTTTAGCACTGCTTTTACCGTCGATATCATTTGGTTGACATTTTTAAAAGCATACATTCCAAGCAATTCCGTGACCTCAACACTCCCCTTCGACGCGACATGGCTTAGATCATTTCTTACTAAATCTACAATCATGACATTCTCTGCCCGCTCCTTTTCACTTTCAAGGAGTACTTTTTGAGCGCGTTCATTGTCCTGTTTTAATCTTCTATTGGTTCCTTTGATAGGCTGGCTTAAAATACTTCGCTCTTCTTTAAGAACATATCTTTCCGGAGAGGTGCACAGCAGTATATGGTGGTCCATCTTTAAATACGCTGAAAATGGAGCATCTGTTGCATTAGCCATTTTCTGAAACAATGCAACAGGGTCTAACTCCTTTATTTCTGCGCGGAAGGAGGTGCAGTAATTGACTTCATAGATGTCTCCATGTTGAATATGTTGCTTTAGGGATTCTATGGCTTGAACATATTGTGCTCTAGTTTCAATGGGTTGAAATTCTAGACGAGTAGGACCATCCTTTATCAGAGATGACGCCTGCAATACCATATCCAACACCTTTTGAGCTTCCTCCTGGCTAGAAGCCGATATTTCTAGTGTCCCATCAAGCTTTAAAACACCCACGATTTCGGGAATAAAGAACTGAGCATCGGGCCAGTCTCCTTGGGTAGGGTTACCCTTAGAAAGTTCTTCAAACTCATGTCTGAGTTCATAGCCTAAGAAACCAAACTTCCATCCACTTTCTAGACCTCCCGATTTCAGCTCCTCTTTAAACAATACTTTTTTTGCACCCCAACCGAAAACCAGTTCATATTTCTTGTGAGAATTAGGATAACCACGTGAGGTATATAGGGCAAAAAAAGATCGACTGCTGGAAAGTTCCAACAGCCGATTTTCTATAGTAATCGGATCGACATTATGAGCCGATACTTTTTTCATTAGCTGTGGATAGCTCTGTTTGCCGTCGCAGCTAAGGCTGCTTCTTTCAACGCCTCCGTGTAGGTTGGATGGCCATGAGAAATACGACCTATATCCTCTGCTGAAGCGCGGAACTCCATTGCGGTCACTGCTTCCATGATGATATCAGCCGCTCGCGCAGCAACAATATGCACCCCTAAAATCTCGTCCGTAACTTTGTCCGCAAGCACTTTTACGACACCGTCGATATCACCAGAGGCACGTGAACGGCCTAAGGCTCTCATCGGGAATGAACCCACCTTATACGCTGCGCCTTCTTCCTTAAGCTGTTCCTCTGTTTTACCTACAGCAGCAACTTCTGGCCAAGTATATACAATGCCTGGAATGAGATTGTAATTGATATGAGGCTTCTCTCCTGCGATTGATTCCGCTACAAAAACACCTTCTTCTTCCGCTTTGTGCGCGAGCATAGCACCTTTAATGACATCACCAATAGCGTAAATGTTGGGCACCGCTGTTTGCAAGTGATCATTCACATTAATGCGACCTCTTTCATCGGTTTCAATGCCTACATTTTCCAGACCCAATTTAGCCGTATAAGCACCGCGACCTACAGCTACTAAGCAGTAATCTCCTTCAAAAACAACTTCTTCGCCTTTTTTATTTGTGGCAGTCACCTTAACCACATCGCCATCTCTGGACACGTTGCTCACTTTAGATGACAAACTGAATTTCATACCCAGTTTCTTCAAACTACGCATCAACTCCTTGCCCATCGCACCATCCATGGTAGGAATAATGTTTGGCGCATATTCAACAACAGTTACCTGAGCACCTAAACGCTTGTACACAGAGCCTAATTCCAGTCCAATCACACCACCACCTATAACGATCATGTGTTTAGGGATTTCTTTTAAGCTCAGGGCTTCCGTTGAGGAGATCACACGCTCTTTATCAAACTTTGCAAATGGTAATTCAATAGGTTTTGAGCCTGTCGCAAGAATAATATGTTTGGCGGTTACCTGAGAAGTTTCTTTACCCTCTACTTGAACCGTGTTTTTATCTATCAAGGAGCCAAAACCGTGTAAAACGGTAATTTCGTTCTTCTTCATCAGATAATCTATACCGTCACAAGTGATGTCTACTACACCTGACTTTCGCTCGATCATTTTAGCAAAATCAATCTTTGGTGGATCGATATTGATTCCGTGGTCTGCAAATGAATGTGCTGCCATATGATAGTGCTCGGAAGAATCTAGGAGCGCCTTTGATGGTATACATCCTACATTCAAACAAGTGCCACCCAATGTGGCGTACTTTTCTATCAAGGCTGTTTTCATACCTAATTGCGCGCAACGAATGGCGCTAACATATCCTCCAGGTCCAGAACCTATCACAACTACGTCGTAAGAACTCATTGAATTTTTGTTTTTTAAACTTGTACCAAAGTTACACACGCGAAATAGTTAGCGCGGTTTTAATCGGAAAAATCTGCTAATAAGTATAACAAACACATTCGCAAAGAAAATGATGGTCATAATTGGTCCTAAAATATTCCCCGTTCGCACATAAAATGTCTGCCCTTCTATTAATGGAACTTCTGCCGTAATAACCCCTTCCATGTCCCAATCAAGCTGCTGTATTATTTTTCCTTTGGAAGAGATGATAGCGCTAATTCCAGTGTTGGCACTGCGAACGACATATTTATTTTGTTCAATGGCACGGAGACCAGAGAAATTTAAATGCTGTACATGTCCGGGAGTATTTCCCCACCAGCCATCATTAGTAATGACTGAAATCAGATTAGCACCTAACCTAGCGTAGCCCGTGGCATAATCAGAGAATTCGTTTTCCCAACAAATCACTGGGGCTAATTTCAATCCAATGGAATCAGCTTCAAATACTTTGCGATGATCAGAAACTCCGAGTGTTCCCGTGGTACCGCCCAGTTCAATGGCCCAATCACCCAAAAGTGGCTTTAGATAACGTACAAACGGCATCTTTTCGGCACCTTGAACCAACTTACCTTTGTGGTATATTTCTAATGAGGTTTTATCCTCCTTTACGAAAACAGCGCTGTTATAAAGTGTGTAAAATCGGTCACCATAAGGGCGGTTGTAGACGTTGGACTCATATTGGAAGTCGTACGTTGTAGCCCCAAAAACAGAAACCGCACCATACTTTCTCATTACACGCAGGAGGTTTCTATCTGCGACAGATTGTCCGAGTTGCCCTTCCGCTCTAGCTTTTGGTAAAAATGTTTCGGGAAGCACAATCAGATCAGTTTTTGGTCTATTTGCTTCAGAGAGAAGTCGTTCAACTTTTTCTATTTGAACGCGCTCAGGCAAATCCCATTTTTCTGAATACGCATCAATATTTGGCTGGACGACATGTACTGTGATTGACTCTTCTGATACAGGCTCGGGTAAACTCCATAGTCCTAAACTCAGTAGTATTGGCAGCAATACTACACCATATTTCACGAGCATAGACGAGCGTTCACTAGACCACAACAAAGCCATTAGCAAAACCCAAAGTGTACCCCCTACTGCTCCAGTCAAGGAGTACCATTGTACCCAATGTGGGAGTCCATGAAAAGTATTACCCAGGTTAAGCCATGGAAAAGCAAGCCCCCAAGACTCATGCAAATGTTCAAAAGCCATCCAACACGCGATCACAGGTAAATATTCAATACGGCGCAAAGACTTCCACCTGGACAAAACTGCGGAGGACCGAACCCCAAACCATAATGCAAATGCCATTAACCCCCCATTAACTACTACCGTTGCAAATAAACCCAATGGATGGGCATTTGCGATCCAATAGGTTGTCGCTCCGTTCCAAAGTGCAAAAATCAGATATAAAAATCCCAACGGCTTATTAGAACGTTTTGCGACTTCAATGCTGAGAATGAAACCGGGTAAAATAAGTAGTGCTAACCAGGACCATGTCCAAGCAGCAGTAAGACAAAGCGCCGCGACAATAGATAAGGTTAACGAGTTTAGTTTTCTCCATTCCATCATAGTGCCAAATTAATGCATCTTTGCACTGCATGAAACACATTCCAAATCTTTTCACACTTGCCAACGCTACTTGTGGAGTAATCGCGATTTATTTCATTACCTCCCACAGCATGACCGGAGTGGCCATTTGCTTGATTGCAGCGGCACTTTTTGATCTTCTAGATGGATTTTTAGCCCGTAAATTGGGAGTTCAAGGGCCACTAGGCAAAGAACTCGACTCACTTGCTGATGCTATTTCCTTTGGAGCTGCACCTGCTTTTTTATGGGCAAGTATTTTAGGTGATTATGGGCAAATTCCTCAACCCTTTGCCATCATACTTGGGGCATTCATCGCTGCTTCAAGCGTATACCGCCTGGCAAAGTTTAATTTAGACACCACACAAAACACTGATTTTATTGGTATGCCAACTCCAGCCAATGCTCTTTTTGCACTAGGACTTTGGTCATGGCTCGGAAATTGGGAGCAATGGGAGGTGCTTATACATTATAATGAAGACCAACAACTCGTCTTTACCCTGGTAATGCTTGCGCTATGGTCGATCAATGTCTATTGGCTCAATGCTGGCTTTAAGGTCATCAGCTTTAAACAAGGTGAGGGCGTTTATCGCAAGTATACGCAATGGTCAGTCATCGTTTTGTTTCCTGTTTTAGCCTACTTTTTTAGGTCGCTTTCATTAAGTATTATCGTACTTTTGATGCCAATTATTAGTTACATAACCATTCGACTCGAAGCGAAGTCATAACCATTACATCATTATGAAATTCACTGCTGAAATCAACGTAATGCCTCAAAAAGCTCTTTTAGACCCACAAGGAAAAGCTGTTGGAGCTAACTTGAAAAACATAGGATTGTCGCCTTTGACTAATGTCCGCATTGGAAAGCACATTACGCTGGACATTGAAGCTGGCGATAAAAACGCTGCTAAAGCCATGGTGGTCGAAGCTTGTGACAATTTATTAATCAATCCTGTAATGGAAGGTTACGAAATCACCGTTACAGAAGCGTAATTTATTTTGAACTTTCTAGCTCATTTACACTTAAGCCCGGACCATTCATTGGTGCGGGTTTTTAATTTTTCAGGAGATGGTTTCAGAGGGCTTAAGTGGAAGGCTGCAGCGAGCAACGAAATGCTTCTCGGTGTAGAATTACATAGGTTTATAGATTCCTTTACAGATGAACACGAACTCACCAAAAAGGCCAAAGCACTGCTCAGGTATAAAGCCAAGCGCACAGCATCCATAGCATTAGATTTATTAGGAGACTACTTTCTTCATAAGCACTGGGAAACTATGCGCGTAATGCAAGACCACAGCACTCTTGTAACGGTAGACGATTTTATCCATTCCATGCTTACTGAAATAGAAACGCATCAATCCTTATTGGTGGGTAAAGCGGCGCATATGGCCCCATATCTCACTTCACAGAATTGGCTCATGAGTTATAAAACTCTGGACGGCATCATACATGCCGCAGAAGGAATGGCGCTCAGGCATTCAGCGGTAAAGGATCTTCCGCTGTTTTTCAAGCAGTTAGACTCTCAAGATTATGAAATCGCGGAGCAATGGTTTCTTGCATTTTACCCTAAGCTTATGAAAGCGTGCCAGGACTGGATCGTGGAGCATCCTGCTCATAAGATGTTATCACTCTAGTGATGAACTATTCATTGGTGTTGTATCTTTGGCAAAAGATTAGCAATCACATGATTTATATCACGCGTAGAGAGCAGTTTTGTGCTGCACACAAGCTTTGGAATGATAAATGGGATGCTGAAACCAATAAGAAGGTTTTTGGCAAATGTTCTAATGAGAACTACCATGGTCACAACTTCGATTTAGAAGTTACTGTAAAGGGTGAAATACATCCTGATACAGGATATGTGATGAATCTTTTTGACTTAAAGAATATCATAAGGGAGCACATTATTGAAGTAGTGGATCATAGAAATTTCAACCTAGACATAGATTTTATGAAAGGTAAAATGCCAACTGCCGAAATCATTGCGATGGAATTCTGGCGCATTCTTGCTCCTAAAATCACTCCTTACAAGGCCCAGTTGCATAAAATCGTGCTCGCAGAAACTAATAATAATATCATCGAATACTACGGAGAATAATGAGAGCATATGTATTTCCAGGACAAGGAGCTCAATTCCCAGGAATGGGGAAAGACCTCTACACAAATTATCCAGTAGCGAAGGAATTGTTTGATCTAGCGGATCAGGTACTGGGATTCTCGTTGAGTAGTATCATGTTTGAAGGGACAGCTGAAGAGCTTAAGGAAACTAAAGTAACCCAACCAGCCATCTTCACCATGAGTGTAATTATGGCCAAACTGCTAGGAGCTGATTTCAAACCAGATTTAGTTGCAGGCCACAGCTTGGGTGAGTTTTCAGCACTCACAGCAGCCGGTGCACTAAGCTTCGAGAACGCACTTATTTTAGTAAGTAAACGTGCCATGGCGATGCAAAAGGCTTGTGAAGCAACACCATCTACTATGGCTGCAATTCTAAGTCTATCTGACGAACAGGTGGAGGACATTTGCAGCAGTGTAGATGGCATCGTGGTCGCTGCCAACTATAATTGTCCCGGGCAATTGGTCATCTCTGGTGAAATTACCGCGATCGAAAAAGCTTGCGAAAAAGCAACTCAAGCAGGCGCACGACGTGCTATCATCCTACCGGTTGGCGGAGCATTTCACAGCCCACTTATGGAGCCCGCGAGGGAAGAGCTTGCAGCAGCTATATCAGCCACTGTTTTTAATACGCCCATCTGCCCAGTGGTGCAGAATAGTGTTGCAAAAGCAGTTCAAGATCCAGAAGAGATAAAACAAAACTTAATTGATCAGCTGACCGCCCCGGTAAGATGGACCCAAAGTGTCCAGGAAATGATAACCCTTGGTGCTACGGATTATATCGAATGTGGCCCTGGGAAGACACTCCAAGGCTTGATCAAGAAAATTGATCGATCCACGACGGTAAGCGGTGTAAATTTCTAATGATGGAAGAAGTCACATGGAAAAGCCCCTCAAACATAGCCTTAGTTAAATACTGGGGTAAATATGACATTCAAATACCAGCGAATCCGTCTATTTCATTCACCCTAAGTGAAGCGGCAACGACGACAACTTTAAAATACAAACCAGGTCGCGGTGCATTAAAAGTGTTCCTCGAAGGCGTTGAAACACCCTCCTTCGAACCGAAGATCAAAACCTTCCTGCTTAGAACTCTTGAACTGTTCCCATTCACTTCCGATTTTGACTTTGAAGTGCACACCTATAACAGTTTCCCGCACAGTTCAGGAATAGCATCTTCTGCCTCAGGCATGAGTGCTTTAGCATTGTGCTTGACCAGTATAAAAGAAACTCTTGGCTTGGAGGTTCTTGATTTCTTTCAGGTAGCAAGCGAAGCAGCCAGACTAGGGTCTGGATCTGGATCAAGATCGATATACGGACCATTAGCAGCTTGGGGAACACATGCGGAGATTGACGGGAGCAGCGAACATTACGCCGTGAAGTTTAAAGATGTTGATACTGTATTTACAACTTTTCAAGACACCATCTTGTTGATAGACAAAGGTGAGAAAACAGTGAGTTCAACAGCTGGTCATGCATTGATGGATGGCCATCCTTATGCGGAGTCTAGATTTATTCAAGCTCATGAAAATCAGAGTGTACTGCTGACTGCAATGCTGGATGGTGACCTCGAAACCTTCGGAGAAGTCGTAGAGAGCGAAGCCCTCACACTACATTCAATGATGATGACTTCATTGCCTTACTTTGTTTTAATGAAGCCTCAAACGTTAGAGGTCATCAATGCCATATGGAGGTTCAGAAAAGCCACTGGAAATCCTGTTTACTTTACACTGGATGCGGGGGCAAATGTGCATGTATTATATCCCAAATCTCACAAAGAAATAATTCTTAAATTCATAGACGAAGAATTACGAACATTCTGTAAGGATGGGAGTTACCTTTGTGATGAAGTTGGTTTTGGACCAATGAAACTAAACGAACATGACCTTGACTGATCCACTATTTTACGGTAAAATACTACTCTTCGGAGAATATGGCATCATAAAAGATAGCATGGGTCTCTCTATACCCCACGCTTACTACAAGGGTGCGTTTAAGTTCTCGAAAGCATTCACACCGGAAGAAGCTAAGAGTAGTGCGCATTTATCACAGTATATAAATTATTTAAAATCAGATGACGCCACATGCACGTTTGATTTTGAAACCTTCGAAAACGATCTTTCGCATGGACTCTTTTTTGACTCCTCCATTCCCCAAGGGTTTGGCGTGGGTTCGTCAGGGGCTTTAGTTGCCGCGATTTATAATAAATATTGTACGAACAAAATTTCTGCTCACCCCAATAATCCTTCAGAGATAAAAGAATTAAAGAACGTCTTTAGCTGGATGGAGAGTTATTTTCATGGAAAGAGCAGTGGCATTGATCCAACAATATGCTATTTAGGATTGCCTCTGTTAATCCAAAGTAAAGATAAATTAGGAACCATCACCTTACCTGATCAAGGTCAGAATAAGTCTGGAGCCGTATTCTTACTTAACAGTGGTTCCCCTGGAGAAACTCAACCTATGGTGGAGATCTTCATGGAAAAACTCAAAGAGGATGGGTTCAGACACATGCTCAAAAATCAATTCATAAAATACAACGACGCCTGCATACAAGCCTTTGTTAAGGGAGATAAAGCACCACTTTTTTCAAACCTAAAAAAACTCAGTGGTCTAGTATTAGACTATTTCGATCCTATGATCCCGTCGGGATTTCATGGACTGTGGAAAGAAGGTTTGGAATCAGAAGAATATTTTCTAAAACTATGCGGCTCAGGTGGCGGAGGTTTTGTCATGGGATTCACTCGAGACTATGAAAATGTCAAAGACAAATTCAAGGAGTTTGATCCTGAAGTTGTTTATAGATTTTGAAACCAATTGGTCGACGTCGATTACAATTTCTAAAATACCTGGCTCTTCTGAGCCAAATTCGCTGGTACAATATTTTAATGCTCGTCACGGGTCAGTATTTAGCAGCACTGTTTGTCTTTGCAAATGAGCGAGATAGAATATCCACCTTGTTTGACCCCAGCACACATCTCGTTATATGGTCCGGAGCCCTGGTCCTGTCTTTTGGATTTCTAATCAACAGCTTTTACGACCTAGAGTCTGATCGTATCAACAGGCCTAAGCAAACTGCTTTTGAAAGATTAGTCAGTAAGCGCACTAGCCTACGTATAGCTCTTTCTCTGTTACTTATTGCCATGATAATGGCGGTACTAGTAAGCTACCGGGCGTTTATTTTTTACGGTTTATACGCCTTCGCGTTATGGTTGTACAGTCATAAACTAAGAACTATACCGATTATCTCTCATAGTAGTGCTGCTATTTTAGCATTGGTTCCATTCTTTGGAATATCCGTTTACCAACAGTATCTGAGTATTCACACTTTTGCCTTTGGAGCATTGTTAGGACTAACGCTCTTTTCCAGAGAATTACTGAAAGATTTAATGATGTTTAAAGGAGACGTTATAGTTGGGAGGCCCACTGTAGCCAGTGAATATGGACTGGATCAAACCAGGTTTGCACTTTTAATCAGCAACTCTATCGCTTGGATACCGGCCTTCTTCACAAGAGATCTTTTTTCTGATATTGCAGAAAAAGGTATATTCCTCATCTTAATAGTACTTACGCTATCCAACCTAGCTACACTTAAGACGAACGAATTGAAAGACCTTAGATGGGCTCATTTAGGCTATAAAGTCATTATTATTCTTGGCATACTTACGATACCATTTCTGTAGATCTTTTTACCTGAATAAAGAAAGAACTCCTTCCCTTATCGCTATTTCATCAAATGGCAAATAAGCGATCATTCTCCATGAATAGGCGCCCATAGGTAGTTCCTTTCCATTTAATGTACCATCCCAGCATGCATCGATATCTGAGGTTCTATACACCTCATTACCCCAGCGATTTAACACCACAAGTTCATACCCCTGATATCCGACTCCTTTGATTTGGAAGCAGTCGTTTATACCATCATTATCAGGAGTGAAAGCTGTGGGTATGTACATGTAAAAGTCCGTCTCTACCGCAACAATAAGGGTGATGCTGTCTTTACAACCGAAACCACTTGAGACCACCTGGGTCACCTCATAATCTCCTGGTTTGGAGAAGTCATACTCAAACGTCGCTCCAGTAATAATCGTGGAATCTAAGTACCATGTCCAAGTAACCTCATTAGAAGCTTTTTCATCGAACAAAACCCTCAGGGGAACATATGGATCATTCAGATACTGAAACCCTGCTAACGGCGCTGGCATAGCAATCGCTTGTGCGCTATCCAATTTAAATACACTACAACCATCTGTTAAACTAAACTCGTAAAATGAGGTATCTGCGTAAGGTAAAACTGTTCTTGGATTGTTTTGAGAAAGGTTATTCATCCAATAAAAAGACAATGGAGGCTCCCCGCCGTAATAAAAAGGAGCGAGCATAGCAGAATCACCGGGGCAAACGCGAACAGTATCGCTCTCGTAAACCATAGGGGTATAGGGTTTCAAGAAAATATCTTGCGTCAATTCTAGAGTGTCACCACATTCGTCAAAAACGATGAACGTATAAGTCGTATCTGAAAGCACTTCAACGAATCTGTTTAAAGAAATGACACTATCGCCACTCCAATAAGCATAATAGTCGCCTTCGTAAGAGTTCATTACCACAGATAACTCGATGCTGTCTCCAGGACATGATACTGAATCAGACGAAGACATTAATACGATACTTGCATCTAAGGTATCCTTGTCACGCAGATAATAAGTCATCCTATTCACTGGGTAATCATAGCAATCCGTAAACACATAATCTTGAACAATAATTAAGGTATCTATTCCTTCGGCTATGTTGTCATCATAAATCCAGAAAGTTAAAGTATCAGCTGTTTGTCCGGGCAACAGATACAAGGTATCAGGAAGCGTACTAAAATCTTGCCCCTCAATTGCATTACCCTCGGTGTCAATTGGGATTTTCATGGTAACGCCCAAATTAGACGATCGCGCAAAGATGATCTGGTTCTTATTGCAACCTTCGACCATAAGGGAATCATTAAAAGTGTTTCCTACGTTTGCGGAATCACTTACGGTAATGACCGGTCCTTTTAAGGAGTTTTCCTCTAAGAATACTGCAGAACTCAACGCGTTATCTGAGACATTAGCAAGCTTTAACCGTATCGTATACCATCCGCCACATTGCACATTAGCCTTCGCTGTAAATTTATCTGTGTAGCCATCTAATGTAGTAATAGAACCATTGGATGCGTTAAAATAAGCGCTGTGTGCAACAAAATTAGGGTTTGCACTTAAGCAATTGGCGGTATTTCCTGAACTCGAAGAGCCTGAATTAATAGTATTTACTGCAATAGGAATAGTGGTACCCGGAATGGTCGCTATATTCTTAACAATGGTCTGGCCAGTCGCCGCAGTAACCCCATCAATGTAGGTTCCTTCTAAAAAAAAGCCGAAAACATCATTGAAGTTTGAACAGGTATATCCGTCATATTCATGAGAACCAAAACAATAATTAAAAGATATGGTGTCCGTTTGAGCAATAAAACTAAACTCTATTTCCACCATATCTTTAATGGCATAACCTGATGACCCGAGTTGTGTCAATACCGAAGATAACTCAGCATCTGTAAAAGTAGTATTGTTTCCAGTGCCATTAGTCGCAGCGATTACATCTGATGCATTTTGCGCTGCTACCATTACAATTCCAGATTGAACGGGAAAAGTGGTGTCGTTTGCTTGAAAATATCCTATTTGGGTGGTTGACACCTGAGTCAGAGGCAAAGCGTTCTGTCCCATATTATATACCGACAAGGTAGAATCAACAAGGATATTAGAAGCCATCCAGTAAGGTTTCTTATAATTACTTAAGGAGGATACGGTCATGGTCTGACCTAGCGCGCAACCTGTGGCAATACACAATAAGAAAACTATTAATTTACGCATATTTCGAAGATAGAAAAATCCTGTCTTTAATAACTATGAAATATCTAGGCTGTAACTTTGAGGGAACTCAAAACAATAAGTTTCGTTATGAACCCGAAAAAATTTATCGAGAGCAACAAGGACCGTTTACTTAATGAGCTGTTCGAATTGCTCCGTATTCCATCAATTTCCGCTGATCCGGCTTATAACTCAGATGTTCAAGCTTGCGCAGAAGCTATATCAGGCCACATGTCAAAATTAGGTCTTGATCAAGTTGAAATATTCAAAACCAACGGACACCCTATCGTTTACGGAGAATGTCTTATTGACCCTAATCTTCCCACAGTATTAGTTTATGGTCATTACGATGTTCAACCTGCAGACCCAATTGACTTGTGGCATCAAGATCCGTTTGAGCCAGTCATTAAGACTACAGAAATACACCCGGAAGGAGCTATTTTCGCTCGGGGTGCATGTGATGATAAAGGACAAATGTTTATGCATTTCAAAGCTTTCGAAGTCATGAAGGATGCCGGGGAAATTCCTTGCAACATTAAATTCATGATTGAAGGTGAAGAGGAAGTGGGGTCTATGAACCTTGAACCCTTTATTTCAGAACACAAAGAAAAACTCGCTTGCGACACCATACTTATCTCTGATACTGGTATGATCGCTAATGACACCCCATCTATTACTACAGGACTCAGAGGACTCAGCTATGTGGAAGTGGAAGTTACTGGTCCAAACAGAGATTTACATAGTGGCCTTTATGGTGGTGCAGTAGCCAACCCACTAAATATTCTGGCAAAAATGGTCGCTGGCTTACATGATGAAAAAGGAAAGATCACGGTTAATGGCTTTTATGATGGTGTTGAGATTGTATCTCTTGAAGAGCGCGCTTTAATGGCGCAGGCACCTTTCACCCAGGAAGCCTTTAATGCTTCTATACAAATACCAGCTCCTCTAGGCGAAGATGGTTACACAACATCCGAGCGTACCTCAATCAGGCCAGCATTAGATGTTAATGGCATGTGGGGCGGTTATATAGGTGAAGGTGCAAAGACAGTCATCCCATCTAAAGCATACGCGAAAATCTCTATGCGTCTTGTTCCAGGACAAGACCCCGCGGATATTACGGAAAAGTTCACCAAACACTTCAAGGCAATTGCCCCTAAAAGTGTTTCCGTAAAAGTCACCCCGCACCATGGCGGCTTGCCGTACGTTACCCATGCGAGTAATCCTGCTTATAAAAGCGCATCAAAAGCATATGAGAAGACTTTTGGTAAGGCTGCACTTCCTGTCAGGAGTGGTGGATCTATACCTATTGTGGCTCTTTTCGAGCAAATTTTAGGCGCAAAAAGTATCTTAATGGGTTTTGGGCTTGATAGCGATGCAATACACAGTCCCAATGAACACTTCGGGGTCTTTAACTACTTTAAGGGGATTGAGACCATTCCTTACTTCTATAAGTTCTATGCAGAACAACATAGCTCATAAAAAAGGCTCCCGAATGGGAGCCTTTTTTATGAGCTATGTTGTTCGGTTAACAAATTCATTATAAATCGAATATACCTTTTTCGGGTCATCTACGAGTTGAATGAGATCGAGGGTAATGGATATCTGAAGCATCATTACTCACCACTACTGTCAAATCAATGATTGCCAGCAAAAATACTAATGTTTCCTAATACATAAAGTAATCTTTAGGTCGCAAAAAGAACACAACAAAGTCCTACTTGAGATAACTTAAGGTTAAATTTGGA
>CAJWFD010000010.1 GCA_913031435.1 uncultured Cryomorphaceae bacterium
CGTATATACCCTAACCCAACTACAGGTAATTTCCAGATTGAAATGAAGCAAGCAGATCGTTACTCTGTAGAGGTCATGGATATTCGCGGAGTAGTACTTACTTCAGTTTCAGTTGAAGGTTCTGTTATTCCAGTTGAATTAAACGCAAGTGCAGGAATGTATTTGGTACGTGTGACTTCTACGAAAGGCACCGTAACTCAGCGCATACAGTTGCTCTAAGAAATTAGAACAACTCGCTAAATTTAAAAGCCGCGATCCGAAAGGATCGCGGCTTTTTTACGCGAATAAAATCACTTTTAATTACTTATAGCTTGGGTAAACAAACGCGCGCCTTCTTCATTGAGATGGTCACTATTAAAGAATAATTCGCTATTTGGCTTGAAAGTGTATGATTTCACAGGTAAAGTGAGTAGTAACTTATCGAATGCAGCCTGGACCTCTGGAGGTATCCTAACTCGGTATTCAGGGAGCAACGGCGCTTCTATTACCCTTAAAGTTATGCCATATTGGTTACAAGTCTTTGTGATCTCTGAAATTGCATAAATAGAAGATTCTGATAATGCAGGAAGGTTAGGGTTAAAGTGACGAGCTATAATTTTTTTATAGCCCTCCTTAGATTTTCCTTTTGTCACTTTGTAAGATCCCAGGAAGGAGTGTTTACCAGATAAATCGGGTACAATAAATTCTCTTGCCCAATGCCAATAGGCTGCTATATAATCAGTTTGAGAGGTCCAATAACTATAATCGAAAAGCGAGAAGTAGCGCTTAGCCATCTGTTTTGCTGTTCTACCTGCGCTAAACTTAGTTTCATTATATCCCGCAATATTATTTGGACTTAGAATTAATAAAATACTATCAGCTTCGAGATGTGTAGCGATCCACTCTATCTTTTTAGCTGTGGCTATTAGAGGCTCTGCAGTTTGTGCAAAGTTACTTGATGAGGGGTAATAGAAAGGGTTAAATCCATTGGTGGCATGGCTATCACCAAGCACGATAGTCCTCGAATGCTGACCTTTAACAAACAAAGTTTGACGCCAATAATTACCTGCTAATATGATCGATAACACGAGCGTAAATAGTCCAATAATTAAAACAAGTCTTAGGAGAAATTGTCGCATACTAGAATTGAAAATAAATAAAATTTTGTTGACCTCCTAAATAGATTAGAACGAGATAGGCTAGAATTAGATACAGTCCTATTCGTAATGGTGCTAATCGCGAGAGTACCCCTTGAGGAGGAAAGCTTAGTGCAAAGTCGTTTCCTCGACCCTGCCAATCGCCCACAAAAAGAATGCTTATCATCAGTAGCAAGGAAGGTTTTACCACAATAGGAATTCCCGTATTACCACTAAACAAATAATGTAAATAGTCTATTGCTAGCGAAAGAGAGTCGGCTCTAAAAAACACCCACGCTAACGTCGTTATGGTAAATGTCCACAGAATTTTATGGGTATCTTTTAAGGTAGCATGATCCAGATGTGTTCTGTTTTTTCTGGTAAGCAGGAGCGGAAGAAACATTAGAGCATTGATCATACCCCAAATGATAAAAGTCCAATTGGCTCCGTGCCAGAAGCCAGATACAAGAAATATGGCAAAAGTGTTGCGAATCTTTACCGCGAGTGATCCTCTTGAACCGCCTAAAGGAATATACAGATAGTCACGAAACCATGTTGATAACGAAATGTGCCAACGCCGCCAAAATTCTGCAATATCTCGAGAGAAATAAGGTGTTCTAAAATTCTGCATGAGGTCGATACCAAACAATTTAGATATACCAATAGCGATATCAGAGTAGCCGGAAAAATCGCAATAGATCTGTATTGAGAATAGTAAAGCGCCTACAATGAGTGCAATGCTTGAGTACGATTCTGGTGTGCTAAAGGCTAGATCAACTAGAGGGGCAACTGCATCAGCAATCACTACCTTTTTGAAGAACCCCCAAAGAGCTTGGCGTAAACCATCTACCGCTTTAGAGTAAACAAATACCCTTGGTTTTTCTAGTTGTGGGAGTAAGTGCGAGGCACGTTCTATGGGCCCCGCTACCAGTTGCGGAAAGTAGCCTACAAATGCAGCGAACGCAATAAAATCTGAAGTGTGTTTTATTTTGCGTTTGTAGATGTCAATAGTATAGGACATCGTTTGAAACGTATAAAATGAAATACCGACCGGAAGTATGATCTTTAAAAGACTAAGATTTGTGTGAAATCCAATATTATCAGTTAATACAAGGAAGTTATCTAGGAAAAAGTTGTAGTATTTAAATACACCAAGAAGACCTAGGTTAAAGAATATACTCGCAGCTAATAAAGTTTTACGCCTTAAAATAGGCCTTGCTTTATCTATGGCTCTCCCTATGACAAAATCAACTAATGTTGAGGCAACGATTAGTGACAGAAACCTTACGTCCCACCAGCCATAGAATACATAGGACGATAGCAGTAGAAGTATGTTTTGCTCACGTAGCCGATTCCCAAGACTCCAATAAAGTGCAAAGACAATAGGTAGGAAAATGAAAAACGAGAACGAGTTAAATAGCATTATTAAGAATTCGTTGGTAGTTCTCAGCGATCGTTTTCTCAGAGAACTGAATGCAAGCAAGCTCGTAGTTCTTTTGACGGTCAGAATCCTTTAGAGGCGTTCCTAGCGCTTCGACACTCATGTCATCCCAAGTATAAAAGATGTAGCCCTGCTCACGTAAGAAAGGCAGTAAAACACTCTCTGGATGAAGAAAAACCTTAGTACCAGACATCAATGCGATAAATAATGTATTGCCTGCCTCCTGTCTTCGATGACCAAAAATAGCGGTGCCTGAAGTACATATTAAATCGAAATAAGCGGTGCGATCCATGTACTTTAAAATAGGAACGAAATGCTGACCCAGTGCTTTTTTACCAAAGTCTAGAGTTGCTTGGATATGAGAACTATCCCCATAACTTAGAGGTGTTTTGACCGGTTGTGTTATTCCTAGATCACGAAGTTTGCCCAGTAAATGTTTATGGTTTCCGCTTTGCGAACCGCTGTGGTTAAGTAGTATGGATTTTGAATAATAGTCTGGGTGATTCTCAACCCATGTCTTGACTAATTCAATGTCTGCCGGATTGAAAGCACCATACTGGAATTTCAGCATCTTCCCCTTAAACCCATAATTATCTACCAAGAGTTGATAATCACCTGGGCTCCAGAAACACCAATAATCTATTGCGTTTTTTACAAATGGTGCATAGTTGCGGTGGTAAGCACGTAGTTTTACGAAGCGTAAAATTCGATCTCGAAGGTTCTTTCCTTTTATGCGGGTAAGTAGTCCTTGTGGTTGGTCTGCCTTTTCATAAAGCTGGAAGCCTTTGAAGGCCTGTAAAAGTTCGTATAAATCGTTACCATAGAAGAGCCAGTAAACCGGTGCTTTAGCTGCCTTTTTAACCCAATTGATCTTTTGAAAGGTAACCAAGTGGATGTAAATGCGGTCTACAGAAATCTCACGCTCTTGTTGATAGGACTCCCACTGCGAAGCATGGATCACGTTGTCCTTCCCCGCTACAAATTTGTAAGGAGGTTTAGGGCCAAAAACCAGGTACAAGTGTCCGTCTACAATGCCTTGTGCACGCTCCATAAACGGCGGCAAAAACTTCTCGTCATTGATCAGGTGTACATACATGGGCTAAGCGGAATAACCGAATTTCTCAAGGGTAGTCTTGGAAAGATTCCAGAGTAATTTTTGAGCATCTAGATCTAATGTGTTCCTAAATACCCCGGCTCTTTTGGGATCTACAGGTTCCAGTGTCTTCTTTTTCCATCCGATAGTCTCCGTTGGCTCGTCGTTAAGAAGATAATAGGTTGCCATTTGAGGATGATAATGCAGGCCCAAAAAGTCACATACGTTTTCCAATTCCCGCTCAGGAGCAAGAAGCAGGTCTTCATAGCGCACTACCAAATGGTTTTTATCGGAAAGAAATGTAGTGGTCTTTTCGTTGTTCTCGCACCAATTTTTAGCGATTTCCTCCAAAGAGGAGCTTAGTTTTGGCGCGTATTTACTTTGGTGGCCATCTTCTTTTAATGCTAAATAGGAACAGGCCACATCTCGTACATCACGTACTAAATGCAGGTATTTAGCGTGAGGCATTGCTTGGTGAATCTCTGGCAGAAAATCCAAGTAATAATTATTCTTGTCAATGAGTGTAGATGCCTTACTCGTAGCGCCTTTATGATGATGATAGGCTTGAAGTACGGCTTCACAGAGCAGTTGGTAAGTAGGTTCTGTAATGCGATCAAATACGTGGATTAAGAGTTTTAGATCCAGCCCCCAAGTTTCCATTTTTTTGCTTTCAAGCACTGCTTTAGCAAATGCTTTTCGCTCGTTAGGATCTTTAAAATCTGCTGCCTTAAATACAGGGTGGTTCCACTGTATAAAGCCACATTCAGGCGGCGCCACCATCTCAGGATGGGCGTTAAGCATTAATCTAAACAAGGACGTCCCGCTTCTAGGGTTGCCTAAAATGTAGCAAAAACTCATAATCTCAAAGATACAAATCGCATGCCCCCAAGATAAGGCCAGGAGGTTGAGTTATTAGCGGTCATCTCTCGTTGTTGTTTTCCAAAGCAATCCATCCTTTACTTGCTTGAATGGCTTGATGCCAATTTTTACGTATTAAGAGGAAGTCATGGTCCTGTGGGGTAAAGGTCTGGTCTATATTTATGAGTTCCTTTAACTGTTCAAGACCATCCCAAATACCGATCCCAAGCCCTGCTAGGAGGGCAGCACCTAGTGCTGTGCTTTCGGTTTCTGCCGGACGAACTACATCACATTTAAGTAGATTAGATTGGAGCTGCATCATAGTGTCATTTGCGCTAGCACCACCATCTACTTTGATGGATTTCAATGCTTCACCAAGGTCTTTTTCCATGGCTTCTAAAACATCGCAAGTACTTAGAGCAATGGCCTCTAAAGCGGCATAAGCGATATGGCTATCGTTCGTTCCTCGGGTAATCCCCATAATGGATCCGCGAGCAAAACCATCCCAATGTGGCGCGCCTAAACCGGTTAACGCAGGAACAATAGTGACGCCACCGCTGTGCGACTCTTCTAGAGCAAGTGCTTCAATATCATGACTGTTCTTGATGATCTTCAATCCATCTCGCAGCCATTGCACCAGGGCACCAGCTACGTAGACAGATCCTTCTATGGCATAGGTAAGTTCGCCGTTTAATTGCCAGGCGACAGTGCTTAAAAGTTGGTTGGAGCTTCGGACAATTTGTTTTCCTGTATTAGAAATGGCAAAACATCCGGTACCGTAAGTATTTTTAGCTTCACCGGTTTCAAAGCATAATTGGCCAAACAAGGCACTTTGTTGGTCTCCTGCAATTCCTGTAATAGGAACAGCAGCACCAAATATTTTTTCAGAGGTACAGGCTAAATTACCGCTGCTATCAACGACTTCAGGAAGTAGGCTCATGGGAACCTCAAATAACGCGCAAAGTTCATGGTCCCAACATCCATTGGATATATCATAAAGCATCGTTCGACTGGCATTGGAGGCGTCTGTGATGTGGGAGTCTCCGTCCGTGAGGTTCCAAATGATCCAGGTGTCTACGGTTCCAAAACGCAGCTCTCCGCGATCTGCACGTTCGCGGGCGCCATCCACATGGTTGAGGATCCACCGAATTTTACTGGCGCTGAAATAGGCATCAGGGATAAGTCCTGTTTTTTCTGTGATCATTGATGCGTCATCTCCATTTCGTAGGTCATTGCAAAAATCAGCAGTGCGTCGGTCTTGCCATACGATGGCGTTGTAGAGTGGCTCTCCGGTGATAGCATCCCATACTAAGGTGGTTTCACGCTGGTTGGTGATTCCTATGGCACTAATATCTTGTGGTTTTACTTTTCCCGCCTTTAATGCTTCTTTGATTGCAGCGCGCTGGGAGTACCATATTTCCTTAGGATCGTGCTCCACCCAGGATGGACTAGGAAAGTATTGCTTGAACTCTAACTGGCCCAAACCTATTTTTTTAGTGTCAACATCAAACACTATGGCACGGGAAGAGGTTGTACCTGCGTCTACGGCGAGAATATATGGTTTCATAAGAGTACTTTACGTATACCAAGCAAAATAGGGAGAATGTTGTGGAGAAGGAATTTTTCGCTGATGCTTTTGCTATATTTCCGATCAATTCAAGCAAATACAAAACCATGAGTGCACTTTGGGCAGAATTTACAGGGACACTACTTCTATTATTGATAGGTAATGGGGTCGTAGCTAATGTGGTCTTGAAGGGAACCAAAGCCCAGGGAGATCCTGGCTCTTGGATCATGATTACTACCGCCTGGGGGTTAGCTGTTTTTGTAGGCGTGGTAGTTGCCGGCCCGTATAGTGGTGCGCATTTAAACCCCGTGATTAGTTTGGGACTTTGGTTAGATGGGTCGCTTCCTACAGTTCTATTACTTCCTTACATGGGGGCTCAACTGGCAGGTGCCGCGGTTGGAACGACAATCAACTATATTTTTCATAAACCACATTACGATCTTACCATCGACGGAGCTTCCATTCGAGGTTCTTTCTGCACATCTCCTGCTATACCCCATACCTGGAGTAATCTCTTTAGCGAGTGCGTGGGTGCTTTTGTATTGATGTTTGTCGTCTTTTACCTTACGGAAGGTAATATTGCTTATGAGGACAATGATGTCCCGTTGGGCTTGGGATCTGTAGGCGCTTTACCCGTTGCATTCTTAGTGTGGGTTATAGGTTTGGGACTTGGAGGAACTACAGGGTATGCAATTAACCCTGCTAGAGATTTAGGTCCACGCATTATGCATCAATTATTGCCTATCAAGAATAAAATTGATTCAGGTTGGCACTATGCATGGATTCCTATCGTTGGACCTTTGTCAGGTGGTGCTTTGGCGTACTTTGCAAAAGAATTTTTATTGACTACCCTATAAATGAGCGTTTTCCAACGTCAAATCATCAAAGGATCACTTTCTAATTTCGCGGGAATAGGCCTTGGCGTATTGAATAATATCTGGATTTTCCCATTGGCTTTTTCATTGGAAGAATTAGGAATTTATCGCTGGGTAGAGCGCACTGCAGTATTGATCGCAGCCATATTACTTTTTGGATTGCACCGTATGTATGTACGCTTTCAAAGCCACTTTTCTGAGGATCAAGCAAGTCAATTCTTGTCGAATACTGTATTTTTAGTAGCGTGTATCGCAGCGATTGCAGGTGTAGTGTTCACGGCATTTGCACCTTGGCTTGCAGCCCTCCTTGATGTTAATTTTCAAGGTTCTCAACTACGCGCCTTAGGTGCGGTAGTGGCCGGTAGTATGACCTACACTTTAGGACTTTCTATTGCCTCTAGTGCCAAAAGAATTTCCGTCCCGTTTTTCTTTAAAAATGTAGGAATAAGATTTAGCGTACTTATCGGGGCATGGATGGTAAGTCAGGGAAATGCAACTTTCGGATTTTGGATGCAACTCTTTGCTTATACCCACCTAGCAGTGGGGATTATAGTACTCATTTATGCCCTTAAACTAAAAGGTATCCCATTGCGTTGGCCTCGTTCCCTAGGGGAGTCCATGACTCAGGAATTGTCCACCTTCGCCGGTAGTGGGATCTTAATGGCTGTAATGACCATGAGTTTGGCAACAATAGATAGTCAAATGATTGCTTCATTAATCAGTGTAGAAGCTTTAGGTGTCTATAGCATCGCTTTTTTCATTGGGAGCTTTGTGGATGGTGTGCGCCGACCAATTTCTCAAGCACTCTCACCCCAATTTGCCAATCTATGGAATGAGGGAAATACAGATGCTATTGCAAAAATGTATGCTCGAACTTCGAGGGTGCTCATGACTGTTGCTGTTGCGAGCTTTGTTGTGATTGTGCCTAACATAGATTTTATCTTCGGCCTTATTCCTGATTCTGAGCGCTTTGATCCTGCAAAATCTGTGGTCATTCTCATCTTATGGTCTCGTGTGATTGATTATAGCTTTGGCTCGAATGGTGAAATCTTGTCCAATGGCCCGCACTTCAAGTGGAACCTGATCGCTATTTCCGGATTGGTCGCAGGAATTATAGGATTGAACTTGTGGCTTATTCCTCGCTATGGATTAGATGGTGCTGGATATACCTTGGTTATTGCCTATGCGATTTTCAACATGACCAAGGCCTGTTATTTATGGCATAAAGAGCGTATTCAACCTTTTGGCACTACCCAGTTATTACTGCTGTTTATCGGAGCTGTAACCTTTACAATGGCCTATAGCGCTTCAGGAGAAGGTTTAGTAGCTCTCTTGATGACTAACGCAATCATCGCCACCGGATTACTCGTTGGTTTTCTAACTTTGAGAAGAAAAATTTAACCCCAGAGCATTAGCTTTGTCTATATGTCTAAGATTCTAGTCACCAAGCCTTTTCAGGCACCATACCATGAGATTTCTACAGAAATCCAACGCGCTTGGGATGCCGAGTGGCTCACCAATAATGGCCCTATACTTCGCCAGTTAGAAAACGGCATGAAAGAGTATTTAGGGGTACACGATTGCGCCGTAGTCAGTAACGGCACTATTGCAATACAGGTTGCTTTGCGTGCCCTAGATATTCAAGGAGAGGTAATCACCACCCCTTTTTCGTATGTAGCAACTACATCAAGCCTAGCTTGGGAAGGATGTACGCCAGTTTTTGTGGATATAGACCCAAAATCTTTCAACCTCGATCCATCTAAAATTGAAACGGCCATCACAGAAAAAACTACCGCTATTTTAGCGACCCATGTTTTTGGAGTGCCTTGTGATGTAAATGCCATTGATGAAGTAGCCAAGAAGCATGGACTTAAGGTTATTTATGACGCTGCGCATTGTTTCGGAACTACCATTGATGGAGGTTCTTTAATGAATTATGGAGATATTTCCACCTTGAGCATGCATGCTACAAAACTCTTTCATAGCGTAGAGGGTGGTGCTATATTCGTAAATGACACGGTCGCTAACAAGGTAGGTTCTATCGCAGGACAAGTGAGTCCACTTCGCTTTGAGGTGGATCGTTTAAGAAATTTTGGACACCATGGACCAGAGGTCTTTAGCGGTGTTGGGATCAATGCAAAAAATAGTGAACTACATGCTGCAGTAGGACTTGTAAACCTGCGTTATGCAGACAAAATTATTGAGGATCGTAAAAGACAGCACCAATGTTATGATGATTTACTACAAAGTCTGTTGTTACAATATCCTGAAGTACCTGAAAATGTACAATGGAACCACAGCTACTACCCGGTAGTTTTTAGAAGTGAAGCAGAGGCATTGGCAGTAAAGGATGGCTTGGAAACGCTTGGTATTTATGCCAGACGTTACTTCCACCCAGCATTGAATACACTGAATTATATTCATCTTCCTGGCGTTACCCCTGTCGCTGACCAGATATCATCTTCTATATTATGTCTTCCATTATATTATGGACTTGAGGAGCATAAAATAACGCGTGTCTCTACCGAATTGATTCGCATTTGTACAGATTATAGATCATGATAAAACTGCCGAAAGCCCTTCGTGAACTTTTTGGAACACATGGTGAGCCTAGGGCAACCCCACTTGAGCAGCCCATCTTCGTGACGGGTTGTATGAGATCAGGCACTACGTTTTTAGTGGATAAAATGGCAAGTCACCCACAATTATTGAAGATTGGAGTAGAGCTGAATCAAGTTTGGACGGACTTAGGTGGAGCCTCAATCAAGGGAACTTGTGACCATAAAACATCTGCGGATGCTTCACCCATTTATACCTATCAGATGGCCCGGTATTTTGCGGATTTTATTTCGCAAAGCCAGTCATTGAAGCGTAAAGCCATGCGCCGATACTTAAAGTATTACCACGGTTTAGGTAGAGCAAGTTATGATTGGTCACATATCGTACCGGTTAACAAAAGTCCTCACCTGATGAATAAACTGGGATACGTAGGAGCCTTATTTCCAAAGAGTACCCTGATTGTAATAGTTCGGGATATATACAGTCACTCAGCCTCTATGAAATTCCATTTTGATAAGCTACACCATCAGGACGGTA
Organism: uncultured Cryomorphaceae bacterium; assembly: GCA_913031435.1. Taxonomy (GTDB): domain Bacteria; phylum Bacteroidota; class Bacteroidia; order Flavobacteriales; family Schleiferiaceae; genus UBA10364. The sequence continues at coordinate 10,046 of CAJWFD010000010.1, forward strand.
GAACCTATTTCATGGAGCCAAGTCTAGAATCATGTTACAGCCAAACGACAACCGAAGTGCCTTTAAATGGTATAGGTTATCCGGGGGATTTCTCTATTATTCCACAGATGTGGATGCGCATGAATAAGCTCGCTTTAAAGGAATTTGAAACTGCTAAATTTGAACGTAAAATCTTAGTTAGTTATGAGGAGTTAGTGACGAACCAGCAAGTGGTGTTAAGTAAATTGTTCACCGCATTGGATCTTAGAGATATTCACAGTGGAGTGGCAGAGGATATTGCGAAACAGGTAACTATTTTAGTGAATACTACCACCAAAGGAGATCCCTTAGAGAAGTGGAAAAAACAATTAAGCCCTGCTGAAATAGAAACCATAGACAGCGTGTTACTCCACCAAAAAGAAGACTACAAATTTGTCCAAGATTTTATTCAGACCCACCAACTTTAGCAGAATATTTTAAGATGAAATCTTTGTTTCCAAACGTAATCATAGGTGGTGCACCAAAATGTGGAACCAGTAGCCTCTATTTCTGGCTCAGTGCACATCCAGAAGTCTTTGGCTCGCCTAAGAAGGAGACGTTTTTCTTTGCAGATAAAGTAAATAGATTTAACAAGGAAGCGAACATTCATGAGCATCCTGCATTGCGTTATTTGGAATTTTTTAATGGAGGTGAATCCGCCACAGTGAGATTTGAAGCCACAGCGCATTACTTGTATGAAGATCAAGCACGCAAGGCTTTTTCTCAAGCTGATGTTCCGCCGAAAATAATCTTTTTATTTAGAGAGCCTTCTAAGCAGATGTACAGCCATTATAAAATGGAACGCTATCGTACTAAAAAGGTGGATCTTCCATTATCGGAATACATTCATTTGCCTAAAATTGCCAAGTACGTAGATTATGCAACTCACCTTGAAAAATGGATCAAAGTCATGCCTCACGGCCATGTAGGCGTATGGCTTTTTGAGGATTTCATGTCCCGAAAAGAAGAGGTTATGAAGGAGATCGCGACCTTTGTAGGTGTTGATCCAGATTTTTATAAGAATTTTGATTTCGAGCATCGAAACGAAAGCGTATCGATCAAAAGCGGAGCCTTACATCAGCTTGGTTTAAAGATTCAGCCACTTATTCCACATGCGTTGCAAAAACGATTACTTCCACTGTATATGAAAATCAACAGCGGTGGACGAGCTCCTGATGACCAGGGTCATGCGATTATCTTGTCAGATTTCAAAAAGAATTGGTCCCACGTTGGAACATCTATTAAGTCCTTATTTGCTGAGTTGCCATTAGAAAAATGGCGCTAAACATCTCAAACTAACGGGTCTGGTTTAATCAAAATGTAAACATGTTTTTTTCGATACCTTTTTTAACGACATTTGTCATCAAATAGAACAATATGAAACATTGGTTTTTAGCATTATTTCTTGGATCTACAGCCATAGCATCGGCCCAGCCATTAACCTATTATCAGGACGCGTGGGGAGAAGATGGTGATGACCTTCGTGAGGCATTGTATGATATCATTCGTGTGCACACCAGATTATCTTACAGTTCATCTTCAACAGATACTTGGGATGTACTAAAAGTGAGCGATGCAGATCCTACTAATGCTACGAACGTAATGTTGATTTATGCGGGTATTCCAGTGAACGGCCCGCAAGAATATAATAACAATCAAGGATGGACCCGTGAGCACGTATGGCCAAAATCGTTAGGCGGTTTCGCAACGAGTGCTGGCGTAGGTACTGATGTTCACAATCTTAAGCCGTGTAACGGAGGACTAAACTCTTTGCGTTCTAACCATGAATATGATGAACTCGGAACGGGGGGAAGTCCAGTTAATTTTAATGGTTCAGCAACGGGAAGTAGGTATAATGGTTCTGCAGGATTGTTTGAACCTAGAGACGACATCAAAGGTGACTTGGCCCGCATCATACTTTACATGGATTTACGTTATGAAGGCCAAGCTGGAGAACCAGATCTTATACTGCGTGAAGCGCTAAATTCGGGAGGTAAGACCTTCGCTGTAATGTCCACACTGTTGGATTGGCACTTCCAGGATACGGTAGATGCTTTCGAATTACGGAGAAACCATGTGATCGATAGTATGCAGGGAAATCGTAATCCATTTATAGATCATCCGGAGCTTGTTCATTATATATACGGAGACTCCGCAGGAATAGCATGGAATCCATTTATGGATATAGAAGGTATTGAAAGCTTGGAGGGTGGCCATAGTATGTATTATCCAAACCCGGTAGATACTGAATTACGTTTAGTGACTTCATTTGAAGGTAAAGCAACCTTTACGAGCGCTTCTGGCGAGACTTATCGTCATCATAACCATCTTGTAGGCGAGAATGTAATAAACGTCTCTGAATGGCCTTCAGGGGCGTATCAGCTTTATTTAGAGAACGGTGAACAGTACAAAGTAGTTATTTTGCACTAAGAGATTCGGTCGTGCGTGAAAATCGGCACATGAAACTTGAATGCATAAAAAAGCCCGACACATGTGTCGGGCTTTTTTATGGTCTAATACTTAAGAGAGTAGCTTTCGTACAATCCCGTTAATTACTTTTCCATCCGCTTTTCCCGCCATAGCACTGGAAGCTTTTCCCATTACCTTTCCCATATCCGCCATAGATGAGGCGCCAAGTTCTGTAATGATGCTTTTGACTTTCGCTTCGATTTCAGCCTCAGTCAGCATAGCTGGGAGGTAGCGTTCAATGATAGATAATTGTTCCTCTTCAGGAATGGCAAGATCATCTCGCCCTTGTTCGCGAAAAATGGTGGCACTATCTATACGTTGTTTACGAAGTTTTGTAAGAATACGCATTTCACCTACCTCATCGATTTCAGTCGCCCCTGCAGCTGTTTTTTCGTTTAAAAGTGCAGTTTTTATCGCGCGCAATGTTTCAAGCGCGGTACGATCTTTTGATTTCATGGCCGCCTTCAGGTCGGTCATTATGGTAGTTTCTAAGGACATATTAATCTACGTTATCGTGTAAAAATGAGTTGTTAGTTCTAATATTTCCCTCGGCATCAATTCCTAAACTAGAGGGTTGCTCGTTACTTTTTGTTGGCAAATCAACTTCTAGACCTTGACGCATATACGCAGGTATGCGCTCCACATCATTCAGATTTTGTTGGTTTGATTTAAACTGGTATTGGAAAGATTGTAAGCGTGAAATACGGTCTCTAACTTTGCTAGGCATTTCACTTAAAGTACGCCTTGGAATCTGGCTCAAAGGACGTTCCATATCTTCCGCAGCAGGAAGATTAGTCTTCGTTTCCTGGTCGTTGGTAGAGTCAATACTTTCCGCGACTTCCTTCATCTCGAAGTTAAGGTCTGGATCTAAAGTATTCTCTATTTTAACCTCCACATTGTATTCCTCTTTTTCGAAATCTAATGAAGAGACGTTAACGCCATGCTCTATAGTTTCGTTCTCAGATTTCCCCCGTAAAGCAGACATTTCGTTAAGGCTAATGTTAAACGCATCGTAGGGCGTTTCTTCCGATTCAGTTTTTTTTGATTCGGCCTCCGCTTCAGTTTCGTAAAGACTGGTATCTAGTGTGAATCCTTCTCCTTGTATGTCGTCTAGTGTAAAGGAAGACATGACTTTATTCTCAGGAGTTTCAGGGGTTTCTTCAATAAGTCCTGTGCTCGGCAAAGAGAAGTCTTCAGCGTTAGGTTCTGTTGTGTATTCTACGGGCTCTTCGGAAATAGGTACTTCTAATGCTTCAGGCATTGGGTGTAGCATTTCTTCTTCCTGAATCATACCCTGAGGAGACTCCATTTTAGCAGGAGCAGGAGCATCAAAAATAGGATCTACTTTTTCAGAGGACTCCATCGTCACGGAAGCCTGCTCTTCAAGGTCTTCCTCTTCAATATGGAGTTCTATTTCTTCTTCTTCTGGATCAACTGAAGTGCTGAACAGATCCCATGATGGAGCCTCTAAAGGTTCGTATTCATGATCGGTAGTTTCTGAATTAGTTTCCGGAGCTTCTTCTTCCATATCCCATTCGAGAACATGGACTGTAGCCTCGTCTTCACTTTGAATATCCTCACCTTCGTCCATGCTTTGCTCAAAAACATCTTCGGAATCCTCTGGCATTTGAGGGAAGCCGGCCATAGGGTCCTCTTCCTCATATTCAGCCGAATTTTCAGTAGGGTAATCTGGTGTTAATGGGGCATCCATCACCTCTGAGACCTCGTCCACTACAACCTTTTCTTCCTCAAGAATTTCTTCTGCTACAGCGGTTGGTTCCTTGGTAAGTATAGGCTCTTCAATACCTCCTAAATCCATGACGATACGTTCGGATGAGTAGGGCGTGGTGGGCTGTTGTTCGGTGTATACTTCCTCAGAAATAGGTGCACCTGAAATAGTAGTTTGTTCCGGGTTAAGGTCATGCACTACGACTTGAAGTTTATCCGTAGGTAGCATTCTTGTTCCCGTTGGAAATCCGGTTGCGACTATGGTACAAGTAATCCGGCTGCCAATTTCTTCTTCTCCACCAATACCCATGATGACGTTTGCATTGCCCCCAGCTTCGCGTTGAATGTGATCCGTAATCTCACCAATTTCATCTATAGTCACTTCATGTTCGCCGTTTCCGGAGGTCAATAAGAGTAATACGTTTTTAGCACCCTTGATATGATTATCGTTTAATAAAGGAGAATCCAGAGCTGCTGAAATAGCTTGTGCAGCACGTCCAGATCCTTCTGCAGATCCTGTTCCAAACAAGGCACTTCCACTGTTTTCTAGAACCGTCCTGGCGTCACGTAAGTCAATGTTTTGTGTATAGTGATTGGTAATTACCTCTGCGATTCCTTTCGCTGCCCCAGCAAGTACCTCATCCGCCTTTGCAAAAGCGTTGCGAAAACCTAGGTCACCATATACTTGGCGCAGTTTATCATTATTAATGACAATTAAGCTGTCTACAGATTTACGCATTTCTTCAATGCCTTGCTCCGCTTGCTCCGCGCGAATATTCCCTTCGAAACTAAAAGGAACGGTAATAATGCCTATGGTAAGGATACCCATCTCCTTTGCCGCTTTAGCGATTACTGGTGCTGCACCCGTTCCTGTTCCGCCTCCCATTCCAGCGGTGATGAAACACATCTTTGTTCCAGTTTCTAAAATTCTTGTAAGATCTTCAAGACTTTCTTTTGCTGCTTCGCGCCCTATTTCAGGATCCGCACCAGCGCCCAGTCCTTCGGTAAGCGAAACACCGAGTTGAACTTTGTTGGTTACAGGACTGTGGTCCAAGGCTTGTGCATCCGTATTACAAACGATAAAATCTACACCGTTCACACCAACACTACTCATGTGGTTCACCGCATTAGATCCACCGCCGCCTACGCCTATAACTTTGATTACAGAGCTGCGATTCTTGGGTAAGTTAAATTGTATTCCGTCTTCAAACATGGGGTCGTGTTATTCTATGTCGTCGTTTTCTAACCATTCCTTGATGCCACTTACAAATCCCTTCCAAAAAGGATCTTTTCGTGGCGGGGCCATTGCGCTTCCAGTTTGATCTGGAGCACCTTCAACCTCTAGTTCTTCTGCCTTTAGAATTTCTTCTGTTGGGGGAGCAGGTACTTCACTTTCGTTCGGGTCATATGCCATAGGAGCTGAGCGATTCTCAAGTGCCATGCTCAATAAACCTATGGATGTTGCATACACAGGACTGGCCAATTCCTTGACGTAGCCGCTCGCTAAATGCTCGTTGGGGTAACCAATTCTCGTAGGCATCCCTGTTAAATACTCAACCAATTGACTCATGTGCTTGAGCTGAGAGCCCCCACCTGTTACTACGATCCCTGCTATTAATCGCTTACGAGGATCGTTCTGCTGGTAGTTGCGTATTTCTGCAATCACGCTTTCCATGATTTCTCTCACGCGAGCATTGATTATTTTCGAGAGTGTCTTTAAGCTGATTTCTTTTGGAGGTCGTCCTCTGAGTCCAGGAATACTCACAATTTCATTCTCTTTATTCTCACCTGGCCATGCAGAACCAAATTTTACTTTTAGTAATTCTGCTTGCTTCTCTATAATCTCACAACCTTCCTTAATATCTTCTGTGATCACCTTCCCTCCGAATGGAATGACTGCTGTGTGACGAATAATACTGTCTTTAAAAATAGCAATATCAGTCGTGCCACCGCCAATGTCTACAAGAACAACCCCAGCATCTTTTTCTTCTTCAGCTAGTACGGCGTCAGCAGAGGCTAGGGGTTCTAGGGTGATATCACCTACCATAAGATCACTTTGCTCCACACATCTAGCGATGTTTTTAATGGAGGCTATTTGTCCTACTACAATATGAAAATTGGCCTCTAAACGAGAGCCGTACATTCCTTGCGGGTTAATGATGTTGCTATCTCCGTCCACGCGATACTCTTGTGGAAGCGCATGAAGAATTTGCTCACCTGGCATCATCACTAAATTATCAACATTGCGCTTTAGATTCTCTAGATCTACCACATTGATAATAGCCTCGGCATCATCGCGCATGATATAGTCTGAGTGCTGCATAGAACGTATATGCTGACCAGCGATGCCCACCATTACTTCCGTGATTTTGAGTCCAGAATTATCTTCGGCCATCTTGATGGCAGCTTGAATGCTCTCAATGGTGAGGGTAATGTTTGCAACTACTCCGCGCTGAACACCCAAGCTCTTGCTCTTGCCTATACCAAGCACGTCAATTTTCCGGTGCTCATTTAATCTACCAACGACGGCCACAATTTTTGTGGTGCCAATGTCTAATCCTACAGCTAATGGGGCGTTTTGTGTCATCTTGTGGTGCTTACTACTTGGTTCTTATAGCGCAGGTCAATGCGCTTAAAATCATCTAATTTTTCAGGGGTATGTGCTGCGTAAAAAGCAGCCAATTTTTTCAAATCATCTTGTAGTCGCTCATCTGAATTCACCAATACAGTGTGGTTATATCCTTTTGGAACTATGGCAAGATGATCTTCACGTCTGTCTAACTGGGCCAGGTTATCAGCGTTAAATACTTTAGAGAGGTAGATTCTATCGAGTGTGAATCCGGCCGCTGCGCCTTCGCTGCTGTCCTTTATACCTGTAATTACGGGTACGTCAACAATCGCTTCTGCAGGTTTCTTCAACACCTCGTTTTCTGTAGTGACTAAAAAAGTAGTTGATCCCATCATTACTATAGCCTTTACTTGCTTGGAGACCAGTGCTATTTTCAAACGTTGGTCCATATTCCAATATACCTGCGCATCTGCTACGTATGGCAGGGCTTCAAGAGAGGTTTCTAACAAAAAAGCATTGACCTTCAGGGCATTAGAATCACCTTGCTCTTTTAGGAAGGTATTGATGACTAGTTGTAGGTTAGAATTGAACACAAGAGTTTGGTTATCAGGAAATTGTATTGAAATATCAACCTCATTAAACTGTGCCCCATCCCAGTGAATCATACTCAGATATCTTATACTTAAGGCACTTGCGAGTAGGAGAATGGCGACAATCACTCCAAAAATTCGTTGCTTTCTCATGAGAGTGCCTCTTTTAATGGTGACACAAAATCCCCAACATCACCTGCTCCAACGACTAATATCACGGAAGCTTGCGTGTGTTTTACCTTTGCAATTAGATCAAATTCATGAACAACTTTGGCTCCTATGATTGAAGAGGCAAGTACCTGTGAGTTCACCCCGGCTATAGGTTCTTCTCTCGCTGCATAAATAGGTAACAAGAGACAGTACTCTGCACGACTAAGTTGCTGGACAAATCCATCCATAAAGTCGCGGGTTCTACTGTATAGATGTGGCTGGAAAAGTAAGCACACTTTCTCGTTTGGATAGAGTTCATCTATACTGTCCATGAGCGACTTGATTTCTGTAGGATGGTGGGCGTAGTCTTCAATCAAGACGTGGGCTCCTTGAAGATGAAATTCGAACCTGCGCTTAATTCCTTTAAATAAAGGTAAACTTCTGGCAATCTGTTCGGGACTTACCCCAGCATGATGTGCTAGAGAAGCTGCTAGTAAAGCATTATAAACATTGTGTCTTCCAGGCATGTGTAACCGTGTTTGGAGCGCGTGTCCTTCCAAATGAATAATGAAAGAGTATGCGCCCTGTTGTGGTTGTATATCACTTGCCCAACAATGATTTTCAGGCGAGCCTACTTGTGTGGTTCTGTCTAATGTGCTTCCAGTGAACGTTGGTCCATTAGTTTGTTCCACGAAAGCATCAAAAGTATCCAGCAGGTCTTTCTTGTTTGAGTAGATGTCTAAGTGGTCCTCATCAATCGTTGTCACAGCAGATGCCCATGGTTTGAGGTAAAGTAAGGATCTGTCAAACTCGTCCGCTTCAACGATGATGAAATCAGAATTTCCCAAGCGATAATTTGTACCTGTTTGGGTCATGATGCCTCCTATAAAAGCGGTGGGATCTAGACCAGCTTGATCCATCAAATGAACCAGCATGGAGGAAGCGCTTGTTTTACCATGCGTTCCTGCAATAGCGATACACTTACGGGCATTTGCAATAAGTCCTAAAGCTTGCGAACGTTTGATGGGACTATAGGCTTTAAAGAAATTAAACCAAGCCAGTTTTTTCGGGACAGCAGGTGTATAGATCACCGTAGTTTCCTCCGGTCTCCAGCCTGGATATTCGCTCAGTTCTTCTGTATAGCATATCTGAGCACCCTCTAATTCTAGTGCTGAAGTTATACTGGTACGGGACTTATCGTAGCCAAAGACAGCACTGCCTAGGCGCAAGTAATGGCGTGCCAAAGCACTCATCCCAATACCGCCTATCCCGAGGAACACCATATGTCGCTGCTTCTTATGCACCAGTGAGTTGTTCTATTAAATTAGCAATGTCTTTAGTTGCGTTTGGTAGGGCGAGCTTTTTAATATTTGCACCTATTTGTTCCCCTCGTCTACCGGAAACATGAAGTGCTTTAAGCTCTACGATGAATCGTTCCTCTAAGTCATTCTCAGCAATCAGTACAGCTGCTCCTTTTTCACTCAATGCCTTTGCGTTGTGAGTTTGATGATCTTCAGCAACGTTTGGACTCGGAATCAAAATAGCAGGCTTCCCAATAAGGCATAATTCACTCAGTGTGCCTGCACCTGCACGACTCACAATAACATCAGCAGCAGCATAAGCAGTAGGCATATCGTCAATAAATGCGCTTACGATAACGCCGGATTGGGTTCTGGCTAGATATTCCTTTTCATAGAGCTTGCCACATTGCCACAGAAGTTGCCACCCCTGTTCTTTTAGATGCTCAAGACTCTTGTCGATGTGTTTATTCACTTCACGTGCACCAAGAGATCCTCCAAGTACTAGAAGCAGTGGTCTTTCTGAAATAAACCCCAACTGGGTTTTACTCGCACTTTGTTCAGGCAGGGCTTTAGTGAACGCTTCACGTACAGGGTTTCCTGTGAGGTGAACTTTTTGAAGTGGGAAGAATTTTTCTGCATTGGCATAGGCGGTACAAATAAAATTTGCCTTGTGACCTAATCTAACATTCGTTACTCCTGCAAAAGAGTTTTGTTCTTGAACTAGGGTAGGTATTCCCATACGCTGTGCCATTAATAAAGCGGGACCACTGGCATACCCGCCTGTACCAATAACAACATCTGGCTTTATTTTTCTTATAATTTTTCGGCAAAGCCAGAGCGCATAAACAAGCTTAAAAGGCACACTCCAACTCTTCCAAGGTTTTTTTCTGTTAATTCCAGCAATGGGAACTCCGGTAATCTCAAACCCAGCTGCGGGAACTTTGGTCATTTCCATCTTGCCGCTTGCGCCCACAAAATGTATGGTGGCTTTTGGATGTCTTTTCTTAAGTTCCGTTGCTATGCTTAGGGCGGGGAAAATATGCCCACCGGTACCGCCGCCACTTATGATAAATGTCTTACCCATTAGATCCTTCTTTTTCATCAGCGGGTAAGGCTGAAGATTCATCTATTTCCTGCGCGCTATCGCCAATTATTTTTGCTACATCTGTATGACTCACACTCAGGATAATTCCAAGTGCGATACACGTCATCCAAATAGAAGAGCCACCGGCACTAAAAAAGGGTAATGTTTGCCCGGTTACGGGGAATAAATTAGTTGCCACTCCCATATTAACAATGGTTTGTATGATTATTCCAGATGCCGCCGCTAATACGAGTAGCGTACCCAATTTAGTGTGAGCTCGCTTAGCAATACGAATAAAACGGCGAAACAGAAGACCGAAGAATAGTATAAGCGAGGTGGCACCTACCAGGCCATATTCTTCTGTAATTACGGCAAAAACAAAATCTGAATTTGATTGCGGAAGGAAGTTTTTCTGAACGCTTTTTCCAGGCCCTTTTCCAAACAATTGACCTTCTGCTATGGCCATTTTAGAGAGGTCACTTTGGTAAGATCCATCCTCATCACTCTGGTCTGTAAAATTAACAATACGTGCTTTCCAGGTGGCTACGCGATTGGAAATCCCTGGAAATGCTAGTACGATAAGGATGAACATAAATAAGGCGACTATCGAGGCGCCAAGTATTTTCCACATGTGTTTCCATGGTACGCCAGCGACGATCAGTAGCAATAGTGACATAGCGAATATGACGGCTGTAGTAGAGAAATCCGCGGGCAATATAAATCCTAATGTTATGGCTATTGCGCTAAGCGGATAGCTTAAACTTTTAAATGTAGAGAGGTCTCGTGGTTTTGCAAACCATTTAGCAAGCCAAACGAGCAGCGCCAACGAAGCAAATGCTGAAGTCTGAAAACTTACCCCTATAAACGGAACACGAACCCAACGTGACGCATTCGCACCACCCATCTCTGTCCCTTGAGTAAGAGTCACAAACAACATAACTATCGCAGCGGGCAGGAAGAGTATCGATAGTTTACCTATAAGTCTAAAGTTTAGCCTGTGCACAACATACATGAACATGGCACCAATAGAAAGGTGAAAAAGATGTTTGGTCAAAAACTGAAAGGTATTTCCACCGCTAAACTTGTGCGCAAGAGAACTGCTTGCGCTGTAGGATGGCAAGAAACTGGCGAGCATCAGGATGAGGATCAATCCCCATAGAAGCAGGTCACCTTTAAGATATTTTTGTACCGTATTCACCCAGTTTTATAGGTTTCTGACGGATAGCTTGAACTGATTTCCGCGGTCTTCATAATTTTCAAACAAATCAAATGATGCGCAGCAAGGGCTTAATAGAACGGCATCTCCCTTCTTAGCGAGTCTTGCCGCTTTACGAACAGCTTGGCTCATCGAATTTGTTTCTACGATCTCTACCACACCAGAGAATGCCTCAATGATTTTAGAGTTGTCTGTTCCTAAGGCAACAATGGCTTTGACCTTATATTGAACAAGCTGAAGAAGCTCGCTATAATCATTGCCTTTGTCTACACCTCCTAAAATCCAGACAACTGGTTTTTGTTGGCACTCTAAAGCATAATATGTTGCGTTAATATTAGTGGCTTTTGAGTCGTTGATGTATTCCACTCCGCTGATGTTTAAGACACTTTCTAGTCGGTGCTCTAGGGCATCAAAAGAGGTGAGTTGCTTGCGTATGGTGTCTTTGCGAATTTGAAGTAATTTACTTCCTAATCCAGCGGCCATGCTGTTGTACATGTTGTGTTTTCCTTGTAAAGCGAGTTCTTCAATAGTCATTACTTCGTTATTTAATGTTATTGTTATTTCGTTATTAGTCAGTGCTGTCACCCTATGCGGGCTTGCAGGTTCGTCGCAGCCAAAGGCATGGAGACGAGGTTTTATGATCTTTTTTTCGTGCCATTTCTGCATAAACTCGTTGCTTATTGCATCGTCATCGCAGTAGATGAAATGACCCGTTTCAGGAGTGAAATCCAGTAGTTGGAATTTGCTCCTAGCATATTTGCTGAGGTCATAATCATAGCGATCTAAATGGTCAGGTGTGATGTTTGTAAGGATGCTGATGTGTGGTTGAAAGAGATAGGCGTCATCTAATTGGTAACTACTCACTTCTAATACGGCTACCTCTGGATCAGAGGCGCCAGATTCTATACGATGAGCAAGGACTCGCGCGAGACTCAGTCCAATATTACCTGCTAAAACGACGTCTCTTTCTTCCTTGATAATATGGTGGCACAACGTAGCTGTGGTAGTCTTTCCGTTGCTCCCTGTTACTGCTATAATGACGGCATTAGTGTGGCGTGCTGCCCAGTCTACTTCGCCCATAAGAGGTATTCCACTCTCTTTAATAGCGAGAATCACAGGAGTAGTGTGTTTAATGCCTGGGCTCTTAATAATAGCCTCTGCCTTCATGATGCGCTCTAAACTGTGCCCGCCTTCCTCATAAGCCACTCCCCATTTTTCCAGTGAAGATTTATCTTCCTCACTCAGCCTGCCAAACTCACTTAGAAACGCTTTTACACCAAGCATAGATGCTAGGTAAGCAGCTCCCATACCGCTTTCTCCGGCACCAATGATGGCTATATGTTGGTAGGCGTGGTTCACTGGGTTATCTCAGTTTTAAAGTTGCAATAGCGAGAACTGCGAGCATGATGCCCACGATCCAAAATCGCGTAACAATTTTAGTTTCAGGCATTCCCTTTTTTTGGTAATGGTGGTGTAACGGACTCATTAAGAAAACCCGTCGACCTTCACCATGCTTTTTCTTTGTGTATTTGAAGTAGCTCACCTGTATGATCACGCTCAGGTTTTCTACCAAGAAAATTCCAGAGATAATGGGTAATAAAAACTCCTTACGTACTGCTAGAGCAAGTACAGCGATAATAGCCCCTATGGCTAAGGAGCCGGTATCACCCATAAAGACTTGAGCTGGAAAACTGTTGTACCATAGGAAGCCAATGGTGGCGCCAATAAAGGCAGCAGTGAAAATCACAAGTTCACCCGATTCTGGGATGTACATGATGTTGAGATAGCTCGAGAATACGATAGAGCCGCTCACATAAGCGAGTACCAGTAGTGCTGTCCCAGCAATGGCTGAGGTGCCTGTAGCGAGCCCGTCAAGTCCGTCCGTTAAGTTGGCGCCGTTAGAGACGGCAGTAATAATAAATATGACCGCTAAAATGTAGACGACTGCAGTGAGGGGTTTTCCGGAATCCCCCATCCAATTTGTGAAATAGGCGTAGTCAAATTCATTATTTTTAAGAAAGGGTAGGGTGGTTTTTGTGCTCTTCACGGCATCTCCATAAGATATACTCGTGGACGTATCTTCCCAAACTTCCGTGGCCACGCCCGGTAATTGCTCCTTAATGGTCACTTGTGGATTGAAATAAAGCGTACTTCCTACAATAACGCCAAGTCCAATTTGGCCTATGACTTTAAAGATTCCCCTTAGGCCTTTTTTATCTTTTTTAAAGACCTTGATGTAATCGTCTAAGAATCCAATTGCTCCCATCCATAGTGTGGAAATAAGCATAAGAATGATATAGATATTGTCCAATTTCGCCCAGAGCAGCGTAGGTACTACAATGGCTAAAAGGATAATCAATCCCCCCATAGTTGGTGTGCCCGCCTTTTCGGTTTGACCATCTAGTCCCAGATCTCTTACGGTTTCCCCTACTTGAAGTCGTTGAAGTCTTCCGATCAGGCTTTTTCCGAAAACCATACTGATGAGCAATGAGGTCATGACCGCCATAGCCGCGCGGAAGGTGATGTATTTGAATACACCCGCCCCAGGAAGGTCGTAGCTCTCGTTGAGAAAATCGAACAGGTAGTATAACATCTCTAACTCTTTATTAGTAAGTGAATTTCTTCTAGGTCATCAAAGTGCAGTCGGACACTTTTAATTTCTTGGTATTTCTCATGTCCCTTTCCTGCCAACAAAATGACATCTCCGGGTTCTGCAAGCATTACGGCGGATTTAATAGCTTGTCTGCGGTCAATAATTTGTATTGTTCTTGATTCTTGATCGGAGTTCAATCCATTCGCCATGTCTTGCAGAATGACATCGGGGTCTTCATCCCTCGGATTGTCCGAAGTAAGAATGACCCTGTCGCTATGCGAAGCGGCGATCTCTGCCATGATGGGCCGCTTTCCTTTGTCACGATTTCCTCCGCATCCCACAACGGTGATGATTTTACCTTGACCGTCGTTTAAGATTTCTATGGTCTTTAGTACATTCTTGAGTGCATCAGGGGTATGTGCGTAGTCGACAATCGCAGTTATTCCCTTTCCAGTGATGCTATGGAATCTTCCTTCAACGGGTTGTAAGAGGCTCATCGTTGTAAGTACTTGTAGAGGGTCCTTGCCCAGCTCTACAGCTACAGCATAAACTGCTGTTAAGTTGTAGGCGTTAAAATCTCCGAGTATTCTAGACCAACACTCTTGCTCATTGATGCTGAGAAGCATACCGTCAAAACGGCGCTCCATGATTTTGGTTTTATAGTCAGAAGGGAACTGCAAAGCGTAGCTTTTTGTGCGTGCTTTACAATCTTTAATCATACTGGAGCTGTGTTTTACATCATCATTGTAAATGGCAACTGCATCATTTTTTAATTGGTCGAACAGGATTTTTTTCGCTTTCACATAGCTGTTCATATCGCCATGATAGTCCAAGTGGTCTCGTGTGATATTTGTGAATACCGCTGCGTCAAAATCTACATGAGCTGCCCTGCATTGCACAAGGGCATGCGAGCTAACTTCCATGAAACAGTATTTTACGCCTGCATTTGCCATCGTACGCATATGCCGTTGTATGGATAGTGCGTCTGGTGTGGTATGCGTTGCGGGAATTGACTCTTTACCAATCTTTACATCTATCGTACTCAGAAGCCCGCACGATGCGCCGTCTAGCTCAGAGAAAAGATGGAATAGTAGTGTGCTCACCGTGGTCTTGCCATTGGTTCCAGTAATGCCAACTACGGTCATTTCTTGTGAAGGGTTCTCGTACCAATTACTTGCAATAGCGCTGAGCGCCATAGCACTATTGCGCGTAACTACATATTGAATACCTGCCGTGGTATTTTTGGGCATCTGCTCACATACAATAGCGATAGCGCCAGCAATCACAGCTTTTTCTATAAAGTCGTGACCATCGACTTGAGTGCCTCGGATGGCAACAAAAAGTGAGTTTTCCTGTACCTCTCTGCTGTCGTAGCAAACGTTGTTTATCGCAGTTTGAGTATGGCCAACCACGTCTTTTAATCGTACCCCGTAAAGCAAGTCCTTGAGTAGTTTCATCGCAGGTAAAGTTTAATCTCTTGGCACTGGTTGAGCGGTGTCCCTATGGCTGGCTGCTGTCTAGTCACGTTGCCTATTCCTTGAATTTCCGCACTGAGTCCAGCCGACGCAAGTACACGAAGAGCTTCTCTTGCGTCAAGCCCAGCGAGATTGGGGAGATAGTTACCCTGTAAGGCCTTGTCGTAGGTACTTAGGTTGAACCCTCCTGTTTCTGCCGTGGCTAATTGGCGGGTGTTTAGTGTTAGTGCATCTTGAGGCATTTGACTGTAGACCTCATCTGCAATGGTTTTAAAAACGGGCCCAGCAACAATGTTTCCGTAGTAACCTATGTGGTGATCGGGTTTGTTGATGACGACAATACAGCTATAGGCAGGCTTATCTGCTGGGAAATAGCCTGCAAAAGAGCTTTGATAATCTGTCGTCTTTCCTGTCCAGTAATTCATTTGACAGGTTCCGGTCTTTCCTGCGAGTTGGAGGTTATCGTCTAAGAGATTGGTGGCCGTCCCTCTTGTCACAACTCCTTTGAGAAGAGTTTGAAGCTTCGCTATAGTAGCTTGAGAGCAGATGGCTTGGTTGAGCACCTTTGTCTCAAACTGCTCTACTACTCGTCCATGGTCCATGATTCTACTAACCACTTGAGGCTGCACCATTTTCCCTTCATTAGCTACTGCGTTATAGATGGTGAGTAATTGTAAGGGGGTCATGGAGAGTGAATAGCCATAGGCCATCCATGGTAGGGTCAGTCCGGACCAATTGTTATCCGATGGCTTCGGGATATTTGGGGTGGTTTCACCCTTAATGCTTACGCCCGTCTTTTCGTGAATCCCCCTACGATAGAGGAAATCGACGTATTCTTCAGGTTTGTCCTTGAAGTTTTCATAGACGAGTTTAACGATTCCTGTGTTTGAACTTACTTCAAAGGCACGACGTAAATTAATCTTACCATAACCTCCTTTTCTGGAGTCACGAACGCTTTCGCCCTTGATCGTATAGACACCGTTTTCGGTGTCCACAATAGTTCCAGTATCTGCGACGCCTGTCTCTAAAAGTGCCATGGTTGAGATCAGCTTCATAGTAGATCCAGGTTCTGTCGCCTCCCATACAGCATAGTTTCGTAATTCTGTATAGGTGCTGTCCTCGTTTCTCCCGAGATTAGCCATGGCAACAAGTTTTCCTGTTGCGACCTCCATGACCACTGCGCATCCGTGATCTGCCTTGTATTTTTTAAGTTGCCTTAGTAAGCTCTGCTGTGCGACATCCTGAATGCGGGTGTCAATAGTGGTATGAAGATCAAAACCATCCATAGGCTCAATGGATTCAGAGTCTTCTAATGGTTTCCAGTCGTTTCCAGCTATTTTTTGCTTTAGTCGACTTCCAGGTTTTCCTTTTAAATACTCACTATAGTAGCCTTCAAGTCCGGCACTTGCGCCTTCAAGATCATAGCCAATCGTGCGCATTTTAATGTTAGTTGCCATCTGAACACGCTGGTGGTCTTCTTCGATAATCAAGCCGCCTTTATAGGCGCCACGGTTGAGGATAGGATATTGCTTTATACGCTGCATTTCACTAAAATTGAGCTTAGCAGCTAAGGGCACGTATCTGTGTTTTTTTGCGCGTTCTTCCCTCAGGTATTGTGTCCAGCCGCTGGCCGTGTATTTAGGATTGAGCGTGGCTAATTTTTGACCAAGTCCGGCTATTTCCGCAAGGAAAATATTCTGGGGGACTGTGACGGCATCAAAATGTACTTTGTAAACAGGTTTTGTAGTGGCCAGTGTTTTTCCATCGGCACTGTAGATGTCGCCACGTTTCGCATCGATGATTTTACGTTCAATAACACGATTCTGGCTTTCTGCTCTCAGTTCAGGCCCCATAACTAAAGACACGTAAAAGAGTCGGCCCAGTATGACCAGTAGCATCAAATAGATCCCACCACTCATCCAGGTAACTCTGGTTTTTATGTTTTTAGTGTCGTTATTCACTTTCTACAACTATTTTTTCTGGTCGTTCGTCAGGGTTAATCAGCTCCAATGCTTGTGCACGCCTTAAAACCCTGCTTTCTAACGATAGTTTTGTTAGACGTTCCTTGGTCTCCGTATGTTCTGCCTCTAAGGTTTGTCTCATTTTACTGAGTTCATCAATCTCATGCACTTTACGGTCAGTGCTGTGGCTTATATAAATAGAGACAAGCGCTAGTGCGCTGAGCCATGCTGCAAACGGTAGCATTCTAATGAGACCCTCGTCAGTGAGTTTCAATCGGTCTGAAAGGGCTCCTATGGCTTTTTTAAACTTGCTCATTTCTTGTCCAAGGTTCTAGAGTTCGTTCGGCTATTCTAAGTTTCGCGCTTGTCGCACGAGGGTTAATCGCATTCTCTGCTGCGGAAGCGATGACCGGTTTGCGAGTAATTCCTTTTAGAGGAACTCGTTTCACACCGAACATGTCGCTTTCTGTTGGTCCCATGGCCTTGCCATCACGTATGAAGTTTTTCACCATTCGGTCCTCAAGACTGTGGTAACTCATCACAACCAGTCGCCCACCGGGTTTAAGGACATCTATTGCGCCATAAAGCAGTTCTTCTAATACTTCAAGCTCCTCATTGACTTCCATTCGCAGTCCCTGAAATACCTGAGCGATATACTTATGCCATTGCCCTCTAGGAGCAAGTGGTTCGCAGAGATCGCGTAGTTGTGCGGTCGTGGTAAGGGGGGCGTTCACCCTGGCCATTAAGAGGGCATTGATTAGTGAGCGCAGACCCCTGATGTCTGTATGTTTTTTAAACAGATCGTAAAGTGCTTGTTCCTCATAGGTGTCAAGAACCTCGAGAACAGATATACCTGAGTTGGGATTCATTCGCATGTCTAAGGGGCCGTCAAAACGAATAGAAAAACCGCGTTCTCCCTCATCAAATTGGTGCGAGCTAACACCTAAATCAGCTAAAATACCGTCGACATGTTGCACGCCGTAAAGTCGCAGATGGTTCTTTAAGTAGCGGAAATTAGCCGCTATAAACACAAGGTTAGGATGATCTGTTAGGTTGTTTTTGGCGTCAGGATCCTGATCGAAGGCATACAGTTTGCCTGTCGTTAAAAGGTCTAGGATGGCTCTGCTATGGCCGCCACCGCCGAAAGTGACATCAACATAATTCCCGGTAGGATCTATATTGAGGCCTTCAAGGCATTCCGTTAAGAGAACTGGATCATGATAGCTCATTATGACTTGGATTTTTTCCGCCCATTACTTCTTCAGCGAGCAATCCAAAGTCATCGTTATCCACGTTCACTGCACTTTCGTAAGCATCCTTGTCCCAAATCTCTACGATACCAGTATGCGCACTAAGCACAATATGGCCGCTGAGGTTAGCAAAGGACTTGAGATCTGGACTGATACCCACTCTCGTGGCGCCGTCCAATTCTACCAGCTTAACTCCTGCAGTGAAAAGTCGAATAAAATCGTTGTGCTTTTTAACAAAGCGGTTAAGGTTATTTACCTTCTCCATGACTCCATTCCACTCTTGCATTGGATACAATTCCAAACACTTGTTAAACACGCTTCTTTTGAGTACGAAAGCATCGTCCATCGCTGGCATTAGCTGCTTTTTTAGTGCAGCTGGAAGACTGATACGACCCTTCGCATCCATCTTGCATTCGTGTACTCCAATCAGATTTAACATGTGTATAGATTGCTCTCTTACAAAAGTAGAATTATCATCCCACGATTTCCCACAAACATACACATTGTGAATAACTTTTGATGATTATCACGTTAAACAATCCTCTAAGCCTTACTTGGTGCGGTGGGAAGAAGTGGGAAATAGTGAAATATCAGTGTGTATAACCTTGTTAATAGTGTAAATCGAATTCGCAGGATAAAATGACCTAACTTTGCGCCAATCCTAGGAATATGAAGATTAAAACAGTCGAATTTGTAAAATCCTCTAGTGTCATTGAAGAATGTCCAGAGGGAATAAAAAATGAGTTTGCTTTCATTGGAAGGTCAAACGTTGGCAAGAGCTCACTCATCAACATGTTGATGCAGCGAAAGGAACTGGCCAAGATATCTGGTAGACCAGGAAAGACACAGCTTATCAATCACTTTGAGGTGAACCAAGACTGGTATCTGGTAGATTTACCGGGTTATGGATACGCAAAAACTTCCAAGAAGAATAGAGCAGTTTTTCAGAAGATGATCACGACGTACATTAAGGAGCGTCCTAACCTTATAAATACTTTTGTTCTAGTAGATTCACGCCATGACCCACAGAAAATAGATATTGAATTTATGGAGTGGTGCGGTATGGAAGGCATTCCCTTTAGTATCGTTTTTACTAAAATTGACAAGTTGGGATCTTCCGCGTTAATGAAGCAGTTAACAAAGTACAAGAAGAAACTAATGCAACATTGGGAAGAACTGCCTCCATTATTCATGACCTCTGCAGAAGGGCGTACAGGTAGAGAAGAGTTATTGCGCTATATAGATACTGTGCACCAAAGCATTTCTCCAAGCATGTATGTCAAGGATAAAGAAGCGTTCTGGGAAGGTGGTGAACAAGCGCCTACTGAATAAGAAATAAAAAAAGGGGAGCGTTTACGCTCCCCTTTTTTATTTAGTCTTTCGGCGCTTCAATGATGCCTGATTTCTCACCAAAGTACCTAGCGAAGTCTCTCATATCAGCAGCTAAAGCTGTGTCCTCTGTAGCGCGCTCATATCCATCAGCCATAGAGATGAAAGTTTGGTGAAACATTCGTTTCATGTCGTCCATCAACATGTCTTTTGTCCATAAATCAATGCGTAAACATTCAGAGGTTTTATCATCCCAAACACCCATCATCATTGCTTTCGCATTTTCATTTGTGACGCCTCCGTCTGTTGCGCTCCAGTTGATGGATTCCGGAATTTTATTTTCATCTAATCCTACGGTGATTCGGATTTCACTTTCTTTAACTACTGCCATTAGGGTTTGTATTGAGCTTCGCGCAAGAATTTTTGGGCGTCACGGATGTTTAGAATTTCATTCAAAGATAGTTCGGGATGGTTGTCTGCAAAGCTGCGTAACATTTTATAACCGATAAACTGGGCCACTTGTCCTGGCACATCAGCATCCATAGCAGTGCCGAGTTTTGAAAATGGTGCTGGTTCAGCTAACCGTTGACGTATCATCATGTCTGTGCTGAATAGTAGTTTTTCACGTACAAACACCTCCCATATCTGACGTTCGCTGTCCTCTAAAAACGCGTAGGCTTCTGTTGAGTAGCCTAAGATTTCAGCGGTGTTAACTTCTGGGCAAAGTGCCTCTGTGGCCATATGAAGTTTACCGTAGTAAATCATTTGAGCAAGCAGAGTCTCGTCATTAAAGTGATTTGGATTTATCGTACTCACTACGGCGTGCGCAAATTGTACAGGAAGTTGTTCCTTACGCATTAATTCACGCTGATACCCAGCAATAGCTCTATAACCAGGATATGCGGCACCTAAGTAATTATCTAGACCTACGAACGCAAAGGAGCTCTCTGAAGCACTCCCTGGATAGTATAGGCAAGGAGTTTGCAGATCTATTCCACTAATATAAAAATACAGATGACTTGGAATACTTAATGCTAGTAAAGCGTTTGCTCTAGCTGCGATCAGGGCTAATTCCTCTGAAATAGCGCTCTTGTCAAGGAGGTTTTGGACGTTTGTATAGTGGTCGTTTAATTGTTGATTTTCTCGTTCGTTTTGCCAAAAAAATTGCTGACTGTTGCCCTGTAGAAATGGTTGGAAACTCTGCTGAATGTTTTTCCAGTCCATGCTGTCCCCACTGAACAAGGCATCATCAAAGGAGCGCACCTCCCAGTCGACTTCTGGAAGTTTTTCCACAGTAAATAGTGAACTTTCACGTTGACATCCTCGTTGAATAAAGAAGGCCATAGCTGCTAGGAGCGTCGCAGTGAAGAGGTATATTTGGTAAGATCCTTTCATAGGGACAAAATTAAAGGGAAAGTGATGAAATTACAGGAAACTGCGGATCATATTACAAATTGGCTAAAAGACTATGCATTGCACGCAGGTGTGAAGGGCTTTGTTGTTGGTGTTTCCGGTGGAATTGACTCTGCATTGACCTCTACGTTATGTGCATTAACAGGTCTAGACGTGTTGACCTTAGAGATGCCTATTCACCAAAACCCACTACAAGCATCGCTAGGCAAAGAGCATCAGGAATGGCTCAAAAAGCACTTTTCAAACACAACGCACAGGAGCATAGAGCTCACCGGAGTATACGATCACTTCGTTGCAGCTATGCAACCTGGAGGTGCAGATCACGAACTTTCTTTGGCAAACACTAGGGCACGTTTACGCATGTCTACGCTCTACTATCATGGTCAAGCGAACGGATTATTAGTAGCCGGTACAGGCAATAAAGTAGAAGACTTCGGAGTTGGATTCTACACTAAATATGGAGATGGTGGCGTTGATCTGAGTCCCATCGCAGACCTATATAAAACGGAGGTTTTTAATATTGCCCGAGAGTTAGGCATTGTTGGTGGTATTCTTACTGCTAAGCCTACTGACGGATTATGGGGAGATGACCGCACGGATGAAGACCAACTGGGTGCAACTTATCCAGAATTAGAGTGGGCAATGACTCAAAATGAAGCAGGTAAAAAAGCTTCAGACTTTAAAGGTAGAGAAGCAGAGGTAATGGTTATTTACAACAGATTCCATACGGCGAATACGCACAAGATGCTGCCTATTCCGGTCTGTCAAATTCCTGAAGAGCTCAAGCTAAGATCGAGCTTAGTTTAAGACGACTTCATCCATAAAGAAATAGGTTGGATATCCGGCGCCTGGGTGCCAATTTTCCAGCGCTCCTGCATTCTCATAATGTACACGAATGGCTTTAACTAAAGTAGTTTCAAAATTGAAAGGCAACTCGAGTCGGTAAGGATCTTCTTGTGTTAATGCGCGTTCGTTTAAACTAGTGCTTCCTACTTCAGTCCATAGGTCACCCACTAAAACTTCTACGCGTACCCATTTTGGTAGAGCGATCCAGGCACGTATGTCTTTAAGTAAGCCAACTTTGATCGTAGTCAGGTTTTTTGGATTCTTTAATGAAATTTCTAACGTCGCATTTTGATCGTAGATGCCCATCCAACTCCCTTTCCGCCAATCTCCATCGCCTGAGATTCCGTCCACCAGGGTTTGAGGTCCATCTGCACTGTACTGTGGATGAGATATGCCGCTGATCCATGTGGCTTTTAGGTTGTCATCACGCTTGCTAAACACAGCTTTTGCCACGTGATTTCCATAGCCGTAATGAGGTGTTTTGGCTTTAATAAAACCGCTTTCTACCGCTTTCCCTTTTGTTTGGCGTCCCTTTCTATCTTTCTTCCATTCCACACCTTCATCCTGCGTGGAGCCCCAAACATCTCCATAACCGGTAGATATAATCTCTACCTCTGCTGGTGAAGTAAAACTACGTGGAACACGTATGATGGGTGCTGGTGGAGTAGGATTATTCATGGAGTTGGTGTAGCGCTCTGTCTGGTTCCAGTTGGTTGCAAGGTCATTTTTCGTTACCGTCCAATTTCCTCCTTTCAACAACTGCTCATGTGTCACATATCGCTTTTGTTTCCATAAAGGCGCTGACTCTTTCTGGCCTAGGTCGTAATGCTCTATATAATTACCTGTGCCGTTGCTAGAAATGTTTAAGATTTCGCCACCTGGCATGGACCATTGAATCTCGTCCCAAACAGGCGTGCTTATTTGGTATTCAGGCTTGCCGGGGACTAACGGATAAAGTCCCACGGATGCCATGACATACCATGCGCTCATTTGACCACAATCTTCGTTTCCGTGCAGTCCGTCTGGTTTGTTTTGGTAGAATTGGTTTAAAATCTGATGAACACGGAAGCTGGTTTTGTTCGGCTTGTTGGTAGCGTTATAGAGGTAAGCAATGTGGTGCGACGGCTCATTACCATGGGCGTATTGTCCTAACAACCCTGTAATATCGACCTGCTCGCGTCCTAAGGTTTTACTAGATGCTGCAAATAATTGATCCAATAAATCTTCCAGGGTTTGATGACGTGTTTTAAGGACAGAAGCTTCTTTTCGGCGGGGAAGTTTGTCCCGTTTTTGACTTTGGCCGCTGAAGACATGGAGTAGCTCCATCCATCCTTCTAAATCATGAACAGGGGAGAAGGAATATTGGTAGGCATTCGCTTCTGTGAAATGGTTGTTAACCTCTCTAGGCTCATATGGACTAAAAAAATCACCGTTGCTTCTAGGGCGCACTAATCCACTTTCAGGGTCTATTAAAGATCTGTAGCCAGTGGATCGCTGCTGGTATTCGTTGTAAGTAGTGTAATCATTGAAAAGCTTTGCTGTCCATGCGATACACGCGTCATCATAAGAATATTCCAAGGTTTTAGAGACCGATTCGCTTTCGTTCTCGATGCTTAAGAATCCATATTCTTTATAATCAGACAAGCCAAAAACATCCATTTCTGCCGTAGCGCGCATAGCTTCGATGGTCAAAGCAGTATCTGTATGATACCCTTTAGCGATCGCATCTGCTAGGACGGAAACACTATGGTAACCAATCATACAATCGGTTTCATTTCCTGCCAATTCCCAAATAGGCAAACGTCCCCGTTGTTTGTACATATCGAGCATGCCATAAACAAACTCTTGCGTCCGCTCAGGCTGTGTAATGGTGTAAAGTGGGTGCGCCGTTCTATAGGTGTCCCAAAGACTATAAACTGTGTAATGCCGGTGAATAGTGTCTAGATAAACTTTATTGTCTGCACCTCGGTATCTGCCGTCCACATCACTCCATAAATTGGGCACACTATAGGCATGGTAAAGTGCCGTTGCATAGATGGAACGCTGGTCTTTATTGTCGCTTTTCACTTTGGATTTGGCCAATTCTGCTTCCCATTTCCCTGTAGTAGTCTCTCTCAATGCATCAAAAGACTGTCCTTCCAATTCCGCGAAATTATTCCAAGCGCCCTCTTCACTCGTGCCACTCATAGCTACTTGGATGGTCGCTTCCTTTGTGCCTAATGGTAATGCCAGCCAATACACACCATCGCTTATTTCATAGGAAGTATCCGGCTGCGGCTGGACATCCAAGTGAAAATAAAAGTGCTGCTCTCTGGCCCAGCCTTCCGAGATTCGTTTTCCTTGCCATTGGCCTGATCCGGTCTGCTCAAAACTTTTATCAAGTACGCGGTCGCGAAAGTTGAGATCAATCATGAGTCCTGGTGCATCCGTATTTTCATAATTCACCCGGAGTATTCCAACCCGATCTCCTGCCGTTGCCTCTACCTGGGTTCCATCAGAGAATTGGACCCTATAGTAGCCTGCCTCAGCAGTTTCACTATCCTTACTAAAGCCCACTTGAGTACCCTCATAAACAGGTTTACTAAAGGGCAAGATTAAAAGATCACCATAATCACTAACGCCTGTTCCGCTAAGGTGGGTACAGGTAAAGCCAAACATGGTCGAATCTGTAAAATGGTAGCCGCCACAACCGTCCCAACCCTCGTATCGCGAATTAGGACCTAACTGTATCATGCCAAAAGGCGACTGTGCACTAGGGTGTGTGTGGCCATGTCCTCCCGTGCCTATAAATGGATTTATATCCGATACACTGGTCCATTCGCCCTGCTGGGCATGTAATGTCAAGCCAATTAATAAGGCAATAAGTGGGAAGGTTCTACGCATGAGCTACAAATTAGTAAATATGTGCTAAGTTTAAGCAAACGCAGAACCATGTCAAGAAGAAGATTTCTTAAGAACTTAGGTCTCGCCAGTGCAGGCGTCACGCTTACCCCTTTTAATACCATTGCAGAAAACATTTCATCTAGCGCCTTAGGGGGTAAGTTCCCTCTGGTTCTTAGTACATGGAACCATGGTATGGAAGCGAATGCAGGTGCATGGTCTATCCTCTCAACAGGAGGAAGCGCCTTAGACGCGGTACAAAAAGGAGTGGCGGTTACAGAAAGTGACTTGACCAATCGTTCCGTGGGTTTAGGCGGAAGACCAGATCGCGATGGACATGTGACCCTAGACGCTTGTATTATGGACCACGATTCAAAATGTGGCGCTGTAGCATTCTTAGAAGACTTTGAGCACCCCATTGACATTGCTCGGGCGGTGATGGATAGAACGCCACACGTCATGCTCGTGGGTAGAGGTGCAGCGCAGTGGGCGCTCCAACAAGGTTTTGATAAAGTAAACTTTCAGGTACCTCTGAGGGAGGTACAGCAAGACTATGAAGAATGGCTAAAAAAATCTGAATACAAATCGGGTGTAAATGTCGAGAACCATGATACTATTGGCATGTTAGCCATGGATGCCAATGGCAAAATCGCAGGTGCCTGCACAACTTCTGGAATGGCCTATAAGGTTCACGGTAGAGTAGGAGATAGTCCAATCATAGGGTCAGGATTGTTCATTGACGGTGATGTAGGTGGTGCAACAGCCACAGGAGTTGGGGAAGCAGTGATTAGGGTCTCAGGAGCCTCGGCGGTAGTGGAAGCCATGCGCAGAGGAGCTGCACCAGAAGAGGCATGTTACGAGGTCACCCATAGGATACTTAAAAAACATCCAGAAGTTAACGGTCTACAAGTAGGCTTCCTGGCTTTAAACACTAAAGGAGAATACGGTGGATATAGCGTTTATGATGGCTTCAATTTTGCCGTACGCCACGAAGGTCAAAACGGTATGGTAGATGCCAAACATTTCAGAACATGGAAGTAAGTAACCATGAAAGAAAGTTCTTGAAGTTTTTCGCTGGTGGGCTCTTCCTCATTATTCTTTTAGCAGTTCCAACCGGGCGCTGGGTGCATGATTTTTTATGGGAAAAGCAACCAGAATGGGCCAATGTGGATGGTGTGATACCTGCGGTACAACATTATGATTTTGATAGTACCGGCTGGAATATCATTAGCGAAGCTGATTATATTCTAGACCCAGCCATGGGCCCAGAATCTTATCGAATCGTTTCATCACCAAATGGAATTATGGTTACTCACGGTGATTTAGGTGATTATAGAGCTCAGGCCACCTTGAGCCAGTTAGGGTTACTCAGCCAAGAAATCGTAGCAATACCTTATGGAACCATAGCAGACGCTCCTGCCTTCAAGCACAGGGGTGTACTACTGGATGTCGCACGGCATTTTTTCAAAGTGCCAGAAATCAAGCGTCAATTGGATGTGATGGCCCTGTATAAGTTCAACGTATTTCACTGGCATCTAACAGAGGACCAAGGATGGCGCATTGCCATAGAAGCGTATCCAAAGCTCAGTGAAGTTGGTGGATGGCGCGCATATGGAGACAGCCTATATGGAGGATATTATACGAAAGAGGAACTGGTAGAAGTTGTGAACTACGCATCAGGATTAGGTATAGAAGTTATTCCGGAGATTGAAATGCCAGGCCATAGCCAGGCTGCAATAGCTGCTTATCCAGAGCTGGGCTGCACAGGTGAACCTGTAGAAGTTGCCACAGACTGGGGCGTGTTTAAGGACATATATTGCGCGGGTAATGAGCAAACCTTTGATTTCCTGGAAGCTGTATTGGACGAGGTTTGTGAAATATTCCCCGCAAAATATATCCACATAGGTGGCGACGAAGCCCCTAAGTTTCGCTGGGAGCACTGTGCCAAATGTCAAGCTCGTTTAGAAACTGAAAACCTTGATAATACAGCGGAATTGCAGCGCTATTTTATAACTAGAATTGAAACCTATCTCCACTTAAAAGGCAAGCAAATCATAGGCTGGGATGAGATTTTAGAAGGTGGATTGAGTCCAAACGCTACAGTGCAAAGTTGGCGTGGTTTTGAAGGTGCTCAACATGCGGCTGAACTAGGCCACGATGCCATTGTAAGTCCCACATCGCATGCCTACTTTGACTATCCTGTTGGCAACATTGACTTACCTAAAGTATACAGCTTTGATCCTATTCCTGGAGATTTAGACCCGTTACTGTCTGGCCATATCTTAGGTGGCGAATGTAACTTATGGTCAGAGCATATCACAGATATAGAGACTCTAGATAGGCGATTTTTACCTCGTGGCATCGCCATGTCAGAAGTATTATGGGCCTACCCGGAAGAGCGTGATTATGAATCGTTTCGTGCACGCATTCAACCACATTATGTTATACTCGATAAAATAGGATACAGTTTCGATGTGGAACAAGTGCCTTCACGGCTAGAGTCGACAGTTCTCCCGGGGACCCAGTTTTACCCTACACTACTCGAGGTGGACATAGAACCAACTATGCCCGATTTTGAACTAGCGCTCAAGCTTGACGGACAGCTGGTGGATACGCTCCCAAAACTATCTCGGGGTTTTCATAAAATAACCTCACAGCCCATGAAGTCAGGCTTAAGTTTTGGCGCGCCTCAGGTCTATAGTTTTGCGGTTCATGAAGGGTTATTAACACACTCTTGTATGACATCTGTACCGTCACCTTTTTACAAGGGCAGCACAGCAATCCCCCTATCTGACGGCCGGTTAGGATCATTAAACTTTAGAGATGGTGAGTGGCTTGGCTACTATGGTCCGGAAGGATTAGATGGACATTGGAATTTTAGCTCGGCCATTGAAATTGATTCCATTAAAGTTAATTTTCTTCAATCAAGTCTCAGCTGGATCGTAATTCCAGAAACGGTGTATCTGGACTTTTATGTTCAGAGTGATGTATTACATAGATATGAGTGGAACAGGACTTCTGTACTTTCTCAGGAAGGGACTTTTATTGAAACCATGGTGATTTCCCCAACGGAAGGTCCGGTCACGACCTTAGATATAGAAATACCAAACACAGAAACCCTTCCTTCAAGCCACCCCGCAGCAGGGCAACACGTTTGGCATTTTATAGATGAAATACAGATTTATGGTCGTCCCCTTTGAAATTGAAATAGCTTTAGAAGAGGCAGCCCATGCAGCGCTTCTTAAAGGATGGGGCGTAGATAGAATTGAGCTTTGTGCGAACCTAGCAGAAGGTGGACTTACACCTACATTTGGTCAATCATCGGAAGTGGTTCATGCAACAGAATTGCCTGTATATGCAATGCTACGAGCCAGAGCTGGCGATTTTAAATATTCAACATCAGAGAAGCGCCAGATGTTAACGGACCTTGAAAAGCTCGCTACTTCCGGTATACAAGGAATCGTTTTTGGAGCGCTTAATCCAAACCAAACCATCGATCAAGATTTTTGTGATAACCTCATTTTTCAGGCGAAAAAGCTAGGCTTAGGCACCACTTTTCACCGGGCATTTGATGTTTGTGCAAACCCCGAAAAAGCGATGGAATATTTAATAAATCGTGGAGTAGACCGTATTTTAACTTCCGGTTTTCAACCAAGTTGTCAGCAGGGCATCCAAGGAATTGCTCGAACAGTAGCCCAAGCAAAAGGCCGGATAAGTATCCAAGCAGGTTCCGGTGTAAACGCTGACATTGTATCTGAGTTATGGCGTACTGGAATTCGAGCTTTTCATGCCACGGCAAGATATTGGGAACAGGATGAGCAACATTTGGGTTTTGAAGGACGTTGGATGCCTGACGAAGATAAAATAAAAGCACTGCGCCGTGAGGTGGATCGCTGCTCGAAAAACTAAGACATAAAAAATCCGCAGACTCCAAGGAGTCTGCGGATTTTTTTAGATCCTTCAGGTTGGTCAGTTATTTAACCCAACGCTGAATTTGAGTAAGGTCGAATGCGATCGGTATTGGAATACCTGGTACACTCTGGGTTAACGTAGTGTCATAACGGAAAGTGAACGCATCTTGCTCTAGGGTTTTGATGACAAAGTTAATATTTGATGGAACAGCTCCTCCAAGAATATCTAAACCTATATCAATGCCTTTTAAAGAAAGGATGGTGTCGTTCATGATGGCCCATCCTAAGGAATCAATTTGACTTCCTGCAGAGTCAATAGTCAAACCGCCATTTTCCATGAAGTTCGCTGTCACGTCAGTAGTTGATGTAAGAATAGTAGAATCCAAGAAAGGCAATGCTTGGATGTTAATCTGTTGGTTAACACCTGTCCAAAGACCTGTTACTTTGAATTCCGTGCTTTTGTTTTCCCATTTCGCACAACCAATCATTGTGGCGGCGGCTAGTAGAGTTAGTACGATTTTTTTCATGTAAAGTGTTTATTAATAAGGTTTGTAATGCTATTATTATGCCAAAAGACCCAGGACTTGTTCTTTGTCTTTCCGTAATTGTTGTTTTAACTCCTCTAATGTATTAAATAGTTCTATACTGCGCAGTCTATGGTGAATTTCAAATTGTATCACCTCGTCATAAAGTTCCAGAGACTGATCGCACAGATGTACTTCAATACTTCTGTTTAAGGAACCGACGGTAGGCCGTCCTCCTATATTCGCCATGCCTTTATAACGAATTCCTTTATGAATAGCCCATACCGCATAAACGCCATCTTGTGGTATAAGCTTGTTCTTGAAGTCTAGGCGGATATTCGCGGTGGGAAACCCTAAAGTTCTGCCTATTTGATCACCGTATATCACCGTACCTGATAGGGAATACGGATAGCCTAAATAATCATTAGCTAATGTTACATTACCCTGGTTTAAGGCCTGGCGAACTTTTGTGCTGCTTACGTTCGTATGCTCAATGTCAAGCGCTGAAATTTCCTCAACCTCAAAACCGTAGATAGGACCAAACTCTTTCAGGTGATCAAAGCTCCCTTCTCTGTTTCGCCCAAAGTGATGGTCATATCCAATGACCAGGTACTTCACTCCAATAGTGTTTACCAGAATCTCTCTTACAAACTCAAGTGAAGGTGTTCTTGAAAATGCTTTGGTAAATGGCTGTATGATTAGGTGGTCGAGCCCACTTCGTGCTAAAAGTGTTGTTTTTTCCTCAATGCTAGATAGTAATTCCAAAGGAACATCTGGTTGAAGCACCAATCTTGGATGCGGACTAAAAGTTAGAAGTACACTTTCACCGCCTACTTCTCTTGCTTTCTTGACCAGTTGAGAAAGAATTTTTTCATGGCCTAAATGCACGCCATCAAAGGTCCCGGTGGTGGCCACGGCACATGCTAATGAATTAAAATTCGCTAAACCGTAATGTACTTTCAACGTTCGTCGTATTTTTCGCAAAATACGCATAGATAATCGCACTCCAATGGCAAAAATTCAACCCTTTTATTCCATCCAAGCTGGATGGTTACGTTACAAAAATAAAGCAGGAATGTACTCGGCCTTTGCGGTAGTTAGTATCATGATCTCGGGTGCACTTGGCGGCATAGCTACAGCTGTAGGATCTGTTTTTGAGGGGCAAGTGTTTCTTCAAACAACAGTGACGGCGCTTATTATAGGAATTGTAGGTGCCTTTTTAAATATGGGCTATGCTCATTTTGCCAAAAATGACATCGAGGGAGCTGATGTTGAGTTTAGAGACTTCTTCGCAGGCTTTATGCTCAACCGCAGCAAACTTATTGCAGTCACTATTATTGCTGTTTTGGCCGCACAAGGAGCCTCTTTACTACTTCCAACCGAGCTCATGGCTTTTAATATTACCCAGGAGCAGTCGCAAAACATGGAGGAATTGATGATGGCATTTGAGGATCAATTGGAATTAGCGAAAGCCCACAGTTCATCATTATACCTTTTCGTCCTTATTCAGGGTGTTTTGGGTTTGCTCTTATTCTTTACCGCCTTTAGGAGTTCATTGGAAGGAGAAGACCCATTGGTCTCCATTCAATGGTCGATCCGTCATGCTTTATCGAATGTCATTCCAATAATCACCACAATGTTCCTTCTGGTAGTGCTGGCGATTGTAGTTACTGTATTCACCTTAGGCCTTGGCCTTTTGGTGGTCTTACCGTTGATTGCCTTAGTGACCTATGATATGTATACGCAGCTCATTCAAGCGGCTGAAAATATTGAAAAAATCACTCCTGAGTAGAGGCAGAGATCTCTGTGAGCTGAGGTTGGATTTAGAAAATAAAAAACCCGATCACGAAGTGATCGGGTTTTTTGTGTGCGGATGAAAGGACTCGAACCTTCACGCCGTAAAGCACCGGTGCCTAAAACCGGCTTGTCTACCAATTTCAACACATCCGCAAAAATCAGTGTGCAAATATAAAACAGATTAATTCGGTAATCAGATTTTGCTGAAGAATAAATTTCAGGTCTGTTTTAGGATGTGAGAAACCAAAATGTTGCAACAACATATCCATGGAATTCTCTTCATTAATGCTAACTTTGAGAGAAGATTAAAGCCTTTAAATATGCCATCATATTCCCCGGAAGATTTATCTACCAAAGAACGACATCAAATTTTATTGGCCTCGGTAGCGCCAAGGCCCATTGCATTAGTGTCTACGGTAGATGAACATGGAAATCACAACTTAAGCCCTTTCAGTTTTTTTAATATTTTTTCTTCCAATCCTCCAGTATTGATTTTCAGTGCAGCGCGAAGAGTAAGAAACAATACTACGAAGGACACGCTGCACAATGCAATGTCTCAAAAGCAAGTGGTGGTTAATGTGGTTAACTATGATATGGCTCGGCAGGTGAATTTGAGTTCAGCGGAATACGATTCGTCTGTAGATGAGTTTGTAAAATCTGGATTAACGCCTATCCCTTCTGATTTTGTTTCTCCTCCCCGAGTTTTAGAAAGCCCAGTAAGTCTAGAGTGCGAGGTCATGGATGTTCATCAGTTAGGTGAAGAGGGTGGTGCAGGTAATTTAGTCATGTGCTTGATAAAAAAGATTCATGTTGCAGACCACGTAATGCTAGATGATGGAAGTATAGACCAAGAAGCTATTGACCTGGTTGGAAGATTGGGAAAAAAGTGGTGGGTACGAGCTTCTGGAGATGCGTTGTTTGAATTAGGAAGTCCCGCAATAGGAATAGGCGTAGATCAAATTCCGGAGGTAATCCGAAGATCAACAGTCCTAACGGGAAATAATTTGGGTCAATTAGGTGCCGTAACTTCCTTACCTTCGTTTACAGCTATTGAGGTGATGAAATCCGATTTCGATGTACGAAGAATTCTTCAAAATTTCGCAGATGGAATTGAACTCAGAGAAGCTTTGCATGAGAAGGCGAAAGAGCTCCTTGAGTCAGAAAAAGTATTAGAAGCATGGAGTGTATTATTAATAGATAAATCGGCTCATTAGAGTCAGTAGTTATGCAGATGGAAGCGAGAATTTCCCAAATTATGGACGAACAAGTGATTTCTGATAGATTCAGAAAAAGAGAGTTCGTAGTTCAAACTAAGGAGCAGTATCCACAAACACTTTGCTTTGAGTTTACTCAAGATAAAACGGGTGTATTAGACAGTTATACTGGAGGTCAAGAAGTGGTTATTGAGTTTAATGTTCGTGGACGTGAATGGACACCACCACAGGGAGGTGCCACACGATATTATACAACGCTGCAGGCATGGAAAATGTCTCCATTAGCTCAGTCAGCTTCATCAGCACCGCCTACAGACTTACCTCCAGCTGGCCAGCCGTTCGCTCCTTCAGGTGCAGACAACAGTGTTCTAGACGACGACCTCCCGTTCTAACATCATGTCCAAGGCAAACAATCCTTTGTGTTTCATCGGTGAAGAGAACTGGCGCGTGCCAGACCCTACAGATGTTGCTAATGATGAAGGATTAATAGCACTTTCTTGGGATCTATCCCCAGATATGTACAGGAGATTGTACCCAAAAGGTATATTCCCATGGTTTGAGCAGGAGGAAGTGGTGTTTTGGTTCTCACCACATATCAGAAGCGTGACCCCCACTAACGGTGTTGTGATTTCTAAAAGTATGCGCCCATATTTTAATAAAAGACAGTGGCAGTTTAAAGTTAATAGTGACTTTTCTGCCGTTGTAGACCTCTGTGGGGAAGTGCTGAGATCTGACCAAGAAGGCACGTGGTTGTCCGATAAGTTCAAAAATAATTTTCGCCAAATGCATAGCCTTGGTATGGCCCATAGCTTTGAGGTTTGGGAGGGTGACGAATTAATAGGCGGAACTTTTGGAGTGATGACTGGTGATGTGTTTGTTGGTGAGAGCATGTTTCACACCCGTCCTAACGCCTCTAAATTTGCTTATATAAACATGTGTATGTATTTGCATGATCAAGGTGTCCTCTTTGTAGATAACCAGCTCCCGACAGAACATCTTTGCAGTTTGGGCGCGTGGGATATAGATCGTGATGAATTTTTAGGAATACTAGACACACATGCCCTAGATAAGGTGGCCCACCCGTTGCCTTTAAATGAGCTGTATCGACCTGAATAGATTATTTGCCTACAGCCGTGGTGATTCCATTAATACTGAGTACACAAATTGCGATCAATGCCCCTGGGATCAGGCTTAAATATCCTTTTCCCATAATGATGTACGGGTAATAATCGCGAATCATTCCGCCCCATGAAGGAAGTGGAGGTTGCGCACCTATTCCTAAAAAGCTCAATCCACTCTCTATCAGGAGGGCACTGGCAAAATTTGTAGCGCAGATCACAACCAGTGGCCCCAAGGTATTGGGAAGAATTTCCTTAAAAATAATATGAGCTCGGCTAAATCCTAAAACTTGCGCTGCTTCCACGTATTCTTTGTTTTTTTCAGCTAAAAATTGGCCACGGATGACCCGGGCAACTTCTACCCACATCGTAAGGCCAACGGCAATGAAAACTTGAATGAGTCCTTTGCCAAGCACAAAGGTCAGTGCAATCACCAGTAATAACGTTGGAATAGACCACAAGACAGACATGAGCCATGTCAAAACAGCATCTACTTTACCACCGAAATAACCGGCACACGCTCCTACTGGAATTCCGATGATGACGCTTACTAGAACGGATACCAACCCTACACCCAAGCTTATTCTGCTGCCCAGTAAAACACGAGAAAAATGATCTCTGCCATATTTATCTGTTCCAAAATAGTGAGTGCCTTGCGTGGTTTTTGAGCCAGGCTCTAGAAGTGTGTGTTCAAGATCCATCTTGTTAGCACTAGGACTATCATCAAGGACCAAGGCATCTGCAAAAAGCGCACACAACACAAGGAATGACAGTGTGATTATGGAGGCTTTAAACATAGCAGATTTTGGCATCATTGCGTTGCGGCTTATTTCGTTAAGTCCGAAATAATATTCAAACTCTCCCTAATGACAAGGTCTTTAGATAAAGACTTGAACCACTTTGTGTAAATATCTTTCTGAACGCTATCTGTTTCGAACATGACCAAATGATCAGGTAAGGCAACAACTCCTGCACTGTCACGCAGTCTGTTTATATTTTTAAATTGCTTGCCAGCCGCACTTATGGAGTCTTGAACAGCAGTGTAATCCTCGTAATTCAACGGTATTAGTTGGTCCTTGCTACTCGAGGAAATCCAATCTGCGTAGCTTCTGAAGTTCTTAAATGAAGCGTTGGTTTCTAGCCTTTCAGCTGCTTCATTTTTGGCCCTTTCAAATTTTGGATCCCACGTGTTGATTTCGTTGTATTTCGCACGTGAAACAAAGTCTACTTGAAGCGCATTTGGGTATTCTTTTTCGCCCAATTCAATTTTATCATAAGCTCCAGGTAATGAAATATCTGGTACGACTCCTTGAAGCTGGGTCGTGCCGCCAGATATTCGATAGAACTTTTCAGTGGTTATTTTAATAGCGCCGAGCGGTTTGAGATCGTTTAGTGGACCGCTAACAGCACGATCCAGATCGAACATATTCTGCACGGTTCCTTTACCGAAGGTGCTTTTTGCAGGCCCTACAATCAAAGCTCTGTGTCTGTCTTGTAGTGCGGCACTTACGATTTCGGAGGCAGATGCACTGTAGTTATTTATTAAAACCACCAGCGGTCCATCCCAATATATTTTTGGATCACTGTTGCCTTTTCCACGTGTGCCACTTTGAAAATTCTTTACTTGAACCATGGGTCCTTTTTCAGTGAATAGTCCTGCAATCTCGGTGGCTGCTTGTAACGAGCCACCTCCATTATTTCTTAAATCAAGTATGATCCCATCTACTCCTTGTGCTTTGAGTTTGATGATTTCGTTTTTAACATCCTCTGCGGCATTGTGGTTGGATTCATTGTAGAAGTTGACATAGAACTTAGGTAGTTTAATGTACCCGGTCTTGGTACCGATATCCTTGGTTTTCACAAAGACACTATCCGTTTTTTTGAATACCTGACCGTCGAGAATAGCGCTTCTTGCAAAGGTGCTTTCAAGCTCTACCACATCTCTTATTATAGGAATGATTTGCCGAGTCCCATCCTTTTTCTTAACCGTAAGCCTCACCTCAGTGCCTTTCTTGCCACGTATCAGTTTTATTCCGTCACGAACTTTATACCCCACAACGTCTACAGCTTCTTGATCCCCTTGAGCAACGGCAATGATGCGATCGCCAGCTTCTAAGTCACCCTGTCTCCAACATGCGGAACCTGCGATGATTCGCTCAATACCTATATAGTCGCCATCTTGTTTTAATCCGGCGCCAATTCCTTCAAACTGACCGGTCATGCTCAGTTCGAAATTTTCGTTTTGTTGTGGAGCGAGGTAGGAGGTGTGGGGATCATAGGATTCACAATAGGCATTCAGGTACATGCCGAACCATTCTATACGGGCGATGTCCATTAAATTATCGAACCACTCCTGTTGTGTCTCTAATTCCTTCTCGCGTGCGCTCATCTCTAAAGAAACGAAATCTTTGATTTCCACTTCTACATCAGTTTTAGCGTCTTCTTTCTGCGCTTTATCTTTTTCGTAAATCCTACTTAAAATTCGCCATTTTAAATGTTTTTCCCATTGCAGAATGAGGGCATCACCATTAGCGGCAAAGTCACGCTTTTCCGGATTACTTATCACTTCGTCATCAGCGCTGTAGTCTAGTGGGCTTGAGAGAAGTGTGGTGAAAATACCTTTTGACCTTTGTATGCCTTGACTCACTTTGTTAAAGCTCAATTCGAAAAATTGAGTATTGGTAGCATAAAAAGCATCATCTAATGCAGTTCTATAATAGGACAGCTCATCCACATCTTCTTGCGTAAAAAAGAGTTTATTAAAGTCCAATGTTTCCATATAGGAATCAAAAATCTCTGCACTTAATTCGTCGTTCATTTCCTTCGGCTGAAGGTGCATAGTGGTAAGCGCATCCCGCACTAGCGCGAATATGACGGCTTCTTTTTCTTCTTGAGGCCCAAACCATTTGAAACCAAGAATCAGTAGTGCTCCTCCAAGTAGAGGCAGTAGGTATTTAATGTTTTTGCGCTGCATAAGTTGTTCAATCATAGATATAAGCAAGTTACAATCTTTGCATTATCAAAGCTCCTTATCAAACGTTAAAGGAAATGAAAAGGTTGATCTGTTTTGCTAACACTATCAAAGGCAATTTGTTACTACCTTTGCAGCCCTTAATTGAGAGGAAGAAAAAACAAAATTGGACTTAGAATGAATATTACCAAGAACGAAGTAGACGCGTTAAACCTGTTGGTTAACATTGAAATCACTCCGGAAAACTACCAATCAAAGGTAGACTCAGTATTACTTAATTACCGCAAAACGGCAAAAATACCGGGATTTCGTCCTGGAAAAGTACCGATGGGTTTGGTTAAAAAGCAATATGGAAAAGCGGTATTGATTGAAGAAATTAATAAGATGCTTCAGGATGGTATTTACGACTATATCCAAAAAGAGAAACTAAACATTCTAGGCAATCCATTGCCAATCGAGCAGGCGGAATTAGACTTTGATACTCCAGGTACTTATACTTTTGCTTTCGAGCTGGGTCTGAGTCCTGAATTCGAGGTTAAAGTATCTAAGCGTAATAAAGTAGATAGCGTTAAGATTACTGCAGACAAAAAGGTGATAGACACTTACGTTGAAGACATCCGTAATCGTTACGGAAAAATGTCAAGCCCAGAATCTCCAGAGTCTTCAGATATGTTCTACGGAACTTTCACTGAGGTCGATGCTGATGGAAATGCTATTGTAGGCGGGATCGTTAAGGCTGACACGCAGTTTTTAGGTACGAATCTGAAAACAAAGAAGGTGCAAGTGGAGCTGACTAAAGCGACTATAGGGGACCGTTTTTCAATGGATGCTGCCAAATCTTTCGTTAAAGACTACAACGTTGCAGGCCTACTGGGTATTACTGACGCTCAACTAGAAGCGTCAACAGGCATACTTCAATTTGAATTGAAAAACATCATGCGAATGGAGCCTGCAGAACTCAATCAAGAGTTTTATGACAAGGTATACGGTGAAGGCATGGTGACGACGGAAGATGAGATGCGTGCAAAAATGAAAGAAGAGGCGGAGCGTATGTATCAAAACGAAGCGGACCAGTTCTTCTTAAATAACGTTGCAGAGCATTTGCTAGAAAAAACAAAGTTTGATTTACCCGTGTCATTTCTTAAAAAATGGATGCGTACTTCAGGCGACAAACCTTTAACTGCCGAAGAGATTGAAGCAGATTGGGAAAAGACAGAAAAAGGACTTCGTTACCAGTTGATAGAAAATGCAGTCATAACAGGTGCGGAAATTGCCGTTTCTAATGACGACTTGCTTAACCATACAGTGGAATTAGTAAAGTCTCAGTTTCAGCAGTATGGTCAGGATGCGATGGACGATGAAATGTTGAAAGGCATTGCTGAAAACGCCCTAAAGAACGAAGAAGAAGCACGTCGAATCAATGACCAAGTATACAACGCTAAATTAATGGCGCACTACAAGGAAAATTTCAAAGTTGAGGAGAAGGCGGTTACCTATGACCAATTCATTAAATTGGTTACAGAAAAGGCCTAACTTTAGAACAATAACCTTGAAAGAGGTGTCATTACATTAAACTCATTTTGCATATGGATTTCGGAAAAGAATTCAAGAAATACGCTACTAAACATGTCGGTATTCAAAGCATGTATGTCGATCAATACATAGACGCATCATTGACGCCCTACATCATAGAGGAGCGTCAGATGAATGTTGCTCAAATGGATGTTTTTTCTCGTTTGATGATGGATCGCATCATCTTTTTGGGAACGGGCATTAACGATCAGGTCGCAAACATCGTTCAAGCGCAATTGTTGTTCCTTGAAAGTGCAGACGCAAAGAAGGATATTCAGATTTACATCAATTCACCAGGTGGTTCTGTATATGCTGGATTGGGTATTTACGACACCATGCAAGTGATCAATCCAGATGTAGCTACGATCTGTACAGGTATGGCCGCATCTATGGGAGCGGTTTTAATGTGTGCAGGAACTAAGGGAAAACGCTCTGCATTAAAGCACAGTCGTGTGATGATTCACCAGCCAATGGGCGGCGCTCAAGGTCAGGCTTCAGACATGGAAATCACGCTTCAAGAAATCTTGAAATTAAAGAAGGAGCTTTATAGTATCATCTCACACCATAGTGGTCAGGAGTTTGATAAAGTACAGCATGATTCAGATCGTGACTACTGGATGACCGCCGAAGAAGCGAAAGCTTACGGTATGGTAGACGAAATCCTACTTGGCAAGACTCAGGCGAGCTAATGAGCGAAGAAAAAGACAATCTACAGTGCTCCTTCTGCGGAAGAAGTAAAGCTGAGACAGAGATGATGATCGCGGGTGTGGATGCCCATATTTGTGACCGTTGTGTGGATCAAGCTGGAGGTATTTTACATGCTGAGTTATCTGATAAGCCACAAACAAACCCATTAGAAGTAGCTGCTAAGCCAGAATTTGATTTTACCCCATCTCAAATCAAGGCGCACTTAGACGAATATATTATTGGTCAAGAGCCAGCGAAACGCACGCTTGC
This sequence comes from uncultured Cryomorphaceae bacterium, assembly GCA_913031435.1. GTDB lineage: Bacteria > Bacteroidota > Bacteroidia > Flavobacteriales > Schleiferiaceae > UBA10364. Next base: position 48,982 of record CAJWFD010000010.1, read on the forward strand.
TGTGGCAGTGTACAATCACTATAAGAGAATTGGTTTAGTACCGGTAAAGGATGCTCCGGAGGTTGATAAGTCGAACATTGTGGTGGTAGGAAATACCGGAACGGGAAAGACTTTGATGGCACGTACCATTGCAAAATTATTAAATGTTCCTTTCACCATCGTCGACGCAACAGTGCTAACTGAGGCAGGTTATGTTGGTGAGGATGTGGAAAGTATCCTAACCCGTTTATTACAAGCCGCTGATTATGATTTAAATCGCGCTCAGGTAGGGATCGTATTTATTGATGAAATAGATAAAATTGCTCGCAAAGGAGATAACCCTTCTATTACACGCGATGTAAGCGGTGAAGGCGTTCAACAAGGATTGTTGAAGCTGTTAGAGGGGTCTAAAGTGAACGTACCTCCTCAAGGTGGTCGTAAGCATCCCGATCAAAAATATATTGAAGTGGATACGACGAACATCCTTTTCATTGCTGGTGGTGCTTTTATAGGCATTGAAAAGAAGATCAATTCTAGATTGAATTCATCATCTCTTGGTTATTCTAAAGAAATACGTCAGAACATTGAGGAGAGCGAAGTACTCAGTTACATTACTCCAAGCGATTTAAAAAGCTTTGGCCTAATACCAGAACTCATAGGGCGTATGCCTATTGTGACATTCATGTCTCCGTTGGATCGTGAAGCATTGAAAGCCATCCTAACCATTCCTAAAAATGCCTTAGTTAAGCAATACCAGCACTTGTTCCATATGGATGAGATCGTGTTGACGTTCGAGGAAGAAGTATATGACTACATCGTAGGGGTGGCATTGGAATATAAGCTTGGCGCACGTGGCTTACGCAGCGTATGTGAAGCGGTTCTTATTGACCATATGTTTGATGCACCAGGGCTTGACGCAAAAGAAATACACATTACAAAAGACTATGCTCAAGGACAGATTGAACGTAGTTCGCTAAGAAAGATAAATTAAGAGAATTCCCATTTAATTCATTACAAAAAAACGCGGCCCTACTAAGGCCGCGTTTTTATTTATGATGAAAATAGTACCAGGACTATCTCATGGTAGTGTACACATTTTGAACGTCATCGTCTTCTTCTAGCTTCTCTATAAGTTTTGCAACCTCAGCAACTTGTTCTTCCGTGATATCTTTAGTAATGGTAGGGATATATTCAAATCCTGATTCTAAGATTTCATGTCCTAGTTCTTCTAAGCCGCGCGAGATGTTCCCGAATTCCGAGAATTGGCCATATACCATAATGATATTTAGCGTTTCGCCATCTTTTTCTTCGGTATCTGAAAAGACATCTTCTATGCCAAAATCGATCAGTGCAAACTCAAGTTCTTCTATATCTATTCCGTCAGCAGCAATTTTGCAGTTACACTTGTGCTCAAACATAAATTCAACGGAGCCCTGTGTTCCAAATGAACCGTTGAGTTTGTTGAAATAGGAGCGGACGTTAGCTACAGTACGGATGTTGTTGTCTGTCGCTGTCTCCACTAAAACCGCAATTCCATGAGGCGCATAGCCTTCATAAATAATAGTCTTGTAATCTGCTTGGTCCTTTGAAGTTGCTTTTTTAATAGCACGTTCAACATTCTCCTTAGGCATGTTTGCCGCCTTCGCATTTTGATAAAGTAATCGCAACCGGTAATTAGAATCTGGATTGTCACCACCTTCCTTAACTGCCATGATTACGTCCTTAGTAATGCGCGAGAACGTTTTCGCCATTCCGGCCCAACGTTTAAACTTACGTTCTTTTCTAAATTCAAATGCGCGTCCCATAGTGTATAAGTTGTATATCTAATTCTGTTACTGGTTCTCCAAAAATAGCGACAATCATCCAGCTTTCTTAGTCTTCTTTGCTTTCTTCAGTTTGACTTCTTGCACAAGCTCCCATTTATGGATCTCGCTCTTGCGACCAATTTTACTGGTGATATAGTCCTTCTTTAAATCCCACCCCCTTGCTGGACTGTATTCTCTGCCATAAAAAATGATCTGTAGATGTAGCTTGTTCCATAGGTTGCGCTCAAAAAGCCGTTTAGCATCTCTCTCTGTTTGTTCTACACTTCGTCCGTTAGAGAAGCCCCAGCGATACATTAATCTTTGTATATGGGTGTCTACAGGAAATGCTGGAACACCAAAAGCCTGGCTCATAACTACACTAGCCGTTTTGTGCCCCACACTAGGCATATCTTCTAGATCTTCAAAAGTTGCGGGTACCACGCCTCCAAACTTCGTAACAATGGTATTGCTAAAGGAATGAATGCCTTTACTCTTCATAGGGACTAATCCACATGGTCTTATGATGTCCGCTATTTCTTCGACGCTCAGCTTTGCCATGTCATAGGGGTTATCTGCAACTGCGAAAAGTTTAGGGGTAATGGTATTTACTCTTACATCCGTGCATTGCGCGGATAATACAACCGCAACTAGTAATGTAAAAGGATCTTTATGATCCAAAGGCACCAGTGTTTCAGGGTACAGGCTCTCTAGCTCGTTAATGGTGTATTGTACTTTTTCAGCCTTGGTCATGCGAATAATTATTTATGGTTCAAGGATACATCTTGAAGTAAACAAAGCTAACTTGGACTTGTTGACAAATAAAACTAATTCACAATGGCATTAAAAATCGGACAAGACGCACCTTCCTGGAAAGGTATAAACCAGCATGGAGAAAGTATTTCTTCTGAAGGCCTAATGGGTAAAAAAACAATCTTATTCTTTTACCCAAAAGCAAGCACACCAGGATGCACGGTAGAGGCTTGTAATTTTCGTGATCACTATGAGGATTTGGTTGATAAAGGATTTGAAGTGGTAGGCGTTAGCGCTGACTCAGTAAACCGTCAGTTGAATTTTTCTGCAAAACAAAAGTTGAATTTTAGTTTAATCGCAGATGAAGAAAAGATGATTATAACTGCCTTCGAAGCCTGGGGTAATAAGAAGTTTATGGGCAAGCAATATGATGGTATTTTCCGCCATACTTACGTCATAGACGAGCTAGGTAAAATTGAACAGGTTTTGGAAAAAGTTAAGACCAAAGAAGCAACGGAACAGATCTTGTCGTTGTATTAAAATTCAATTTTTTGTGTAAATTATTAGAAAGTGCTTTGCTATTTCAATCAAAGTTCTACATTTGTATAAATCTAATATTATTAGCATTCTAAGATTATGAGCGCAGACAAAGACGCCAAATTAAAGGCACTCAAACTCACTATGGACCGTATGGACAAAGCCTACGGCAAGGGAACAGTGATGAAAATGGGCGATGCCCCGGTAGTTGAAGTAGATTCTATTCCTACAGGATCATTGACTTTAGACGTTGCCTTAGGTGTAGGTGGCTATCCGACTGGTCGTGTTGTTGAAATATACGGACCGGAGAGTTCAGGTAAAACCACATTGACCTTGCATGCTATTGCAGAATGTCAACGTAAAGGAGGTATAGCAGCATTTATAGATGCAGAACATGCTTTTGACAGATCCTACGCTGAAAAGCTTGGAATTAATACAGACGATCTGATCATATCGCAACCTGATAACGGTGAACAGGCTCTGGAGATCGCGGACAACTTGGTTCGTTCAGGAGCTGTTGATATACTTATAATTGATTCTGTAGCTGCTCTTACTCCAAAAGCGGAGATTGAAGGCGAGATGGGTGATTCAAGAATGGGCTTGCAGGCGAGGTTAATGTCTCAAGCGCTTCGTAAGCTTACGGGGACCATTTCTAAAACCAATTGTTGTGTGATATTTATCAACCAGCTTCGTGAGAAAATCGGTGTTATGTTCGGCAATCCGGAAACCACTACCGGCGGGAATGCTTTGAAATTTTACGCTTCTGTTCGTGTTGATATCCGACGTTCCACCCAGATTAAGGACGGTGATAGGGTCATGGGTAATAGAACTAGGGTGAAGGTTGTAAAGAACAAAGTAGCTCCTCCGTTCCGTACGGCAGAGTTTGATATTATGTATGGACTTGGCATTTCTAAGGCAGGTGAACTTATTGACCTAGGAGTGGAACATGACATTTTAACCAAAAGCGGCTCGTGGTTCAGTTACGGTGAAACGAGGCTAGGTCAAGGTCGTGATACAGTGAAACAACTCTTTATTGATAATCCTGAATTAGCAGAAGAAGTAGAATTGAAAATAAGAGCGGTTATCGACGCAGCGGAATAGGCCTCTTATTACATTTTTTGACGATAAACTTAAGGCGCTGTTATTCAGCGCCTTTTTGTTAATATTCTGTTAAGAAATTGACACATGCGATACATTAAAAAGATATCACTGTAGTTCAATACTTGTAAATTCACACTGTATTTAACCTAAAGTATATCTAAAATGAAAAAAGCTTTACTCATTCTTAGTGCGTTTTTTGCGGTAATATCCGTAAACGCACAGGAGTCAGCAGCAGATTCGGTGTTCAACATGTTGGACGAAATTGTTGTGACTTCAGCTGTAATTGATATTGCTGTTGCTCGTCAAACGCCGGTAGCCGTATCTACAATCTCTCCTTCAGAGATTTCGTTGAAAGTAGGAAATCAAGAATTTCCTGAAATCATGAATACTACTCCGGGTGTTTACGCTACCAAGCAAGGTGGAGGTTATGGTGATTCTAGGATCTCTTTAAGAGGTTTTGATCAAACGAACACTTCGTTCTTGATTAACGGTCAGCCTGTAAACGACATGGAGAACGGAAGATTGTATTGGTCAAACTGGCAAGGTTTAACTGATGTAGCTTCTGGTATCCAGATACAAAGAGGTCTTGGTGCTTCTAAGTTAGCAGTGCCTTCTGTAGGTGGTACGGTAAGTATCTTCACTAGAGCAGCTGACAAGAAAGAAGGCGGTGCGCTAACTCAGAGTGCAGGTAATGATGGCTACTTCAAAACTTCTGCGGTATACAATACGGGTAAGAATGACAAGGGTTGGGCTTCATCTTTTCTATTAAGTAGATGGATGGGTAATGGCTATATCAATAATACGCAAGGTGAAGGCTTTAACTATTTCGCTGCCGTAGGTTATGCTCCAGAAGGTTCTAATCATAGCTTAAACTTTACTTTTTTAGGCGCTGGTCAATGGCACCACCAAAGAGATGTTTGGGTGTCTATACGTGACTATCAAAATTTTTCAGGAGACGATGACTATAAAGGCGATGGCGGTGAAATCAACCGTAGATGGAATAGTAATGGTGGAACCAGAACTAATGCTGACGGCAATATCGAAGAGTACTCTATGCGTAGAAACTTCTACAACAAGCCACTGGCAACAATCAACTGGGATTGGGAAATTTCAGATAATCTTAAACTAGTTTCTTCTTTCTACGGCTCTGCTGGACGTGGAGGTGGTACTGGGCCTCGTGGTAAGAACTACTACAGCAGCGACCTAGATATCCTTCCTTTTAGAAAGGATTTGACGGAGCACTACCTTGAAGATGGTAAAGGTTCTAGAAATGCAGACGGTACTATAGATTTCGATGCAATTGTTGCTGCGAATAAAGCTACAACAGATGGTTATACTGGTGATGTTTCAGGATTTGCTGGTCAAATGATAGGATCAAATGGTTTCCGTGACAGCAATGTTAACAGAGCTGTTTTGGTACGTCGTGCTTCTATGAATTCTCATAACTGGGTTGGAGCTATTTCAAACCTAGAGGGACAGTTCGGTGATTTCAGAACCTCTATTGGTGTTGATTTGAGAAGCTATAAGGGTTTCCATTACCGCACGATGAATAATTTAATGGGTCTGGACGGATATTATTCTACGGGTAATAAAAACTCAAATGGTCAAATTATCAATACAACGGTTGAGGCTAATCCATTCGGTAATACAGGTTTGAATGGTCCTAAGATTGATTATTATAATGTTGGTAATGTTGGTTGGGCTGGACTTAACGGTTTAGTTGAATATAACTCTGACAACCTTTATAACGTGGTACTTCAGGCGGGTTTGTCTAACCAGTCTTTCCAGCGTGAAGATTACTTTGACCAGCCTTCGAATCCTATCTCTGAAACCGCTAATTTATTAGGTGGTTACCTAAAAGGTGGTGCAAACTATAACGCTACGGAGAAGTCTAACTTCTTTATGAATGCAGGTTTCATTTCTCGTCAAGCTCAGTTTGGTGCAGTATTCCCTAGTTATGCAAATGACATCAATACGGAAATAGAGAACGAGGAAATTACATCTGTTGAATTCGGTTACGGATATACGTCTAACAACCTACGTATTAACGTAAATGCATATTCTACTTCATGGGGTAATCGTTTCCAAACGGTTTCTCTAAGTAATGCTAACGGCGTTGACGGTACTGCTCAGTTTAGAAACATTGACGTACAGCACAATGGTATTGAGTTTGAAGCGGACTACATGGCCACGGATAAATTGAGATTAAAAGCCATGACGTCTTTAGGAGACTGGAGATATACTAAAGATTTCACTGCAGAGTTGTTTGATGATAATCAAGCGCTAATAGGTGAGGGTACACTCTATCTTAAAGGAGCTAAAGTGGGTGATGCTGCTCAGACTACAGCATACTTTAGTGCGGATTATAAAGTAGCTAAGACAACAAGCATTGATCTAGGCCTTCGCTTAGTAGACGGTCTTTATGCTGATTTCTCTATTGTTGATGACGAGTTCTATGCTCCGGAAAACAGAGGTGCTGTAAAGCTTCCTTCTTATGGCTTGCTAGATCTTGGTGCTACAACTCGCTTAAATAAGTGGACCGTACGTGTTAACATTAATAACTTGTTAAACACTACTTACATTGCAGAATCTAATACAAGTATTCACGCCGAAGATGGTGATGCTACTTGGAACGGAATTAACACAGCCAACTCTGTATGGTTCGGTTTCGGACGTACTTGGAACGCTTCAGTACGTTACAACTTCTAATAAAAACTCTTTCGAGTTATTCAAAGCCCCGCCACTTGGCGGGGCTTTTTTTTTACCCCATTTTTGACATATGAAACAAGTTCAAGTATTTACGTTCATTATTGCCCTAGCTGTAGCTTCTTGTCAAACGTCGGAATCCCCTTTTCCTGTCAATGAAGATCAAAGTTCTAAGCAAACTCAAGTACCAACTTCGAAAATTCAAAGTGAATTAGACAGCTTAAATGGTTTGATCAGAGAGGATCCTAATAACCTTGATGTGCTAGAGTCGCGTGCTCGGATTTATTTGAGACAACAGAATCTCAAGTATGCTCAAGCAGATGTTTCCGCCATACTTGCCATGGACAGTTCGCGTATAGTTGCTCTTGAGCTGTTTGGTGATTTGGGCTTTGCGACAAACCAGACCAGACAGAGTAGAGACGCGTGGACGAAGTGTATGGCGCTAGATCCAAGTTATGTCCCTTGCCGACTCAAAATGGCGCAGCTCTACCATGTAGTTACAGAGTTTGAAAAAAGTGCGGTGCTCGTAGATCGCGTACTAGAACTAGATCCCAAAAACCCTGAAGCGCATTTTTTGAAAGGACTTTTAATGCGTGATGCGCTAGGTGATACGCTTATGGCAATCTCATGGTTTCAGAAGGCGATAGACATAGCTCCGGATTATACTGAGGCGTTGGACATGTGTGGCGTTTTATATAGTGCTATTAAAAGCCCCTTAGCCATTGGATATTTCAATCGATTGATTGAATTGAATCCATTGAATAGAATGAGCTTATACAACAGAGGCATGTATTATTTGGGGAAAGAAGATTGGAATGGTGCCTTAGAGGATTTTACGAAATGTACGCAACTAGACCCAACAGATATAGAATCTATGTTTAACCTAGGTTTTATTCACTTACAGTTGGAGCTTCCTGGTGATGCGCGATACTATTTTAATCAGGCCTTAGAGATTCAGCCAATTAATCACCGTGCGCTATATGGACGTGGATACTGTTTTGAACTACTAGGGGACATGCCTAAGGCAGAATCTGATTATCGACAGGCACTTAGTTACAATCCATCTCATGTGGGTTCTAGAGAGGGTATTTCACGTGTTCAGCGTGCTAAATAATTCAAATTAATAAACGAGTAGGCTAAATTTGTTAGGGTAATCAGATATTAATCCATCCACCCCCATGTCAATCAGTTCTTGCATTCTAGCAAGATCGTTCACGGTCCATGGAATGACTCGGATTCCTCTGAAATGACACCAATTCAGGAGTTCTCTCGTCACGAGACTGTGCTCAGGACTATAAATATCTACAGGAAACCCCATTTTATCCATCTGTGCCTCAGCATCCCCATCGTGCTCCGCTATTAAACACAGTTTTACCCCAATGTGCATTTTTAGGAACTCACGCAGAGTTCTACTATCAAAGCTCTGCACAGTGACTTTATTCAAAAGATCAGCTTCTGGATAGGTTTCATTTGCTTGCACTAGTTCAGCCGCTAAAATACTTGCAAATTTATGTGGGGAAGGATGGAATTTGTTGTCTGTAGACCGCTTAGATTTTGTCTCTATATTCAGGTTAGGCCAAGGTAGATTTCTACTAGAAAGATATTCAAAAAGCTGCTTTAATGAAGGCTTATAGGAAGGGTGAGGTAGTTGTTCAGGGAAAGAGGGATGACCGTAACTCCCACAATTGTACGATTGAATACTGTCTAAGGTCATTTCATATAGATTATAGGACATGCTGTTTACGGCTATCAATCCACTATCTACACTGCAAATTTCAGCGTTCATCCATGGTTCGTGAGAGAGCAATACCTGACCGTCTTTGCTAATACAAACGTCTAATTCTAATGAACTCAATAATGGATATTCTAGTGCTTTTTGGAAGCCCTTAATGGTGTTTTCGGGTGACAGGCCTCGTGCCCCGCGATGACCCTGCAAGTCGAGTACTCTCTCTGGCTTCGTGCATGAAGAAAACGCAATGGATAAGATTGCACAAAGGGCAAAGCGACAATGGATGTTATTGAGTACTTTCATAGGCATATTTAACAAGCTCTAAAATAAACTATCCCATGCGACAAAAGGTAATACTAGGCCTTAGTTTTGTGGTCTTAATGACACAATGTACAATGGAGGAACAACCGCTCTCTGGCGAACCTAAGGCGAAAGAAATATCGCATGAATTAACAGCACATGGTGACACCCGTATGGATGAGTACTATTGGCTCAAGGATCGAGAAAATCCTGAGGTAATTGAATACTTGAATGCTGAAAATGCATACCGTGAGCGTATCATGTCTGGGACTGAAAAATTACAAGAACGTCTTTTTGATGAAATTGTAGGTCGTATTAAAAAAGACGACAGTTCTGTGCCTTACTTACTGGATGGTTTTTTCTACTATACCCGCTATGAAGGCGAGTCTGAGTATCCGTTATACTGCAGGAAAGAGGGCAGCTTAGAAGCGGATGAGCAAGTAATACTAAACGTTAATGAATTAGCAAAGGAGCATAGTTATTACCAGGTAGGAGGATTGAGTATCCATCCGTCTAACCAGAAAATAGCTTTTGGTGTGGATACCATTAGTCGCCGTATATACACCACTTTCACAAAGGATTTACTTACAGGGGAAATAGTACAGGTCACCTCGAATGAATGTTCTGGAGGAAGTACTTGGAGCAGTGATGGAAACTATTTGTTTTATACGGTCAAGGATCTAGAAACTTTGCGCAGTAACTCCGTTAAAAGATGGAGCGCTGAGTCAAATACTAGTGTAGCGGTTTACACAGAGGAGGATGAAACCTTCTCCTGTTTCGTATATAAGAGCAAAAGCCGTGATTATATCATGATTGGTAGTTCTTCTACGATGTCAGACGAGCATCGATTTATTTCTTCCTCAGAACCGTTGGCTGATTTTAAAATAATTCAACCTAGAGCTCGAGGATTAGAGTATGGTGTAAGTCATTTTGGCGATGATTTTTACATTAGAACAAATGCAGAGGGTGCTACGAATTTCAAACTAGTTAAAACTCCAGTTCAAGCAACGGGGATTGAGAATTGGACAGACGTTATTGCTCATAGGCCTGAAGTGTTGTTTGAGGATATGGAGCTTTTTTCTGATTATTTGGTGACAGAAGAGCGTTCAAATGGTTTGACCAGAATCAAAATACAGCCTTGGGGTAAAGAGGCTTATTACCTGCCTTTTGAAGAAGAATCATATACTGCTTACGTAGGGAGCAACCCGAGTTTTGAGCAACAGCATTTGCGTTATGGATATACCTCTCTAACCACTCCTGGTAGTGTGATTGATTACGATTTTGCTACGGGAGAAAAAGCGGTTCGTAAGCAACAAGAGGTTATTGGGGGTTATGATAAGGACCGCTATGAAACCAAGAGAATTTGGGCAACTGCAGACGATGGAACTAAGGTCCCAATGTCCATTGTATATCGTAAAGATTTACTTCGCTCAGATGCTCCAAACCCTACATTGCTTTATGGCTATGGTAGCTATGGAGTTACGATCGACCCGCAATTTTCCTCCGTTAGACTAAGTCTATTGGACAGAGGATTTGTTTATGCTGTTGCCCACATAAGAGGGTCACAATATTTAGGTCGTCCGTGGTATGAGGATGGTAAAATGTTTCATAAGACGAATACTTTCACAGACTTTATTGCCTGTGGAGAAGCACTGATAGCAAACGATTATTGTACTAGTGAAACTCTACTTACGATGGGTGGCTCCGCTGGAGGCCTCCTAATGGGCGCCGTGGTGAATATGCGTCCGGATTTATTCCGAGGTGTAATTGCTGCAGTACCGTTTGTAGATGTTGTTACTACCATGCTAGACGAAACCATTCCCTTAACGACAGGTGAGTATGATGAGTGGGGTAATCCCAACAACAAAGAAAGCTACGACTACATGCTTAGCTACAGTCCCTACGATCAAGTAAGTCGCCAAGATTACCCGGCAATGCTCGTTACTACAGGCTTACATGATAGTCAAGTACAATACTGGGAGCCAGCAAAGTGGGTTGCACGACTGCGTAAGTTGCGTACAAACCCTGAGCAGCCACTACTGATGTATTGTAATATGGAAACTGGTCATGGAGGTGCCTCTGGAAGATTTGAGTCATTGAAAGAAACCGCAATGGAATACGCGTTCTTTCTGGATTTAATGGGGATTAAGTCATGAGTATAATTGTTACCAATTTATCTAAATCTTACGGCAAGCAAAAAGCATTGGATAACATCTCTTTAGAGATAAAGAATGGTCAAATCACTGGTCTCCTGGGCCCTAATGGTGCCGGAAAAAGTACCTTGATGAAAATCATTACCGGCTCATTATTGCCAGATGAAGGAATGGTGGAGGTAAATGGGGTGAATGTAGCAGACCATCCGCTCAAGGTGCAAAAGATTTTAGGCTATTTACCAGAGCACAACCCGCAGTATCTGGAACTGTATGTCAAAGAATACTTGGCCTATGTAGCTTCCATATATAAGGTAGAAAAGTCGGCTATAGATCGGGTAATCGAGCAGACGGTTCTCGGACCAGAGAAGCATAAGAAAATCGGAGCCTTATCAAAGGGATACAGACAACGAGTAGGGCTCGCAGCAGCCTTAATACCTGATCCGGATGTACTCATATTGGATGAGCCTACCACAGGGTTAGATCCGTCACAACTCGTCGAGATCCGTGCCTTACTAAATGAAATAAGCGTAAATAAAACAGTTTTGTTTTCCACGCATATTATGCAAGAAGTGGTGGAACTTTGTGCGGAGTGTGTATTTTTAAAAGGAGGAATTATTTATAAAACCTTCACTAAAAGAGAAATCGCAAAGGGAATAACGCATCTAGAAGAGCAGTTCCAATAAGTTGGTTACGAGTCTGTCATATCAACTTAGACTGGTGTTTATTCAATACTAATTAGGTATGAAAACCACCTGTAATGGCTTCATAAATAAATCAAAATCAATTTCCATTAAAGATTGCCCAGTTTAGATTATCGGTTTATATTTGCCGTCCACAAGCGCGGAGTGGAGCAGTTGGTAGCTCGTCGGGCTCATAACCCGAAGGTCGTAGGTTCGAGTCCTGCCTCCGCTACAAGGAAAGCCTTGATGCACAGCATCAGGGCTTTTTTATTGGTTGTAAAGGGGGTCGTGATCACTCATGATTTGGTCAGCAAGCCCGTGAAGATCTGTATTGAAACCTGTATGGTAAGAATTGGTCCCTAGATCTTCCTGATAAATACCCTTCATCCACATCAAGGTCCCTGCCTCCACAATTATATCGCCTTGGTGTCCCTTGGCATCTGTAAATAGAGAAGTGGCCTGAGGTCCAGATAAGTTGATACTGTCTAATATGAGCCCGTCTTGTTTCATCTGTAAGAGATTAACAGCAGCCCAACCCGTGGGTATGGTAAATATAGTCGTATTTGGGAACTCGGTCCTTAGCGGATCTACTATGGATTCATGAATGATTGTATTCACGAAATAATCGTAAAAAGATGCTATAGAGTTGAATCCATAATATTGGGCAGTGTCGTTCCAGTTTGCCGGAAAGTCTATAGGAGGAATAGAGATGAACACCCTCATATCCGGGTTTTCGTGCAAGCCGTATTGTATCCATTCAATAAAACCTTCTGTTCTATTATCCGGTGGGGAACCTGCGGTCATTCCAAAGTATTCTATGCCACCGTCATCAAACGCTGCTTTAATTTCTTGGTGAGCAGCACTCGTTGAATCATTCCAGAAACTTATGGCCCTTCCCTTTTCCCCTCCACGAAATACAAGTGTACTGTTGTGGTTTGTATATCCTGCGTCTGGAGCGACTTCATCTAAATGATTGGCATAGGGCTTGAAAAAGCTAGCGCCAATGAGTAACATACGATGGCCTGAGTCATTACCGTTTATTCCATTATCGCGCGAACAAGAGAACAAAGCAATGAGTGCAAGGAAAAAATAAAAGAATCGCTTCATGAGAATATCTAATCTATTAAACAATATGATGATTTCACGAGGTCAAGGTTTAAAGGAGACGTTAAAAAGCAATACGTTGTTCCAAACATGCGTTCGATATGGAGCGAGTTATATCTCAAGGAGATTGTATTGGATCAATCGTTCAAATCATACTTCGACCTTTTCTCCAGAATCTCTACAAAGAAGCCTCTTGAGAAATCAAGGGGCTTTTTTATGCGCAGAAGGACTCTAAATACTCGCTACAACTGAGTCACAGAATCAAATCAACGCTAAAGCATTGAAGTTGCTACTCCGCGTATAATA
>CAJWFD010000011.1 GCA_913031435.1 uncultured Cryomorphaceae bacterium
TTGGTTAGACTAATGTTAAGCTATTATATCAAACCTAAGCGAATAGCCTCTTCTTCGGAAGAGGTTTTTTTAATATTTAATATGAATCAAAAAATTAAAATAATGAAACGAAATGTATTTCTACTATTATTTAGTATTTGCGCCTTATCTGTTAGCGCTCAACAAAAAGACCTTCAATATCCTTTAGGCGATTTCAGATTGTCTATAAATGCTTCTTTCATGGGTAGGTATATGGGACAGAGCACCCCTGGAACAACTACATCAATAGGAGGTAGCATATATGTTTCGTATAAAAAACTATTAATCGGCCACACTGTGATTAGTGGCGGACCAATAAGTCAAGAATACGTAATGGATGACCGTTATGATATAAGTCAAGAATACGACATGGATTTAAATATAGGAAGCATTGGATATGAAGTTTCAAAAGATTTGTTCTTAAAAGCCGGGTTTGGTGTTTATAACCAGCGTGGTGAAACAACCGCTTCTAATCGCGCTGATTGCGTTTTTCCTCTGTTTGTAAAATATAATGTATCGATGCTAACACCTTCATTTGGTGTGCTTTATATGAATAGACCTTATCACTATACCATTGGTTTAGACATAGCCGCTCCCACAAGGTTAAGAGTCCCTTCGCCTACTAGACTGGCCCCTTTAATGTTACTTAGTTTAGGTTTTAATCTGTAGTTCTTAACTACTTTTTCTTTTACAGTAACGAGGTAATTCCCGAACATTTTTGATATGAATCAAAAAATGAAATTAATAACTCTACTTTTTATTGCAACAGTATTTACTGTTCAGACAAAAGCACAAAATAGTGCTTCAAGTATTTTAGAGAATGCATTGATTAAAGCCAAAGCTGAAAACAAGAATGTTTTTTTAAAATATAGCGCTTCTTGGTGTGGTTGGTGCAAGAAATTAGATGAGCAAATGAAAAATGATAGTTGTAAATCATTCTTCGATTCCAATTATGTGATTGTAACCTTAGTTGTTAACGAATCAAAGAAGAATAGGCATCTTGAAAATCCTGGAGCAACTGATTTTCTACGAAAACATAAAGGTGAAGACAAAGGATTACCCTTCTGGGTTATTCTTGACAATACTGGAGTTTTGATTGAAAAAGGGCGTGGATATCCAGGTGGATGGAGATTGCGACGCTTTATTACCAGTCTGAAAAAGACTTCAAATCTTACTGAGGAAAATCTTAATATAATCGAGGAGATATTTCTATTAAAATAGCATCATTCAAATTAACGTTTTACAACACCGAAGAAAATTAATTGCTTTTTTATGGATGTAATGCAGTTGGACTGAGAGAGGCAGATATGCCTATCTTAGAAGTATGAAAAAACTCTTTTTCCTATTCTCACTATTGCTTTTGAATGTTCATTTTACCTCTTGTAATCAAGGGGATAGATTAGAGGATGTTCCATTTTATTTAGCGGAAAACGGAATTACTGTAAAGGCAAAGGATTCTGTTCTTGTTCGGACTCAGGCTATGCTCAACGGTATAACTTATACCTTGGTTAATGACAGCTTAATACAAGAGATTAGAGCTCAGGGGTGGAATGATAATTCTTTTATCAATGACTCCTGTCAAATAGTTACAACATCAGTAACAGATATGTCGGAATTGTTCTCTGATGCAACCGGATTCAATCAAGATATTGGCAGTTGGGATGTAAGCAACGTGACTAATATGAGCTATATGTTTGGAGGTGCAAACGTATTCAATCGAGACATCGGTAGTTGGGATGTGAGCAACGTGACTAATATGCGTTGGATGTTTAATAGTACATCATTCAATCAGGACATTGGCAGTTGGGATGTGAGTAATGTGGATGATATGGGGCAGATGTTTAGTACAAGCCCATTCAATCAGGATATTGGCGGTTGGGACGTAAGTAATGTGACAAAAATGGGTTATATGTTCAGTGATGCTAGTTCATTCAATCAGGACATTGGCAGTTGGGACGTGAGCAATGTACATAGGATGTCTGGAATGTTCTTTGATGCCAAATCATTCAATAAAGACATTAGTAATTGGGATTTTAGCAACGAGACTGACATGCGGCATATGTTCAATGGTGCAAGCTTATTTAATCAAGATGTCAGTATTTGGGGTGTGGCAAATAATCGAGAGAATAGTACAACTTATGATTCTTTATCATATCAAATAATAACTACTCCCTGGAGTGAAATATCAGGATTTGACGAGGCGATGGGTTCAGAAATAAAATATTCAAAGGATGGCAAATCGTTTCAATTTGTTGGGGATATTAATGATGAATTTGAATTTGTCGGAATAGTTCAGAATTTTATAATTCTTAGTTACGGAGGTATGAGTTCAGCAGAATCGAGTGACCCTTTCTGGATTTTTGATTTAGAAAATCAAAAATTTGTTTTTGAGAG
Source organism: uncultured Cryomorphaceae bacterium (assembly GCA_913031435.1). Taxonomy (GTDB): domain Bacteria; phylum Bacteroidota; class Bacteroidia; order Flavobacteriales; family Schleiferiaceae; genus UBA10364. Next base: position 2,413 of record CAJWFD010000011.1, read on the forward strand.
CGAATATCATGGCGGGCTTAGAATAGTTAATTCTGAAATTGAGTATGTCCAAGTAGTTTATAATCCATATGAATCTTATGACTCAACATTCATTAAAAAGGCTTCTAACTGGTTACCCAAATGTTCAGATGAAATAGAAAAATTACGAATTAAATATCCTGGAAGTATTGGGTATACGGAAAAAATTATTTTTGACGTCTCTACTCTAAAGGCGAAAGGGACAGGTGTTTACGAATGCCAATATTTTCAATAATAATGAATAAAACATAGCTCTCTCCAAGTATCGTTGACTTATCTCAGAGGCTTAGAGGTTCAACAGCTATATATTGTTGATATGCCTATCTTGGAAGTATGAAAAATTTCGTTTTACTCTTCTCACTATTGCTTTTAACTTCTTGTAATCAAGGGGATGTTCCATTTTATTTAGCGGAAAACGGAATTACTATAAAAGCAAAGGATTCTGTTTTTGTTGGGGATCAGGCTATGATCAACGGTATAACTTATACCTTGGTTAATGATAGCTTAATACAAGAGATTAGAGCTCAGGGGTGGAGTGATAATTCTTTTATCAATGACTCCTGTCAAATAGTTACATCATTAGTGACGGATATGTTTAATCTATTCGATGACGCAAGCTCATTCAATCAAGATATTGGCAGTTGGGATGTGAGCAACGTGACTAATATGAGCTATACGTTCCGAGGTGCAAACGTATTCAATCAAGATATTGGGAATTGGGATGTTAGCAACGTGACTAATATGAATCATATGTTCGGTGGCAGCGAGGTGAACCTCAGGGTGCACGGCAGCGCAAGCGCATTCAATCAAAACATTAGTAATTGGGATATGAGTAATGTTAATGATATGACTGGGATGTTCAGTTACGCAACCTCATTCAATCAAGACATTGGAAATTGGGATGTCAGCAATGTGACCAATATGTCTAGTTTGTTCTATAATGCTAGTTCATTCAATCAAGATATTGGTAGTTGGGATGTGAGTAATATCACTTATATGGGAGAGATTTTCTGTAAAGCAAGTTCATTCAATCAAGATATTGGCAGTTGGAATGTGAGCAACGTGACTAATATGAATTATATGTTCTACAGAGCAAGTTCATTCAATCAAGACATTGGTAGTTGGGACGTTAGTAATGTGATGGGAATGGTTAGTATTTTCGATGGTGCAATTTTATTCAATCAAGACATAAGTGGTTGGGATATCAGTAACGTGAATGATTGGGGTAATTATGGGTTTTCTGCGAATATACCGCAGGAGATGAAAAATATTTTCCCCAAAATATTCATTGATTTCTCAGAGAAAGCGCACATAGTTCATACGGCATACTCAGCCTCTGATGGGTATAAAGTTCTCATTTCTTCAGAGCAATTTATTCCTGAGGGATTTGATAGCCTTTTTACTAAAAGAGAGGGTGAATTAAGAGATTATATTTTGGATAACTATGACACGATTTCTAAAAAACAACTGGCTCAAGAAAACCATGACTTTAAAAGTGCGGATTCAAACAGTCAATATAATTCTTGGACTCAATATTTTGAGGGTGGTATATCCCAGACATCTACAACAAGTTCGGTTTATTTCGACTATGGTGAAGACGAAACTGGTTATCTAGTTTATGGCGATTATGGGAGGGGTGAAGAGATTTTTCAATTCCCTAAAATCCCAACCGAAATGGCAAAATTATTAGTAGCAAGATTTTATCCTGCGGATAGCAAACCAATTAGCTACGAAAGTTTTGATAACGCCTGGTATGAAACTAAAACTAATGGGACGGTAACCATTAGTTATCAGTGTCCGAATTGGGATGATAAACCATATGAACAACGATATCAAATAATTCAAGATGAATTATACACGACAATCAAGATTGTTAATGGTTATGCTATCCCAATGTGACAAAAAGTATTGGTTCCCTAATAAGCTCTCTACTCAAGCTGCAGCAAGTAATGTGACACAGCGATAAGCAATGTATCACTAACCTATTTGAGGGGATTAGAAGTGAAGCAGTTGGATGTGGAGGACTAATAGCCACTGACACCAGAGGTTTGGTACAAAAAAAAGCACCTACTCTTTTGAAGTAAGTGCTTTAGTCTTGTGACCGAGATAGGAGTCGAACCTATAACCGCTTGATTCGTAGTCAAGTACTCTATCCAGTTGAGCTACACGGCCATCATTTCCCTTACGGGAGTGCAAATATAGAAGAAAAGCCACTCGTTATACAAGGGATCAGGGCTTTTTTAAATGATTATTTTAAGCCTGGCTAAGCCTTATTATCAGAACGCTTACTTGAATGTACTATTGGATTTCAACAGTGAGGCCTACATCAGACATCAAGCTGGCCTTAGATTTTAATTTCTCAAATGGACCTGTTAAGACCTGGCACTTTCCTTTATAATGGGTGATCCAAGCGCATTGCTCAGCCTGCTCCTCCGAATGCTCACAAACGGAACAAAGTACATCTATAACAAAATCAAAAGAATTCTCTTCGTCATTGAATAATATCAAGGAATGCTCTTTCTCAAGCACCGTCTGCGACTCCCTTAAAACCTCTTCCTTAGTATCCATACCTCAAAAGTATTACATAATAAGCATCCAATCCACTAGTATCTCTGGTAGTTTTAACGATTAAGTAATAAGACTATTCTTCTATGCCGAATCTACGTTTTAGGAGCATTACTTTCCCTTTACCGGCAAGATTGTAAGTGAAGGCAGCCTGATTTTTTTTAGCAGCAATGCTTCGATCTTTGGTTTTTTTTGCAAGAATAGCATCATTGAAAGCATCGTCACTACTTCGAATACTCATGACTATTCCCTTAAAACTCATATAAATATAATCAGTTCCGTTGTCTAAATAAATAATGAACTCGCTACCTCTACGGCGTTCCTTGAACTCTATGAGCCCATTTACTTTCGCAAATACGGGGACATTGTAAATGTTTTGAATTATAGCATCTCCCTCACCGATAAAGCTTTTGTAGCGACTGTTGTATTCGAGATCTACGGCACTAAGTACTAGACTTTTCCGCATCTCTTTTGGAAACTTACCTTCCACTTCATGGGTAGCTATCTCCTCTAAAAACTTACCACCAGATTTTTGGCCCATTAATGCATATATACCCTGACTATATGCTTCATCATCAGATCTCGAGGAACCACTTCCGTCCGCGAATAACTGAGCCACTGCTTCCCATGCATCTTTATCTAATGGAGCGTCTATGGTCCATACTGCATCTATCGAAATATCATCTTTATTCAGGTCATGACGCACAGCACCTCCCATAGTAGTCGTCACTGCTCCCGATTTCTCCATCACATTTACTTTACCCGTTCCGTACAAATCGCAATCATAATTGTGGAAGACTAAGTAGGGATCTGGTAATGTGAAATCTCTGAGTTTCTCAACCGTAGTAATCACGTAACCATTTTCTTCATGGTCAAAGAAAAGCACACCGTTAGCGGAGAGCATTTCTATATCAGCACGATCTGCATACTTAGAGAGGAAATTACTATGTCCTCCTAAGCTATCCTGAGAGATATAGATACCATTAAACGTGTTGTCGCGTAGCTTTGTTGGGTCGTTTTCGGGCAGCTCGATCACGATGTCTGTCGGATCAATGAAACTGGCTATATCATACCACGTCGTCTGTAAATTTCTACACTCATTTTGAATGAGAATAGAGCCTTTAAAAAACATAGGTTTTTGATCAGCAATCAGCTTTACGCCACCGCGATATCCAAAGTAGGGACTTAAGAAGAAATCATCTTTCTCCTCCAGTGTCGCCAAACCAATCGTAGTTCCAGCTGTATCTGGCTTGATACTTTCGAACTTAATTGGCAACGTACTTCCTTCTTCATCGACATAGTCATACATCCCTATGGCAGTGTAGCTGTATTTACCCCGAATACGTGTCGTAGCGTCATAAAAACTATGAAGCTTACTGTAGCGATTGGCCTGAATAATTGAACGCTCTAAAGGATCCATGTTTGCGTTCATGCGGATCACTACATATCCGCTATCCGGTAGCACGCGTGAATCAGCTACTTCAATTTCGGACACCTCAAACGCCTCAAGAACGCTTTGTGATAACGCAAATCTCGCATAACCAGCTGTGAAATCTAAACTGTCCTGAAGAGGATGCGTACTTACCATATAAGCCTCGCCTTCAGTATTGTGCTTAACATCTACGGTCGCTTTTTTCATGTCCCATAGTGCATGGTCCATGTAAGCCAGGTATTGGTTGGCCGGGAATTCTATAGTACTGTAGGTGTCAATTTTATCGAAAATCCCTTGCTGCTTTTCAAAGTCAACCTCTGCAGTCGAATTTAGCATTTGAAAAGCCCATTGCTCTTCAGAAAGACTTGTCTTTACCCTGAAGTCTTGATCAGAAGAAACAAAGGAACGGTGGAAGAATTCGTAACCTTCCTGTTCACTAATGTGTTTTGCCGTCGAATAACGCAACTCACCTGTCCCGAAAAGTCCCTGCGTACCATACGTTAATTCACCCTGGGCTACGACGTTCTGTGAGCCGTACATATCAAACGGCACTTTCCTACTTCGTGCTTTAATGAAATTAGAATAAGGAACCCAATTAAAGGGGTTGTCCACTCCCGAAGAAGAGGGATAGCCATTTCCGTTTGTATTTTCAGTAATCACAAACGTGCTGGCCCTTCCTGAAGCTTCATCTGGAAAGAACAAAATATCAGGACTGGTAACGATACTTTCTAAATAGTTAATGGTTCCATTTGCATGTAACCCCTGGTTTGATAGATCCAAGGTCCCTGTATAGATTCCCGTATTTTTATAAGTGGGAGCACCAGGCATAGTCGTAGAAAACCCCAGGGAGTAATCTGGCATCACACTCAAAGGTTGTCTAAAAACAGGGAATATATCTGCACTTTGGAAGGTCGCATCGAATAGTATACCGTCGGTGGTAGTATTATCTAAGGAATCGATAGTAAAGGGCTCTAAGGCCATGAAAAATCTCGACCTATCGTAGATTCCATTATGAATTTTACGATCATCGTAATACACATAGGAATTATTCAAGGCCTCGAAAATAGGATACTCAGGGTAGTACTTACGAGACGATTTATTGTCCGACATATCTATGAGCAACTGGCCCTGTAAGTCCTGTAGGACAGTTTGTACATCGACTAATGCCGCGCGTTCACCAGGCGTTGGGTTAAACTCCTTAACCTTGAAACGCATGGAGTCAATCTTCGGCATATCTACCTTAAACGAAGTATAATCGAACGTGTGATTTTCACCCCAATAACTAAATAAACCCGCATTAATACGGCCATCAAACTTGAAATCCATCCCCTTTTGAACGGTGATTTTTCCACCACGCGGAAATAAATTTACCTGTTGGGAATCACTTACAGCGATGCGTGAAATTCCAGCAATATCCATTTCATAATTTAATAAGCTCACCTGGGCATTGTTGCCTTGAGGAATACGAGAAACAAATTGAATAACATCATAATCTCGTTCTCCTTGCCAGTTCTGTAGATATTCAAAAAGTTTGTCGGTCAGTGTGATGGTTTGTGCATCAACATCAAAATCTACAAACCCCTGAATGGCCATCTCAAACAAAAAACGTTCTCCCTGCTCCTTAGGCATTCGGAGTGCATAAGTCAGCTCACGTAGGGGCATACTTTCATATCCATAAGAGTAGGCCGCGTCACGCAACTCTATCAATGGGTGTGTCTGCTGCAAACCGGCTATCTGCTCCATTCTAGTGATTCGGAAGTATTGACGACTTTCAAATACGGCTGCCTGCTCTGATCCCAAATTTAAATTTCGGAAATTCAATAAGGGTGTGTTTTGGTTCCAAACTAATTGGTCTACATTAATGTCCATCGCATGGTAAGAATCCGTAAACGATGAAAGTCCTAAACCAGTTTTATATCTTATGATTCTTACTTGACCAACGCGAGGATCGTAACGCATTTCACAATACGGATGAAAAATACTATCAGCGCCCAAATGGGCAGTGACCCCCACCCTCTTGGAAGAAAGTAAGCTGTCCTTGAAAGCAAATCTCCCACTCTTTAAGGTAATGATGGTATCACCTTTATAAGTGAACTGTACCCTCGCCATGGCGCTATCCGGTGCAAGTCCATAAAACTGAGATCCCACCACACCTAGACCTCCTCTAAAATGCACTTGAGGGTAAACATTAGGTAAAAGGAAATTATTTTTATAGCTCGAGAATCTGGGGAATTCAGCATTCTTTACAGCACGTGCACTTAACCTTTCCTCAAACAACCCAACGATTGGTGCATCATAGAGCTCTGGTGCATGTAAAATTGCCGTGTCCGCCCTGAAGTAACCTTGTTTCACGTCGAGCTCCCATGCATCGAGTTCTGCAAAGAGTAGATCTTCAGACTTACCAACCCTGCCCCAAAACACCGTACCTCCCATGGCCTTTAAGATCGCTTGCTCAGGGAAAAAGCGAGCTGCTGTTGTCATGATTATGGTACTGTCTGACTTATAAATACCTATAATATCTCCTTCATCTATGGTAAATACCGGTTGGCCATCTTCAAAGTTCAAAGACCACAGACTGTAGGGTGCCTTCCATACAAGTCCACTATTCTCAGCAAAATAATGCTTGACCTCGTTAAGGTGAAATTGATGAATATATTTTTTGACTTTAGAAGATGGATTCCTTTTTGCATATCCATTTAAGTGCTCGATCAGGCTACCTAAAGTCGAATATTCTTCATTTTCACTAACGAATGAAATCAATCTAAAGAGTTCTTCCCAATGCTTTGGATCAGAAATTCTTTTACGAATAAGGTGGTTGCTAAGGGCCAGCCAATGTTCTTCTGAATCTGCATCTATAGCAAACTGCATAGCAGGCAGTAGTGAATCTTGAAATAATGATTTTTGATCTTTACTTAGCTCTATGAGCTGGACGAATTCCTCTGTGAAAAAATCAATGGAAGAGAACCGAGTTACCTTTTGCCCAAGTACGGGCAGTGATAGTAATAATACCAAAAGCAACCCTAATCTTTTCATTTTACTTGGTCATTTTAATGCTGCGCCACTGTTCTCGAGATTTAACCCCATGATAGGTCAGTCCTGCTAATTCAGCAGCCTCACGCAAAGCAGGTATATTCTCCTCATAAAATCCGCTGAAGAAAATGGTTCCTCCCGAAGATAATGCAGAAGCATAGCTCTTCATGTCAGCCAACAAGACATTTAAATTAATGTTAGCACATATTACCTCGTAGATATCTGACAAAGCACCAGCACCTCCAACCTCAGCAGTCATTTCTACATTATTTCGCTGCGCATTTTCTAAGGTGTTTTCAATACACCAAGTATCGATATCAATTCCATGTATCGCAGCGGCGCCACGCATACCTGCGAGAATACCTAAAATTCCTGTACCACAACCCATATCAAGCACTTTCAGTCCTTCTGTTGGTGTTTCCAGTAGCCATTGAATCATCATGTGCGTGGTTTGGTGGTGACCCGTACCAAACGACATTTTAGGCTCAATGAGCATAGGATATTGATACCCTGTTTTATTCTCGTGAAATGGTGCTCGGATATAAACTACACCGTCTACATCAATGGGGTCGAAGTTTTTCTCCCACTCTGAGTTCCAATTTACTTGCGCAATTTCTTTCACACCATACGTGCATACAGCACCTTCCCAAACCAGAGCCTCATCCATCGCAATTTTGGAATAGTCTTCCTTAACGATATATGCGTTAAAGCCATCCACAGTCTCTGAAAAGCTCTCAAATCCGACGGCACCAAGCTGAGCAATGAATAAATCTCTAAAGGGCTCTAAAGGTGATACCTTCGCGGCAATTTCAATATAAATGGGAGTTTGTGACATTATGCCTTCGTTCTAGCTTCAATAATTGCTGTAAAATCTGCAACATTCAACGAAGCTCCACCGATCAATCCGCCATCTATATCTGCCTTTGCAAAAAGCTCCGGTGCATTACCTGGTTTGCAAGAACCACCATATAAAATAGTTACGTTATCTGCCGTTTCTGTATCAAATCTCTCTGACAACCAGCCGCGTATTCCAGCGTGTACATCCTGAGCTTGTTCAGGCGATGCCGTTTCTCCTGTACCTATCGCCCATATCGGCTCATACGCAAGAATAATATTGTCCATATCCTCAGAAATGAATCCCTCTAAACCTGCTATACATTGTGCCAAAATGACCTCCATGAATTTACCACTTTGACGCTCTTCAAGGGTTTCACCCACACAGTAAATAGCTGCCAATTCGTTGTTTAATGCCTGACTGATCTTTGCATTACAAGCTTCATTTGTTTCACCGAAATACTGACGGCGTTCACTATGACCAATGATGATTGCATCAATATCTAGCGAAGCGAGCATAGGAGCACTAACCTCACCGGTGTATGCGCCATTTTCCTCTTCATGACAGTTCTGTGCAGCCACGGCGATAAACGCATTATCCACTAAGGATTCTACGACATCACTCAAATACAAAGAAGGTGGAGTGATAATAACTCCAGTTTCGCCAACTACCTCTTCGGTTAAGACAGACTTTAATCCTTCTACCAATTCCATAGCTTCATGGAATGTTGTATTCATTTTCCAATTTCCGGCGACAATTCTTCTTCTCATTTCCTTTTATGTTTGTTAAAAATCTATTCTAAAATAATTCAGACCTTACCCTAGGATCTAGCCAAGCGTAGAGGACGTCCACGAGGGTAGTTAATAAGACGAAAATAAAGGCTATGACGAGCACACACCCCATGGTTATGGGCAAATCTCGGGTATTTAATGCTTCAACCAATAGTTTTCCCATCCCATTCCAACCAAAAATAATCTCTACAAACACCGCTCCAGCAAGTAGTGAAGCAAACCAACCTGAAATGGTGGTAATGATAGGGTTAGACGCGACGGGTAAGATATGTCTTAAAAGTACTTTTCGCTCGGGTAGTCCCTTTGCCCTAGCAGTCCGAACAAAATCCTTGGCACTCACCTCTAAAATACTTTTTCGCGTTAATTGGACGATCACTCCAACCGGCCGAATACCTAAAGTAAGGGCAGGTAAAATTAGATTCTTAAGACTAAGGGACTGTTCCCCTGTGTAGTCATCCACAGTAAACAAAGAACCTGTTAGATTCAACCCGGTATATGGGCCTAAGAGAAAAGCAAAAATCCACGCAAACAGAACCGCAGTGAAAAATGATGGAAGACTCATACCTATCGAGCTAGTCGCTAAAAGAAAACCATCCAATTTAGTGCCTTCATAATATGCCGCAATGGTACCCAGAAACATTCCTACCAAAACAGCAAAACTTATAGAAACTGCAGCTAATAAAGCGGTATTCGGAAAAGTACTCGAAATCAAATGCCCTACACGCTGGCCTTGACGCTGGTAACTTTCTCCAAAATCTGGAGTTTTAAAACGGAGACCAGTTTGCCATCCTATCGGGGAAACGCGGTGCAGGTAGTTTACATATTGAATATGTACGGGTTGATCTAAACCATATTTCGCACGAACTGCAGCAAGCGCTTCAGGGTCTTCTCGTTTTCCAAGCATCATCTGGGCACTATCTCCCGGTACTATAGTAAACAAAAAGAAAATCAAGGTAGCCACTCCCCATAGCGTAAGAAGGCCTAATCCTGTTTTCTGAAGTGCAAATCGAATCAATGTGGGCTATCGTTATAATGGTATTTATGAGCTACAACACCCTTTCTAAGAACTACCCAACCAGGATTAGATCTTACCATTGTCTTAAGAGTTGTCTCATCTGTAAAAGCAAAAGGTGCATCAGTAGGGAGTCCTAAAGCATGTAATTCTTCTGGCATAGAAGCAGACATTACTAGATAAGGGGTTCCCGCTAACGACAGGTCATTAACGGTGGGTAATACGTTAGCCCAACCTTTTTCATTCGTTTTAGCTCGGTTATATGCGACTAGCAACCAGACTTCGTCTAAATTCAAAATACTATCCGTCCAATCGCCATAATCACTCATTATACTAAAATCATGTACAGGAGGTTCATAGCCCTCACTCACTTTTGTCGTCCGGGATAAATCCGCAAGCATGGTCCAATCCGTCTTTTCCCACCATTTTTGATCTATGTATGTTTTAGATGTTATTTCCTGGCGCTGTCCCGCAGCATTTTCCATGGTGTAGACCACCTCGTATTGGGGAGGCTCGAGACCAAGCTCCTCAGCGGGCTTCATTCCTTCCGCTATACTCAATCCTTCTGCATAGGGACGAAAGTCCTCTACGGGCAAATGATTGATCACGTGATAACTAAACCATGCACACAAAACGGGTATGGCTACAAGATTGATTTGGACAAGAAGCTTGGGCCAACCACTGAAAATTCTACTTTCACCCCACCACAATACTAGAATTAGTATCGATAGAATAACATCTTTGTAAAAACTCTCCCATGGCTTGAGTGGTATTGCGTCGCCAAAGCAACCGCAGTCCGTTACCTGGTTAAAATATGCGCTCCAAAAAGTCAAAAAGGTAAAGAACCCAATCATTGCGCTCAGCAGTATCAACACCCATCTTTTCCAAAAACCCAAAAGCAATGCGGCGCCTAATAAAACTTCAACAATCACCAAAATAATTGCCAACGGCAAAGCAAGTGGCTCTAAAAAAGGTAAGTTCAACACTTCCGAACTAAAGTATTCTTCAAGCTTAAAACTAAAACCTACAGGATCGTTCATCTTGACCAGGCCTGAGAATATAAACAGTCCACCGACAAGGAATTGAGTAAGTCTAGTTAGAAATGATTTGAACATAAAGTAATTTTATTAATTGGATTTCTCCATAAACATGATTAGAGCAAATACGCTGTAGTTCACCATGTCTAAATAGTTGGCTTCCAGCCCTTCGCTTACTAAGGTCCTTCCTTGATTGTCCTCAATCTGCTTTACGCGCAAGAGTTTTTGAATAATCAAGTCCGTAAAACTTGAAACACGCATGTCCCTCCAAGCTTCTCCGTAGTCGTGATTTTTACGCAACATGAGGTCTTTCGCCTCCTCTACTTTCTCGAGATAGGCATCACTGGCTTGCTTCCAATCCATATCTGGTTGTTCAGCGACACCCCGTTCAAGCTGAATAAGTGCCATAATACTATAATTCAGTATACCTATAAATTCTCCCTCTAAAGGGTCATCTACCAGTTGCGCTCCTTTTTGCTCAATACTTCTTAGGCGTTGCGCCTTGATAAATATCTGGTCAGTAAGGGACGGCAGGCGTAAGATGCGCCATGCAGTTCCGTAGTCTTTTCCTTTTTTTTCAAAGAGGCCGTGACATTTAGATAGTACGACATCGAATTGGTCAGCTGTATTCATTTGTTAGCTTTGCTTCTATAACGAAGATACGGAGACAATGCCTGAGTTTTTACTGAAGGTCCAAGGGACAATTCACACCTTATCCACACCCTGGGTAATGGGGATATTAAATATCACACCAGACTCCTTTTTTACAGGGAGCCGATTCTCTGCCCCGGATGACGCGGCCCGAGAGGCTAGAGCCATGCTTAAAGAAGGTGCTAAAATTATAGATATTGGTGCTTTCTCATCACGGCCAGGTGCTGATTTGGTGTCAGAAGAAGAAGAATGGGACCGACTAAAAGAGGTCATTCCTGCCGTTGCACAGGTCATGACCGAATTTCCAAACACCTTCATTTCAGTAGACACTTTCCGTTCAGTCATTGCAGACAAGGCTATAAATGCTGGTGCCCATATGATTAATGACATTAGTGGAGGAAATTTAGATCCACAGATCTATGCGACCGCTGCACAACACAAATGCCCTTACATTATGATGCACATGCAGGGAAACCCTGCTAACATGCAAAAGAACCCGAGTTATCAAAATGTGACTACAGACATTGTTAAATTCTTCAGCGAGAAACTACCGTTGATTCACGAGTTGGGAGTTCACGACACCATCATTGATGTAGGGTTTGGTTTCGGGAAGACTCTAGAAGATAACTTCCAGTTGCTGCGTGAACTCAAAGCATTTCAGCTTCTAGGTCGTCCAATTCTAACGGGTATATCACGAAAAAGCATGGTTTACAAGCCTTTGGAGAGTAGCGCAGCGCAAAGTATAAATGGAACTACTGCCCTACACATGGCGGCACTCCAAGGAGGAGCACAGATACTGCGCGTACATGACGTGAAAGAAGCCACAGAAACTGTTACCTTGTTTACTCATTTAATGCCGCAAGGCATAGACCATCTACTGCCTATATGGGAGCGCTAAACTTTGGGATACTTGATGCCTTAGACATTCTGATTGCAGCCTTTTTGCTTTATCAGATTTATCGTTTGTTACGCGGGACTTCGGCGATACGAATTCTTTTAGGAATGGTCGCTATATACCTATTATACAGCTTAGTTCAACTCTTGGAAATGCGTCTGCTTAGTGAGATTCTAGGTTCATTTATGGGAGCTGGCCTTATTATCTTAATCATCGTATTTCAACAAGAGATCCGTAAGTTTCTGCTCGTTATTGGATCCGCTACCTTTTCCAGAAGAAAAGGAATACGAAATATGCTGAACATGAGTACTACGGAGGGAACAGATAAGCGCACAATTGACGCGATTGTAGGAGCTGCAGCAGCGTTTGCAGAAGATAAAGTAGGTGCCTTGATCGTTATTGAACGTAGAGATCCCTTGGGGAGTTTTGCCGGAACAGGGCACCATATAGATGGTGCTTTGAGTCGAATTCTACTAGAAAGTATCTTCTTTAAAAATGCACCCTTACATGATGGTGCTACCATAGTTTCTAAGAATAAAATCATTGCCTCGGGCGCAGTATTACCCTTAAGCGAGAGCAGTGATTTACCTTCAAAATTTGGACTTCGTCATCGTGCGGCAGCCGGTATTTCGGAACGTACGGACGCATTGGCGCTTGCCGTTTCAGAGGAAAATGGAAAAATTCATATCTTCTATGAAGGTGAATTTGAGCTGGTAAGTCAGGAAGAATTGAGTGCTAAAATGGCCAAACTAATTCAGGGATAGATCAGCCCACAGGAGTAGCAGTTTCTCTAATTTCTCAATAACAAAGTAGACCCAGTCAAAAATCTGATTGACCCATAGCACCGCCACATGTGGCATAGCATCACCCAGCAGCATAAAAGGAACGCTCATCCAAATACTAACTGTTAGCAAAGGAACGGGGGGTGTAGGGCCATCTATTAAAATTGGCCCCTGGGCGTAAACACTGCAAATAATGTGAATAACTACAGGTTGTCAACTACCGTAAAGGAAAGGTCCTTGAAATAAAAATCTAAAATCTCTTTCCAAGTAAATCCTGAGGAGCCCATGTACATCGCACCCTGTTGTGACATACCTACCCCATGGCCAAACCCGTAGCCGTTAACAACCACAGTCTCACCCTCCAACAAGGGAGAAACAAACCCACTCTTCCATTTAAAGTGACGACGTACTGTTTCCAATTTAAAAGACTGTTCATTGATTTGCCAGTGTGACGACCTTGTGGAGTTTATGGATTTAAAATAGGTGCTCCACTCTTCAGCTTCCATAGAAACTCCTTGCGTACTCCAATACGCCGACCAGTCCGAGAGTAAGATGCGCTGCTGCCATTCATAGCGGCTCCCTTTCTTCGAAAAAGGGTCTATTACGGCACGACAATAGGGCAATTCTTTAGACCATACTACATGAGGTAGCGTAGTCATTCCCCCAGAATTAGAATGATAGAAACCTATAATAGGTTTGTTATCATAAGTAGCGATCGAGTCTCTCGTGGCCAATACCGCAGATTGAATAATGCTGGCATTTTTCCCATGTGGCACACCTTTAAAGGCTTGAGAACTTTGATCGTCTTTCACGTGATATCCGTCTTTAGCATGTTTACTCAAGTTTGTTAACAACCACGTTCTAGAAAGCACTGCTTGGGCCTGGTGGTAAGCTGGCTCGGGAGATAATCCTCCTTCCGCTTCGACCACGCCAGCGATATAGTTAGAGATAGGAACTTTCACAATAGCTTCTAGATAAATAAGAAAAGGACGAATGGTTAATTGGCCCATATAGGGGCGTTCTCTCGTCCATTTTTTACCATGCATAACGCGCATTACTATAGTATCATCCGTAGAAATAACAATAGAATCACAAGCAGCCCTATTCAATCGTAAATCGCCTCTAAACGTATAAAGGGGATGCACATCATCTATTCCATACTCCATAGAAAAAACGCTATCAGGAGTATAGGCTACCAAAGTATATGAGCCACTTTTAACCTTTACCTGAGCGCGACCATATTCTTGCTCAGCAAAAGTCAACACGCGTGGACCAGACTTATAGGCCTTTATGGATTGTCCTTGAACAGTCAGTAGCGATAACAGTGCTAATAATATACAGGTTAACTTCATCTAGACGAAAGTACAAGTTCTGAAATAAGACCAACGGCATCCTGTTCCAAGGTCTGTGCTCCAAGCATCGTGTCCAAGCGGTGATAATGGTCCAATTGTTCTTCACCACGCCCTCTAATGAGTGCCTTTAATACATCTACGCTGACTTGTTCTTGTAATAACTCTGGGACAGCTTCCTGATCTAAAATAAGATTCGGTAAGGAGAAAAATGGCACCTTAACAAACCTCCTAGCAATAGCTAAGGAGATCGGATTAGCCTTATAAACTACCGCTTGTGGAATTCCTAACAGTGCTATTTCGAGAGAAGCCGTGCCACTGCATGTCAGTGCAAAGCAAGCTGAGGTGGCTACTTCTAATAATGGAGCATCTATTACCTCAACATTTTTCGGTATCGAAATCATAGGCCAGGATGCTAATACTGATGCCGCTCGAACTACTTTAAAGCGATACGCTGGCAGCGCCGCTGCTAATTCACAGAATACCGGTAACAATCTTTGTACCTCTTGATTTCGTGACCCTGGCAAAAGCACAACTTCCTTCGACTCCGCAGCATATCCAGTTTTACCCGCATAACGCTCCGCCAAGGGATTACCTACATAATGTAGCGCATGACCTTTTGCAGCGTACCAAGACTCTTCAAAAGGTAAAATGCTTAAAATAAGATCTGTTGACGCGCTGAGTTTCCTTAATCTACCTTGTTTCCATGCCCATACCTTGGGCGGGATAAAGTAGACCACCTTCATTCCACGCGCTTGAGCCCATTCTGCTATTCGAAGGTTAAATCCTGGGAAATCCACGAGAATTAACACGTCAGGCTCAAATTCAGTGATATGTCGCTTTACCTGGCGAAACTGCTCACGAATAATACGCGCCTTTAAAACGACTTCTATGAAGCCCATAATAGGATTAGCCGGAAGGTTAAAAAGAAGCTCCACCCCTTCTTTTTGCATATGTACGCCTCCCCAACCTGAATGAACCGTTTTAGGATGCGCTTTTTGAATAGCTTGAACTAAAGATGCCGCTTGGACATCACCTGATGGCTCACCTGCTATCCAGAAAATTCGCATTAATTTAGGATGAATTGGAAGTAGATGACACCAGCAACACTTGGTAGACAAGACAGCATAATTCCCCTTGCAACGCGATCTTTATCAAAATTTAATGCCGTGAAAAACAATACTGCATTAATTACAATTCCGAAAGTGATGGCACGCATGACTATCAATCTCCAAGCAGGGTTGGTCACATCGCCGACTTCTTTTAACACAGGATAAGTTTCCATTGCCACCGCGAGGGAGAACAATGGAGCACCGATACCCACAAAAAATCCAGCGATGTAATCTATTAATCTATTTTTTTTCCTCAAAATCCCATTGATTAAGTGTGGCTAAAGCGCGATGCGCTGTTAAATCTACCGTGATAGGAACCACACTGATATAGCCTTGATCTAACGCAGCGATATCAGTGTCGTCACTATGGTCATAATTTTCAAATTTCCCGGTCAACCAATAATAAGGCCTACCAAAGGGATCAATACGAGCATCAAATTCTTCTACCCAATTTCCAATAGCCATTCGACAAACACGTATACCTCTGTAAGGCGCCTTGGCAGCCTCTGGAACATTTACGTTCAGACAAACTCCCTGAGGCATACCGCGCAATATCACTTGTTGAATGATAGTTCGTATGTGTTGACGTCCTGCTTCGAACGATGCCTCCCACGAAAACTCGCACAAACTAAACCCGATTGCAGGAATACGTTCTAACGCTCCCTCCACAGCAGCACCCATTGTACCCGAATAAATGACATTAACTGAAGCATTAGAACCATGGTTGATACCACTAAGAATCAAGTCAGGTCTTCTAGGAAGAATCTTATTAACTGCCAATTTCACACAATCTGCTGGCGTTCCAGTGACCTTAAATTCATTTTGAGGACCTTCTGAGTGTACTTCAGAGCAACGCAAGCTAACGTCTAAGGAGATTGCATGTCCCTTTCCACTTTGTGGCCCATCAGGTGCTACTACCCATACTTCACCAAACTCATTCGCTATTTCTATCAAGAAACGAATCCCAGGTGCGACAATACTGTCATCATTGGTTATTAGAATAAGAGGCTTTTCTGTCATGTTATTGCGACGTTTCTGTCAAAGTTACGGACCGAATGGCCATAGGCATACATTTTGTTCCTTTGTTTAACGATAACTTTATAACAAGCTTATGTTTCTACTGATCATTGTTTTCATCATAACGGGCCTCGTAGTTCAGAAAAGACTAAAATCTAAATTCAAAAAATATAGTAAGGAAGCCCTTTTGAACGGCTTGTCCGGAGCAGAAATCGCCGAGAAAATGCTCAACGATCATGGTATACATGACGTACGCATTGAAAGTGTTGCAGGAAAGCTTACTGACCACTATAATCCGGCAAATAAGACTGTTAACCTAAGTCCTGAAGTATATGGGGGCAGAAGTATTTCTGCAGCGGCAGTCGCAGCACATGAAGTAGGTCATGCCGTACAGCATGCCACTGGATATAAATGGTTAGAAATGCGTTCACAATTGGTGCCTGTCGCTCAGCTCAGCGGAAAAATCATGAATATCGTTCTTTGGTCCATGATCCTTGGAATGAGCTTCTTAAAGATTTTCGACATGAATACCGTTATTTGGATCTTGATTGCTGCGCAAGCTGCAATAACGTTTGTGTCTATCGTTACACTACCCGTTGAATATGATGCCTCAAACCGAGCATTACTATGGCTCACTTCCTCTGGGACAGTTACCGAACCAGAACATGATAAAGCAAAAGACGCTCTCACATGGGCAGCCAGAACTTACTTAGTAGCCGCATTGGCATCCTTAACGCAACTCGCTTACTACTTCTCTCTTTTAAGAGATTAACCTAAAAGCGCTAATCCGCAACTGGAGACTCTTTAAATAAAAAAAACCCGCACCATTGGTGCGGGTTTTTCAGTTTCAAAAGGTGGAGAAAAATTACTTCTCTACTTTATATCCTAACGACTGTAAGTAAGCAATTTTTTCATCTACGAATGATTGCTGACGAGAGGTGATCTCCTTTTCAATAGACTTTTTTAAGCCTGAAAGCTCTGTTTCACTCAGTTTACCTAAAAATTGAGTGGCAAATAATGACTTTAAAGTACCATTGTTGTTTTGATTTTCGCGGAATATTTCCACTAATGCCTTTGGCTTCATTTTGATAGAAATTAAGTTTATGATTAACGAACATTAACTTATTGGATGGTCATCAAATTTATCAAATAATTTTGTAATAAAAAAAATGACTGTTTTAAACCTAAATTTTACTGAAGATCTTTGAGGTTTTTAACACCTATATGACGCACTGAAATAAGAGGCTCTGCATACTTAGCACCTATCACTCTACCCCAGTCCATAGCTCTTGCAGCAATAGAATCAAAAAAATCTTTACTAGCTATCACCGTATTAGGCTCTGTACTATTTGGGTCAAAAAATTGTGATTTATGGGCTCTAACACTTTCCATTTTCTGCAAAAAACCGTCAGATATGTCTACTACAAGATTAGGCTCAAGGTTATAAAACTGTAAGTACCTGTACATAGTTTGAGGACGCCATGGCGCGAGAGAAACCCCATTATCGTACAGCTCAATTTTATTTAAACCCGCTAAAAAACAAGCTTCTTCTATTAATTTTGATGCACGACCATGATCTGGGTGACGATCAGTAGGAGCATTCATCAAAACAATGTCTGGTTGATATTTTCGAATGATTTTGGCAACTTTTAATTGGCTTTCATGATCATAAGAAATTTGACCATCAGGCATGGCCATGTTTAAGCGAATTTTACAGCCTAAAATATCAGCAGCCACACGTGCCTCTTCTTCACGGATTTCAGCGTTACCTCTGGTACCCATTTCCCCCCGCGTTAGATCAACTATTCCAGTAGCATCTCCAGCATTCGCATGCGTGGCTAATAAACCGCCTGCACCCAACTCGACATCATCAGGATGTGCACCAAAAGCTAAAATATTCAGTTTCATTATCTTCTATTTTCCTTGAGCGAAATTAGTAACTTCTTTACTCATCGGACGCACTCTTGAACCCAGGTGACTCACCCAATTACCTTCACTGTCGACTAAAAATTTGTTGAAGTTCCATGATACATTCGCGTCATCCACGCCGTTTTGAGCAGCATTGCTCAACCACTGGTATACTGGATGTCCATTATCGCCATCGGTACTTACTTTACCCATCATCTGAAAGGTAACACCGTAGTTTTTACTGCAAAAACTCTTGATTTCTAACTCGGACCCTGGCTCTTGACCACCAAAATCGTTAGATGGGAAACCAATAATCACAAATTCATCACTTCCATAAGTCGCGTGCAGCTCCTGCAAACCTTCATATTGAGAAGTGTACCCGCACTTTGAAGCCACATTAACGAGGAGCACTCTTTTTCCTTTGAGTGTTGAGAAGTCAAAGATTTGGCCATCAATAGTAGTGGCGGATAGGTCATGAAAAGATGTTTTTTCCATCGGAATAGATATTTCGTTCGTTTGATTTGATGTGCTATTTGCCAATTCTCCGGTTGAAGATCCAGTGCAAGCTGCCAATAAAGCTGTAAAAAGTAAGTATTTCATAAAACGGTTCTTAACGTAGTTTTTAAGTAAACACCATGTTTAACATATAGTTTACCATATTTTTGCAATGTCAATAGAATATTACATGTCAAAGATAAGGCCATTAATAACAAGATTTTTTCAGCAAGAACTGAGAAATTCAAACGCGCTCTTTTCACTCGGCCTATATTTATTGGGCATTACATATCTCATCTATTTATTGGGAGGAAACAATGCTGCAGACAGTACTTGGAATACATTGTTGTGGGTGGTTGTTTTTTTTGGTACCGTTAGTCAAGCCAGTAGAAGTTTTGATTTCGAAAGCGGTGATTACTTCTTTTACTTTCAAACCTTAATAGGTCCGGGACCAACCATTATTGCGAAATTGGTCTTCAACGCTACCTATATGAGCGTACTTTCTTTTCTCACTTGGGGGCTTTTTTCAGTTTTTTATGGCAACACTGTCTTCAGTCCATTACTATTTGCTGCTGGTTTACTATTAGGATGTATGGGTTTTAGTGTGGTACTCACACTGACCAATGGCATTGCACAGCGCACGAATGGAAACGCCACATTAAGCACCGTATTAGCTATTCCTTTGCTCTTTCCTATTTTAAAGTTAACGAGTGCGCTGAACGTTCAAGCAATGGTTGGGGTTCCCTTCATCGACGTGCTTGATTTATTAGGTGCTTTAGCGGCATTAGATATTGCAATTGGGCTTCTCGCCTACCTTCTCTTTCCTTATCTTTGGCAGGATTAAACACAACTATGAAAGGACGCATTTATAAGTTCACCGGACTGGCCTTAGTGCTTTACAGCCTCGTGTATGGATTATTGACCTCCATACCCGACTTACCTATTCTTGAGCAGAGTATTAGAAATTTATTCTATCATGTAAGTATGTGGTTTGCCATGGTAGCAATGATGGGAGGGAGTTTCGGTTACGCCATCTCTTTTTTATCAAAGGAGGACCTCCATAAAGACCATAGAAGCGTTGCGCTTGCGCAAACAGGAATGTTGTTTGCAACTCTTGGTCTTGCCACAGGAATGATATGGGCTAAATACACTTGGGGAGCCTGGTGGACGAACGACCCCAAGCTTAATGGCAGTGCTGTAACAATGCTAATATACTTAGCTTATTTTGTGCTAAGGAATGCGATGACTGACGGTAGAAAACGTGCTCGTATAAGTGCCGTATACAATATTTTTGCCTTTATTATGATGATTGTATTTATTGGGATCTTACCACGAATGACAGACAGCTTACACCCTGGAAATGGGGGTAACCCTGGCTTTAACTCGTATGACTTAGACAACAGACTACGATTGGTATTCTATCCGGCAGTAATTGGTTGGATATTGGTGGGAACTTGGATCGCCTCATTGCGTTATAGATTAAGAAAACTAGAATCATGAGAAAAAATATTGCTTCATTAGCGGCACTTGCTCCTTTCAGTGCCTTTGCACAAACTGATAACATCATGTATTCAGAAGGTAAGATCTATGTAGTCATCGCTGTTGTTGCGATCATCTTTATAGGTTTAGCAGTCTTTCTTATGGGAATGGACAAAAGAATTAAAAAACTCGAAAATGAAAAATAGCCAAATCGCAATCATCATTGCGATCGCCGTACTTATTGGCTATACGCTTGTACGTCTAGGTAACAGTTCAACTTACAGCAATTTTGAGCAAGCAACTGCATCGCTGGGGGTAAAGACGACCGTAATTGGTTACCTGGATACGGACCAGCCTATGGACTTCAATCCAAAAACCATCACGTTAACCTTTACAGCAAAAGATAAAAAAGGAAACGAAAGTATGGTGGTGTATCACCAACCTAAGCCACAAGATTTTGAGCGATCTGAAGAGATCACAATGACTGGATACGCTTCAGACAGTGCCTTTATCGCTACGGATATTTTAATGAAATGTCCTTCTAAATATAACGAGGAGAACGAAGTTCAATCTGACAAAATTTACAAATAGCACCTATGCAATACGTTGGTGAACACATTTGGGCAGCAGACCTTGGAAGAGGATTAACTGCCCTTTCTTTTGTTTTCGCTCTATTATCCACTTTGGCCTACTATTTAAAAGGTGACCAATGGAAATTACTGGGACGACTCGCTTTTAGAATACATGCGATTTCACTCTTCGGGTTGATTGGGACATTGTTCTATATCATGGCCCATCATTATTTTGAGTTTGACTATGTATGGAAGCATACCTCTTTAGATCTTCCACCACAGTACTTGTTTTCTGCCTTTTGGGAGGGACAGGAAGGATCCTTTTTACTTTGGATGTTTTGGAATGCCATTTTAGGTTATATTTTGACCTACAGTGCTAAAAAATTTGAGGGGCCAGTGGTAGGCGTGTTTGCTGCTGTACAAGCATTTTTAGTCAGTATGATCTTAGGAGTCTACCTAGGTGATATGCATATAGGCTACAGTCCGTTCATATTAGTTCGTGAACTTGCTGAGAACGTAGGATTGCCCTGGACACAATTCGCTGATTACCTAGAAAGGTTTCCTAATTTCGCTGACGGAACAGGTCTAAACCCATTGCTTCAAAATTACTGGATGACCATTCATCCACCTACCCTTTTCTTAGGCTTTGCCTCCACATTAGTACCCTTTAGTTATGCAATAGCAGGATTACTGCGTAAGGATTACAAGACCTGGATAAAGAGTGCCTTAGTGTGGAGTTTCTTCTCTGTAGGCATACTTGGCGTAGGTATACTCATGGGAGGTGCTTGGGCGTATGAAGCATTGAGTTTTGGTGGATTTTGGGCATGGGACCCCGTTGAGAACACTTCGTTAGTTCCATGGCTAACTATGGTAGCTGGCGCTCACCTACTGCTGATCCAGCGCAACAAAGGAGGTGTCATTCCAGCAGCACTTTTCCTACTTATTCTAACCTTCTTACTGGTTCTGTACTCCACCTTCCTGACGCGCTCCGGAGTACTAGGAGATAGCTCTGTGCATGCCTTTGTAGACTTAGGACTGAGTGGACAACTTCTTATCTATTTACTCTTCTTTACGATTGGAAGTCTTACTTTATTCTTGGCCCGTTACAAAGGGTTACCCAAAAAAGTAAAGGAGGATCGCATGGACAGCAGAGAATTTTGGATGTTCATAGGAGCACTTATTTTACTGATTAGCGGTTTACAAATCACGTTAAGTACTTCTTATCCCGTTTTTAATAAGTTGTTTGGTCCTGACGGACTCATCACACTTTATGATCAAGACAAAGTTTTAATTGACCCAATTGAGCATTATAACGCTATACAGGTTCCATTCGCGATCATTATTGTCCTTCTTATCGGAGCAGGTCAATTTTTATCTTACCACCGCACTACAACAACGCAATTCTTCAAACGTCAAATTCTTACCTTGATTTTGACGACTATTTTCGCAGGAATCAGTGCTTGGATACTCGACATGTGGAATCCAATGTATGTGACACTGCTCTGGTGCTCTTACTATGCCGTGATCGCTAACCTAGAGTTTTGGATCCGCTGGGCCAAAGGAAACTGGAGTATCGCAGGATCTACAGTAGCCCATATAGGTTTTGGGTTGATAGTTGCAGGCTCATTGGTCTCAAACGCTAACAAAGATGTCATCTCCCAAAACAAAACCTTCATTCATGAGGAATTTCCTGCGAACGAGAACCTACTGATACATCAGGGCGACACTGTAGAGCTGGGTGATTATTGGGTGAGTTGGACGGAACAGCGTGAAGAAGGTTATTACCAGAGATATGTTTTAGAGTTTTTCAAGGAAGACGAAGACCATAGTGGGGAATTAAAACCAGCGTTTATTCTCTCCCCAAGTATTCAAATGAATGAACGAATGGGCAATGTTGCAGAGCCTTCCACAAGACACTTCCTTACCAAAGACATTTACACCCATGTTACCTATGCGGATATGCGTTCCATGGAAGAGAAAGGTACAGAGGAATGGAAGAATGCTTTTGATATTGAACTGGCAACAGGAGACACGCACTTCTTATACGGTAAGTATCAAGTTCGCTTAGACACTTTGGTAGTTGAAGCTCCTCAGGGAGACGGTAATCTCAAATACGCAGTACTAGGCGCTGGGCTAAGCGTAACCACCATGGAGGATAGTACCTACAAAATCATGCCTATTTATGCTGTTCAGGGAGATGAGGGTCAACATGTAGATGCCGAAATAAAAGAACTCGGATTGAAATTTAGTTTTGATCGTATTAATTATGAGTCCAACAGACCTGTAATTACTGCTAGTGAACATATTGAAGCTGAGGAACCTTTCATTCTAATTAAAGCAGAGGTTTTTCCTTGGATCAATCTTCTTTGGATAGGCTCATTATTGATGGCTCTAGGAACTGTTATCGCTGTCACCACTAGATTAAGGGGCAAATAACATGAAGGTAGCTCTCATAGGAAAAGGTAACTTAGGTCACCACCTCTATGAAGGCTTGTGTTCTCATGTAGCACTGGAATGGTATGGAAGAGACTATCCACGAACTATTGATGCAGATCTGATACTAATCGCGGTACCTGATAAGGAGGTATTCGAAGTTTGTCATTCTTTTAAAGACAAACTTATCGCTCATACCGCTGGCTCAGTGAAACTACCGGATACTTCTAGGGCAGCTGTTTTTTATCCCCTTTACAGTTTTTCTAAGGGACAAGAGGTGGATTGGTCAAAAGTGCCATTATTGCTTGAAACAGCGAGGAAAGAGGATGAAGTTTTATTAAATGAATTGGCACAACTGCTAACCTCTAAGATCTTTTGGATTACTAGTGAAAAGCGTGAAAAGCTACATGTGGCGGCTGTGCTGGTAAATAATTTTACAAACCACTTGTATACCCTAGCCAGTGACCATTGTACGGCATATGAATTACCTTTTGACGTACTACATCCTATCATGAAGCAAGGTCCAGAGAAAGCTATAGAGTCCACTCCACTAAAAGCTCAGACTGGGCCAGCAACACGTGGGGATCAGAACACAATGGACCAACACCTTTCGCAGCTTGAAAATGACGAGTTACGAGAACTATATGTATTGATGAGCAACAGCATAAAAAAAAGAGATGAACTATAAAGAGAAGTTTAAGCACATTACTACCGTTGTTTTTGACGTAGACGGTGTACTTACAAACGGAACAGTTCTTTTGATTCCAGGCGCACAGGCCGTTCGGAATATGCATAGTAAAGACGGATATGCCCTACAACTCGCGGTACGAAATGGGATTCGTATAGCCATTATAACGGGTGGAAATAGTGAAGATGTTCGAGAACGTCTTGCTGAAATGGGAATCAAAGACATCTACATGCGTGCATCAACTAAAATGGATGCCTACGAAGATCTAAAAATGTGCTATGATCTCACAGATCATGAGATCCTGTATATGGGTGATGACTTACCAGACTATGATGTGATGAAAGCCGTAGGACTGTCCTGTGCACCTCAGGACGCTGCCCCGGAAATTAAATCAATATCAGATTATGTCAGTCCTGTTAACGGTGGAGAAGGCTGCGTTAGAGATGTATTGGAACAGTTATTAAAAACCCACGATAAATGGGGTCGTCCTGAAGATCGAACATGGTAAAAACTACTAAGCCACTTCAATTAAAACGATCCTTAGTTCTAGGATCTAAAAGTCCACGTAGAGCGCAGCTCCTCTCTGATCTGGGCTTCGACTTCAGGATTGAGGTCACGGATACCGATGAGAATGCACCCGGAAATCTCAATGGAGAGGAAACTGCCGTTTGGATTTCTGAACAAAAAGCAAAAGCCCTTCAACTACTCTTGTCTGATGATGAATTAGGCATTACCTCTGATACGGAAGTTTGGCTTAACAACAGAAGGTTTGGCAAGGCAGCTAACGCAGATCAAGCAAGAGAAATGTTACAGGCTTTAAGTGGTAAAACACATCAAGTCATTACGGGGCTATCGCTTGTAACCGACGCAAAGATCACCTCCTACTGCAGCGTAGTACAAGTGCACTTCGCCGTGCTTCCATCATGGGCTATAGAACACTATATTTCCACATTTGAACCCTATGACAAAGCAGGAGCCTACGGTATTCAAGAATGGATAGGACAGACATTTATACACACCATTGAAGGAGAATACAATGCAGTTGTGGGACTACCTACATCCACCCTGTTCAAAGCGCTCGAGCCGTACTTTAAGGCATAAAAAAAGCCGAAACCATGGCCTCAGCTTTTTTTATATGTTTCAATAGATTACTTGGAAGATATGGGAAGGTCCATCATCCAACCGTAACAATCTTCGGAACGTCCCATTCTAATGTCAGTAAGTAACTTTTTAATATCCATTGCCTTTCCATTTTCAGGAACCGGAATAGAAAAGTTCTCACCGTTATATCCAATAGTGTCAATTTGACTTACCACTGCAGCAGTTCCCATTCCAAAGGCCTCTTGAAGCTTTCCTTCACGAGCTGCCATTACCAGTTCTTCCACTGTAATTGGACGCTCCTCTAAAGGCCAACCTTGATCTTTAATCAATTGAATTATGGATCGTCTGGTTACTCCTGCTAAAATTCGATCTGTCAAAGGAGGAGTTAAGAATACACCATCAACTAGAAGCATCAGGTTCATTGTTCCACTTTCCTCTATATACTTATGCTCTTTATGATCTGTCCAGATGACTTGGTTATATCCTTCTTCTATCGCCTTAGAGGTCGGGTAAAAAGCGCCACCATAATTTCCGGCTGCCTTGGTATATCCTATGCCACCGCTCGCAGCTCTAGAAAACTCTTGCTCAATCTTAACTTTTACCGACCCGTTGTAGTATGGGCCTACAGGCGAAGTGATAATACAAAAAGTGTAGTCATCACTTTGACGTGCTGCAATAAATTCAGAAGATGCAAATACAAATGGACGGATGTATAAACTGTGATCTTCCGTTTTAGGAATCCATGCTTGGTCCAACTCTAGAAGCTTAGACAACCCTTCCATAAAAACATGCTCAGGTATCTGTGGTATCATCAATCGCTCAGCACTTTTGTTCAACCTTGCAAAGTTGTCCAAGGGACGGAACATACTTACGGCACCGTTGTCCTTTCTGTAGGCTTTCATCCCTTCAAATGCACTCTGACCATAATGAAGAGCATGAAGTCCGTAAGAAAACTCCAGTTGACCATAAGGACGGATTTCCGGCTCCTGCCATGCTCCATTTTTAAAATGACAAACGAGCATGTGATCAGACATGTTTTTACCAAAAGGAAGATTGTTAAAATCTATATCCTTTAGGCGGCTTTGTTGTGTCATTTCAACTTTCATAGGCAATACTATTTTTTCGGAGCACAAATGTACTAATTTTGACATTGAGAAAAAGAATCATTCCGCGCTGTGAAAACAGAGAACTTTAATTTTAATCAAATCCTCCCATGAACCGCCACATACTTTTTAGCTTTATTACAATCGGATTATTTTCTTGTCAAAATGGTACCGTAGATTCGGAAAACATCCTAGAGTCTCAAGCATCAGAAACTGAATATATTAGCTTCGGGGATAGTACTTTTGCAACGGACCAGACTATGACTGCTGCAGATCTAGTAACCGCATTTAAAACTGGTGCATCAGATACTGTTTTCGCAACAGTGGCAGGGCCTATTACAAAGGTATGTACCACAAAAGGTTGTTGGATGTCAACGGAAATCGACTCGAATACTAATCTTTTCGTAGACTACGATTACGAATTTTTACTTCCTACCAACAGTAAGGACCAAGAAATGGTCATGACAGGATACGCGTATTGGGATAGCACAACAGTAGCTGAACTCAAGCATTACGCGCAGGATATAGGAGCGAGTGAAGAAGAAATAGCTTCTATTATAGATGCTACAGGTGAGGTGAAGTTCAAAGCTAAAGGTGTTAAGGTTGTAATACCTGCTTCAAATGAAGAGTAAGCTTATTATTCTTTCGTTACTACTTTCTATGATTTACGCATGCACCCCAACGCAGGGTTCGCCTGACGTAGTAGCGCCAGTTTGGTCACCGAAAGTAGATCAACCTAGTGAATTGGCTGTGATTATGAGGGCTATTCATCAAGAGGGTATAGAGCGCAAGGCAAGCCTCGAGAAAGGGATGCTAAGCACCGCTAATTCTTCCTTAATATTCAATATGATTACTGCCCAGCCCACAGAACCTCACATGGTAGGCCCTGCTTTTGAGCCACATGCGCAGGGCTTTATATATTCCTACAGTGAAATTGCCTCAGCTACTTCAGTACCTGCACAAATAGAAGCGCACAACAACCTAGTGAAAAGCTGCGTGGCTTGTCACATGAACTTTTGCCAAGGTCCTATTTCAAGGATTGAAAAACTCTACATTCATTAATGGCTAAGGCGAGTCCAAGGCACATCAAGACTTCCTCGGATGGAAGCCTGACGCTTTGGGTTCCGGAATTAGACGAATACTATCATAGTATTCATGGAGCACTTACCGAAAGCCAGCATGTCTTCATCAATGCTGGATTAAAAGCAATGGAACTTACAGAGGTTCGTGTTTTAGAAGTTGGATTAGGAACAGCTCTAAACGCTAGGCTAACCTTAGAACAAAAAGGGAGTACTCAAATTCATTACACAGCACTTGAGAAATTTCCGTTAACAACTAAAGAAATTGATCTGTTAGATCTTTCCAGTCTAGAGCAGCAAGGATCTATCCTTCGTTGCCCTCCCTTTGTACCCACTGAGCTTATTCCTGGGTTTCATTTTGAATTAATGACCACTGATCTCAGACGCTTTGAGAGCGAAGAATTTAGCTTTGATCTTATCTATTTTGATGCCTTTGCTCCAAGCGCACAGCCTGAGCTCTGGACTGATGAAATCTTCGAAAAGATGTTTAAAATTTTAGCGGTAGATGGCTGTCTGGTTACCTACTGTGCAAAAGGAGTCGTAAAACGATCTATGAAGGCTGCGGGTTTTGAGGTAGAACGGCTCCCAGGACCTCCAAGAAAACGAGAAATGACGCGCGCATGGAAAAGATGATAAAGTTCAATGCCCGTTGTTACGCTTTGATTGTATCCAATCAAGGAAGATTGTTGGTCATGAAGGAACGCTGGCAAGGCGTCAATCTGCAAAAACTTCCCGGAGGAGGACTAGAATTAGGTGAGGGTCTCATAGCGTGTATAAACCGTGAAATAAAGGAGGAATTTAAGCTTTGGTCACCACTAGAATGGTCATTTTTTTATATTCCTACCCATGCGTTTTCCTCCAGATTTAAACCCAACGAACAACTGCTTCTGAATTATTTTAAGGCCAATAGCACAGTACTAGAGGACGAGTGGGCGATTATAGATAATGATCCAAACTTACAAGAAATGATGTGGCTGCCACTCGAAGCAGAACAAGCAACATGGTTTACACTCGAGTCAGATCGCACCGCTTTCTTAAAGCTTGTAAGCCTACAAACCCAACCTTAAACCCACGACTTCAGTGAGTTTCTTGTAGAGTTGCTCCGGTTTTTTAGTTCGCCAATTCCATTGATCTAGCTCGCCACCGAGTACAAAGAATTGGTCCAAACCATAGGAGTTCAACTCATCCACCACATGGGGTCTTAAATTCAAGAACGTCATCCATCCGTTTGGTACTTCTTCTAACCATTCTTCATAGTAGTCCGTTATGTCTGCATGAAAATTAAGGATGTTCTCTCCAATTAATATGAACTTATCTATTCCTAAGGGCACCATTTCGTCAACAATATCCCGTTTGACTCGCATCACATCGTTGTGGACCGCATCGTTCCATTCTCCTAAAAACTCTATAACACAGTATCCAGCAGAATAATCAACAAATAGAATCTTCAGGACCAATGTCTCACACCCAATATTATCCCATTGAGGATGCACAACATGATTAAAAATTCGATCCGTAAATTCCACTTCACTATTAAAGTAACCATACATTGGGCTTTGAGGATCTTCGCTGGCAATATAGAGATGTCGCCAATTATAATAAGGTTCAATGGTATGCATAAAAGTCTATCCAGAAATATTCTTGTCCAAGTCTAACAAAATTAAGCTAGGGTTGTTAGTTTAACATCCATAAAAATAACAAATGGCAACATTCACAATTACAGGTGCAACAGGATCAGTAGGTAAGGCAATTGTAGCCCAATTACTATCTGAAAAACACCATGTTCGCGTTCTCTCTACAAGACAAAATCTTGAATGGAAAGGCGTGAAAACCTATTATTGGAACCCCGCACAAGGAGAGATTGACCTCGCATCTTTAGAAGGTACCGATCATCTCATACATTTAGCAGGTACAACGGTCTCGAAGCGCTGGACCGCCAAGTACAAGCAGTCTATAAACGACTCCAGAGTATACACTTCTCAAACACTCATAGACGCTTTACAAAAACTAGAAAAGGCTCCGTCCTCCTGCGTATCAGCTAGTGCCATTGGATTCTACGGATCCGACTTTGAACGTACTATGGTAGAAGGTGATTTGCCAGCAGATGATTTTTTAGCTACAGTAACACGGAATTGGGAACAATACACACGCAAACTTGGAAACGATAAAAGACGTAGCATTCAGCTGCGTATAGGAATCGTCTTGGACAAAGGTGCCGGCGTATTAGGTGAATTAGTCCCATTAGCGAAAGCGGGCATAGCATCCCCGCTTGGAAGCGGAAAACAATGGTCCAGCTGGATTCACATAAAGGACCTAGCACGTATGTTTATCCATGCAGCAACATCAACGAATATAGCATCTGGCCCATATAATGCGATAGGCCCAAACCCCGCTACGAACAAAGACTTAACAAAGACTATATGTAAAGTCCTTAGCCGCCCAATGCTTCTCCCTTCCGTTCCTGGTTTTGTACTAAGATTATTCTTAGGAGAAATGGCTACGCTCGCTTTAATGAGTCAAAAGGTGAGTAATAAAAAGATACTCAAGACTGGGTTTGCATTTGAATTTGAAAACCTAGAAGATGCATTGCGAGATGTCTTGAAATAAAAAAGCCCCGCTAAGGCGGGGCTTTTCCAAATAAACTTCATTAAGCTAAGCCTTTGTAGCTTTTACTGAAATAGTCAGCTCAATGCTATGGTCTATTAAATTATCCTTCAAAGATTCTGCAATAGAAGAATCATCTCTGTTGTGAAAATTCACACCCCATAACGTACGATCAATAGAGAAGGTAGGCGCATCAAAAGAGACTGAGCCATTTTCAACCGATATGCGCGCTGGAAACTCTATACTGTTCGTCACGCCTCTCAGAGTAAGGTTACCCGACACAATCGTGTTTAGTCCGTCTTCCGCAGCAGAATCAGTATTGAGCGTGTAATTCACCTCAGTGATCTCAAATAATGCAGTAGGGAAACTATCTACGAAAAAGAAATCGGCATCTCTTAAATGCCCTAATAAAGACTCTCTTTTTCGGTCACGTAAATCAGTAACATCCATTTTATTGAGGTCTATCAGAATAGCACCACCTACAAGCTCATCGTCAGTTATCGCAAAATAGCTTTTTCCTAGACCCATAGTTCCATTGTGAGAGTCACCCGTGTAGGTCTTGAACCCTTTCCATTCTACCACAGATTCTGCATCTAAAACTACTTTTTCTGCATCCGCTAAAGCGTTTACTTCCTGAGCCTCACCTGTTGTGGCCTGGTTTGCTTTTTCTCCGCCGCAACTTACCGTTAGGAAACCTACAGCCGCTATTATTGCTATTTTCTTCATTTTCGTTAATTATTTAATTTGATACAAAAGTAAGTGAACTATTGAGCATCTAAATTGATACCTACAAAGATTTATTTAAAATATCAACCATCTTGAAAAGTCAAAGCTAAGTCCGTTGTCAAACAGTACTGTTTTGCCACAACGGTTTACTAATAGAGTTTTCGCCGAAGCCTCAACGCTAAAATACTCACGACTAAAGCAATGCTGCCAGCCAATATATACGGATAACTGTAATGAAATCCATATGCAGCTCCACCAATAGCAGGCCCAAGGACTCTAGCAAGTGAGCCTACACTTTGATTCGTACCTAGGATTTTCCCTTGTGCATCATCAGGCGCATAAGTAGTCAGTAATGTACTTACCGTAGGTGTTAATAGTGCATTTCCAAACGACAATAACGTCATAGAAACTAATTCTAAGTAAAACTTATCTGTAGGCACAAAAGGCATGCTAAAGAGTCCCATAGAAACGAGAATCGTTCCAAAAAAAAGTAAGTTTTTTTCACCAAACCATGTGTTGAAATACCCAATCAATCCACCTTGTATAATTACAGCAAGTACCCCTATATAGGCAAAAGTATAACCAATATGGAGTTCACTCAATCCAAAATGCTCTGCCCACAATAAGGTGGAGGTAATTTGCATCATACTAAACCCCAAGACATAGACAAAATTGATCGTAAATAGAGCGTTTATCTCAGGAACAGCACGGAATTGAATGATGTCTTTGAAAGGGTTTGGAAACAACTGTACTGTAGTGCTCTTGACTTTTAAGGTCTCATCAAGGAAGAACCAAGCTAGAACTAGATTCAACGCACCCAAGGCAGCGGCAAAGTACCCCACCCCAGCTACTCCGTAGAACTCATTAACTATACCACCTATTGATGGCCCAAAAATAAATCCTAGTCCAAAGGCAGCACCGATAATTCCAAATGCCTTTGTTCTTTTTTCTGCGGGAACCACGTCACTTATATACGCTTGAGCCACACTAAGGTTAGCAGCACCAAAGCCCTTCAATAATCTTGTGGCGAACAACAACCAGAGTACCGTAGCGTTTGCAAAGAGAATGTAAGCGACGATCATGATAGAAATACTAATGAGCATAATGGGCCTACGACCGTATCGATCACTTAGACCTCCCCAAAAACTCGCGAAAATAAACTGCATGATGCTAAATGAAGCTCCCAATAAACCAACCATTGCATCCGTTGCGCCTAACGTTTTGGCATATATCGGAAGAATTGGAATGATGAGTCCAAAACCCATTAAATCCAGGAATATGGTCAGAAATAATACGACAAGAGCCTTATTCTTCATGTTCAGTAGTATGGCGAAGTGAAACGACTTCTATTCCTTGCTCCGTAAGCTTATAACGGTGTAGTTCTTTTGCTCGATACACTTTTGGAAACACCTCTGCCGCCTCGACTTCAAACTGTGAAAAATCTTTATAGCGAGCACTATAGTGTCCTATCAACAACCAATCAACCTTCGCTTGTTTTGCTACCCTTCCAGCCTCTTTCGCAGTACTGTGCATAGTTTGCTTTGCCCGTTCTGCTTTATCCTCACAAAAAGTGCTCTCATGGTACAACAGACTCACCCCTTTCACATATTGAGCAGTCTCAGGTACATACATCGTATCTGAGGCAAAGGCATAGCTCAATGGTTTTGGAGGGGCATAAGTAATGTATTCGTTTAATACCACCTTACCGTCGTCATCTGTCCAATCTCTTCCTTCCTTAATCCAATGGTAATCGCAAATAGGAATACTGAGCTCATCTGCTTTAGCCTTGTTCAGTCCTCTCTTTAGCGGCTTTTCTTTAAATAAAAATCCAGTTGTAGCTATTCTGTGTTTTAATGGAAATGTTGAAATAGTATAGGAGTCAGTGTCTACCAATACTTGGGGAACCTTATGCTGCGTAATAACGAATGAAATAGGATATGCTGTGAACGTTCCGGCTGCCCTAAACTGAGTTAGCACTATGTCTTTAAGCTTTGGCGGACCATAAACGGTCAACGGCGTGGTTCTTCCCAGTAGGTGAAAACTGCTCAGCAAGCCTACTAACCCAAAAAAATGATCACCATGTAAATGAGAGATGAAAATGTGATTTATTCGTGAGAATTTCGTCTTAGATCTTCTCAATTGCTTTTGAGCCCCTTCACCACAATCTATTAGGAAGAAGTGATCCCGCATTTTCAACAATTGGGATGTGGTATAGCTATTGGACGTTGGTGTCGCACTAGCCGCACCTAAAACGACCAACTCTAAACTCATTTACCGTTATTCAGTTTGCGTTTTTCAGCCAGTAAATAAAGTACTGCCATTCTAATTGCTACTCCGTTTTGAACTTGATCCAGAATAACAGAATGCTTACTATCAGCAACCTCTGAAGTGATTTCGACACCTCTATTTATAGGACCTGGATGCATGATGACGATAGGCTTCTCCAATGCATCGAGATGATCCATTGTAAGTCCGTACTGTGCTCTATATTCTGCTATGGAAGGAAAGTGATTTATGTCCTGACGCTCATGTTGAACGCGCAACATATTCGCTACATCGCACCATTCAATAGCTGTCTGAAGATTATGTTCTATGCGAACACCTAGGGTATGCATGTGCTTCGGGACTAATGTGGTTGGGCCACATACCATGACTTCAGCACCCATTTTCTTCAGTAACAAAACGTTTGACAAAGCAACACGGCTGTGCACTATATCCCCTATAATGGCCACTTTCGTACCCTTTAAGGTACCTAAGGCTTCTCTAATTGAAAAAGCATCTAATAAGGCCTGAGTAGGGTGCTCGTGAGCTCCGTCTCCCGCATTTACAATAGACGCATCAACATGCTGGGCGAGAAACTCACCTGCGCCCGGATTTGGATGTCTCATGACCACCATATCCACCTTCATCGCTAATATATTATTAACGGTATCTATCAACGTCTCTCCCTTTTTAACAGAGGAAGAAGCAGCGGAGAAATTAATAACATCTGCACTTAAACGCTTTTCTGCCAATTCAAAGGACAAACGAGTCCTGGTTGAATTCTCGAAAAATAAGTTTGCAATAGTGATATCGCGAAGTGTTGGAACTTTTTTAATCGGTCGGTTAATGACCTCTTTAAACTGAGTAGCCGTATCGAGAATAAGCTGGATATCCTCCGCATTAAGGTGTTTAATGCCCAGCAAATGATTCACAGATAATTCGCTCATGAATTCGGTTCAGTTATTAGTACAGCATCGCGACCATCTACCTCTTCCCAAAGTACCTCAACACGTTGTGAGGCTATAGAGTCAACTTGACGTCCCTTATAATCTGGTTGTATGGGTAAATCGCGAGAAAATCTTCTATCAATAAGCGTGAGCAACTCCATTTTAGCAGGTCTTCCATAACTCAGAATAGCATCCATAGCAGCACGGATACTTCTACCTGTATAGAGAACATCGTCAATAAAAACTAATTTCTGATCCTCTACCAAATGATCGATACGGGTCGTATTAGCCTGAAGATGTTCGCCTGTTCTTCGACGAAAATCATCACGGTAAAAGGTAATGTCTAATGCCCCAGTACGAATGCCTTCTACACCATATCCTTCTTCCAGTAATCTAACCAAGCGATCTAAAACCTGAACTCCCCTGGGCTGAAGGCCCACGAGTATAGTGTTTGTAAAATCACCATGATTTTCAATCAACTTACAACACAACCTGTTTAGGGCGATGTTCAGTTCTCTTGCATCAATGATTTCACGTTTAATCATAATGGCAAATTTACTTATTTATATGACGTGAAAATGTCTTCCAAATCAATCCCCCCAAAATTTCCACTACTCATCAAGACCACTGCAGAATTTTCGGCAGGATCAGAAAGTGCAACGGACAGTTCCTCTGGAGTATCAAACACACGAACTCCCGGACCAAAGGCTTCAAGAACAGATTTCTTAGAGAGCTCTGGTAATTTTTTATGTGCAACAGCGTCTGGACTGTAATAAACCCAGGCATCGTGAGCGGGATCCATGACTCCCTTGTATTGCGGTAAAAATTCGGGATTCAAACTGGAAAACGTATGCAGCTCAAGAACTGCGCGTACTTTACCAAACTGATCTGCAAGTGCTTTCACAGCTGCACCTACCTTGGATGGAGCGTGAGCAAAGTCTCTAAACACCTTTACCTGACCTTCAAGTATGGGCTGCATTCGATTTTGAGCTCCTGCAAAAGATACTATTGCATCATAGAATTCATGCTCTTGAACTCCCATCTCTAAACAAACCCAACGAGCAGCTTCTAGATTGCTTAAGTTATGTGCTCCAAAGACCTGAAGAGGCACCATACCCTCTGCTGTATCTATATAGGTAATACTATTCTCAATAGAATATTCCGGAAGGCTGTAGGGAAATCGTTTTACCTTAGCATCACTTTGCTCGACTAATTCTTTTAATACCTGATCCCGCTCATTGTATATGAGTGCGCCACCGGGCTCAATAGTGTCCAAGTATATTTTAAATTGTTCCAAGTAACTCTCAAAGGTTGGAAACACATTAATGTGGTCCCAAGCTATACCCGTAATAACGGTGATATTAGGACGATAAAGATGAAATTTCGGCCTTAGATCTATGGGAGAACTGAGGTATTCATCACCTTCCATCACCATGAATTCAGAGCCACTCTCCATCTCCACCATACAGTCAAAGCCTTCTAATTGGGCACCTACCATATAGTTCGTAGGAACACCTGCGTGCTGCATAACGTGCAACACCATGGCAGTAGTTGTGGTTTTCCCATGAGAACCTGCGATCACTACCCGTGTCATTTCTTTTGAAATCTCATACAGAAACTCCGGGTAACTGAATATATTCAATCCCAACTCTTGAGCCCTTAGTAATTCAGGGTTGTCCTTGCGAGCATGCATACCTAGTATGATTGCGTCCAATTGATCATCAATTCTGGAGGACTCCCATCCATCAGAAGATGGAAGCAAACCTTTGGCGAAAAGTCGACTTCTTGATGGTTCAAAAATCTGGTCATCCGAACCAGTTACTTGATGCTTCCCATTGTGCAGCGCAATCGCGAGATTGTGCATCGCTGATCCGCCTATGGCTATAAAATGAATTCTCATCTATGGTTACTTATCAAAGTACAAATTTCCGAATCTTATCCTAGATCCACGCAAAGAGAGTAGCACTGCTCCATCGCGTCCGTCGTCTGCAAGTCGAGACGACCTTGGAGATACTCGGAATTTCTGCTTCTTGTTTCTGTTCAATAAGGTGTAGGTCATCTGGGCGTCGTGCGATACACTAACCATTACAAGGTTGCCATTTTTGGCATTTGTGATGGTCCTTAAGGGTTTCTTACCCCAGCGCTTGGCGTTTTTTCTATGGTCATTGTATACGAAGTGTAAGCCCTCTTCATTCATTAGAAAGGTATATCCCAAATAATAGCCCCCATCATTCATTGAAGTTTGGCGCTTTGGTATGTGGGCATACCAGTCCACTTCACCATCTTTATCAATACTTAAAACAACTATATCGTTGTAATAATAGTAGTAGTTAGTGGTCGTGGCTCCACGACTATTCTGAGTGGTTACAACACGTACGTCATAATCTTCCGCAATCACATAAGCCCCGCCATCTGGTCGAGGCATAAATTGTCTAAAGACGAAATTCCTGCGAATGCCTCTTCCCTTAAACAGTCTATACCTATTAAATTGAGCAACAAATTCTTCAGAAAAAGAACTCAAGCTAGAGCTCGTGACTTCTCCTTTTTCTTGATCTACCGCCAAGTATAAAGAACCATCCATATCGTAATAATTACGTTTGCCGTAGAACCCAGAAATGGACATCTGATTGTCTTTTAAATCACACTGAATTCCCAGGCTATGAACAGAAACATCTGTCAATCCCAAATCAAATTCGGTAATTTTATTGTGATCGCCAGATTGAATTCTCATCAGTTTATAATCGAGATTCCGACTGGAAATAAGGCTGATATTAGAATTACTGTCATAGACACTGAGGATAAAAACATCTCCGGAATTTGTGACATCAAAATCCATTATTCTAAAGTTTCGGTCTCTGTAAGTAAGTTCTATGTCCGCGTTCCATTGTTCCTCTAGATTTTCGTCATAAATACGCACATAGAAATTCTCACTACCTCTAATCTTAAAAGGCGGGTTTGTGAAAATGGCAATTTTAGATTTATCCTCGCTCAACTTGATCGCAAATTCTCCTTGCGACCTACGACGAGAATCCATAGTTTCAACAAGCATAGGCTCACTAAGTGAAGCCAAGGTGTCTAATGTTCTGACCAATAAATTTCGAACATCACGCTGACGATCGTAACTCTCATAAAATAAATACTGAACATTTTCGATGATTACGCTACTCTTGTAATCAACACGCTTGCCTTCCCATTCCCACTTTGGATTTTTAAGAAGCCACTCCTCAGTGAGGGTGCTTCTATTATAGTACGCAAAATACTCGTCTCTAGAACCGGAAAGAAGAGACGAGGTTGCAGGCCGATAGGTGTAAAATCCTGTCTCACCGACCTGTAGTAAGCGATCAAATTTCGCACTTCTAGCGCTGTATTCAGGACTCCATTCCAGTATTGGATATGAACTCTGCGCGGATAGAATGGTTATACTTGTAAACAAGCTTACTACAACCCAGGTTGTTTTGTTCATCATTTTCATAGAAAACGGCAAAGTTTTTGTAGTTTAAACTAGAGTACGGAAGATACATCACCCCTGTTAAATAAAACCTCAAATGAATCGATTTCTATCCACTTTACTGTTGCTCATTCTAACCATTGCGCAAGCGGATGCACAGGCAGTAGTGGTTAGAAAACGTGAACTAAACACAAGTAGTTCCTCAGGAAATTTATCAACTCAAGTCTCGCCCTCGATGACAAACAGTTCCATGAGCGGAATCTATTACAGCAGGTACAACCATTCTATAAAACTCAATCCAACTGCGTTAATTGCCGGAGATGTCCCGATCTCCTACGAACGAAAGGTTTCAGATTATTTCACCGTTGAAGGCGGGGTAGGGTTAACCACTTTTAATCTTACCGAAGATCTAATTCGTGGCTACAGCGCACGTCCTGATGGTGAAACAGTCAGTAAGGTGTCGTATAGCGCCCTGCTTAATGCGAAGATTTTCCCGGAAGGAAATGCGTTTCAAGATGGCTATTACATCGCCTTTAACCTCAACCACAGAAACTACGCTCAAAACTTTGAATTAGCCATGCCTGGGGCGATTGATAGCACGTTTAACGAAACCTTTCAATGGTCGGATCTGGGTTTTACCCTGGGGTACCAAAGTAGACCGTCAGAGCGAATGATATTGGATTGGTTCATAGGAGCGGGCATACGTCAGAAGACTAGAAAGATCAACGAATATGTAGATACATTCGACCCTATAAGTGGCTATTATATAGGACAATACGTGCTCAACGAAAGTAGAAATACAACCCCAGCAATTCTTGGCGGAGTAAAAATTAGTATTCTTTTTAGGTAGAGGACACTGCAAGAAAACAAAAAGCCCCTTGTAAATGTAAATTACAAGGGGCTTTTTGTTTATGCGCTAAGGCCACAAGTATTTACTGAATTTCAACCGCCATGGCTAAAATGAGAGTTTCCGTTACTTTCTCGGCGATTGCATAAGTATCTACTCCAGCATGAGTGAATAACTCATCTTTTAGACTCAAACCTGATAAAAGTAAATTCAGGTCAATTTTTATGATTACATGATCACCTGGTCTAATTTCTTGCTCAAATAATATCGTTCGGTAAAGACTATTTGTCCCTGTATGCCAAACTAAAAAATCATCATCTACTCCAATACTACCCATAGAGTTTACCCTTCCATCGACCTTGATAAATCTATACTTTGACGCCCAAGACCAATACATTGCATTTGCACTAGAAAGTGGATGACTGGTAGGGAACGTTGTAGGATCCATTGAATTCTGAACAGTATCTAAACCTAACCCAAAAGACAACATGGATACTTTTCGTGGAAGCGAGATGGTATAATTTAAACTTGAACTATCCATTGCGTTAATAAAAAGAACTTCCTCTGCAACGGTATTTCCTAAGGTGAGATTATTGAGGTATAAATGAAATAAATCAAATTGGACTGCAGTGTCACCTTTGAAGATCTCGTCACCAACCAGATGAGGGATGTTATCATAGTTGAGCTGAACTTCGAGAGAAACATTCTTTTTTTGCGTACCACAAGACACGACTAAAAAAGAGGCAAATACAAGAATAATAAATG
Source organism: uncultured Cryomorphaceae bacterium (assembly GCA_913031435.1). Taxonomy (GTDB): domain Bacteria; phylum Bacteroidota; class Bacteroidia; order Flavobacteriales; family Schleiferiaceae; genus UBA10364. The sequence goes on from CAJWFD010000011.1 coordinate 41,396, forward strand.
ATCTCATAACTACAACTTGAAGATAAATTCGCTCTCTAAATTATTTTTTAAAATATTAGCTAAACCTATATCTGCACTACTCGCTGGATCTGAGTAGATCTCTGGCATTTGGGAAGGTTGTAAGCCCAGAAATAGTTTGTCGACATCTAAGTTAATCACGAAGAATACATCCAAGTTAGACCCCACACTAAAGTTTCTTTTTTCGGAGCGTTCTATAACCATGTCCTGTGATGTTATTCGCCAAGTAAAGGTACTCTTAGGGGATGTGAATACGGTATCTAAAGCATCAAAGACTCGGCCCTCCATTTGGAAAAAGCTGTGCCCCAAATCTGGGCCATTCCACAATACACCACTACCTAAAGGATTTGATTCCTCTAAATTTTCAGGTGACGTATGCGCTCTAGCGCTGTCTAGACCGATACGATAGTTCAGTCTACCGTTGTAAGATCCTGACGATAGCTGGGCTAGCTTAACCTCAGATGTTGTCAGTAAATCTATCATGGTCAGGTCATTTTCTGTTCTGGTCGTATCCTGATAATCATCACTCACAAATTCAGCACCGCTAAGTGTGATATAGATGTGGTCTATTTTAATTATATCACCATTTATTTCAAATACTTTGCTCGTATCTATAAGGTCTCCATTGAAGTATTTGTAGGCTCTAACATAAATATTTCTATCATCTAATGCCGTTGGATCTACAACTGGAATAGCAGTCTCACATGCGGAGAACAACATTCCTAAAATCATACATAAAACTAATTTTCTCATTCTTCTTTTATTTTCAAAAACTCTGGCGCTTGTTCAATAGCCACCATTATTTGGTCTAACAAATCATCGTTCCCTTTGGAGAAGTCTAAATCTAAAGGATCTTTAAAGGTAATATTTAACAAGTTACCGGTGCTCTTCACAAACATACCCGTTTTGTCGAATGCTCGACGAAAACCATTGATTACCACGGGAACGACCACTGGATTCAATTCCCTTATCAAATGTACTGTTCCTCTTCTACCCTTCACAAAAGGGCGCGTGGTTCCTTGCGGAAAAGTGATGGTCCAACCCGTTTCCATAGCCATTTTTATGTTCGCGATATCCTTAGGGTCTACGGATCTGTTGACGTTTTTTCCAGCTTCTCTCCAGGTCCGCTTAATACTGACGGAACCAGCGTACTGCATGAGTTTAGGGAGAAATCCTTTTTTCATGGTCTCAGAGGCCGCAACGAAAAAGATGTTCATTTTCGGCCTTAACAACGAAAACAGTGGTACCCTATTATAAACACCGTTTTTAGCAGCATTGAATACGTGGTACATCGCACTCACATCAGCGAAGTACGTTTGATGGTTAGAAACGAATAAGACTCCCTTCTCAGGAAGGTCTTTAAGCTTATCTGCACCAACGATTTGAACACTATTAAGACGAAAGAATCGATACCACGTAACTAAACCAAAAACAGAAATTACACTCCGCTTTATGAGTAAATTATAGCCGAAACTGTCTTTTTTAAATGGGTTGAGTGTCATCCGAATTTTCATGAATGTTCAAAGATAGACCTTATGACAATAGTGCGACCAATTCTGCTGTAATGTTAGCAGTTGCTCCCCAAATAATTTCGTTGTTCCAATGATAGGCGGGAACGCTCATCTTTCCCATTTTCGTTGAAACCTTGGTTTTACCCTCAAGTTCTCCTGAACAAAGTGCTTTCAGTGGGATAGAAAAGGTGTACGCTACCTCCTCTGGATTAACCTTTAAGTTAGGTAAGTGTCTCGCAAAGCTAACGAACGGGTAAACCACAAAATTCGAAGGAGGTATATAGCACTCAGAAAGACTTTTTATCACCTCTATATCTTGATTTTTCAATCCCACCTCTTCCTCAGCCTCACGAAGCGCAGTATGCTTAAAATTAACATCGAAAGATTCTTGCTTACCCCCTGGAAAACTTATCTGACCTCCATGAGTACCGTTATAATCCGGTCTTTTCATAAAAAGTAACTCCAAATCAACAGGCCCCTGAAACACATGCAAAAGAACCGCCGCCTTTTGGGCATTATTAAGTTTAGCAGCGTTAGGCACAATGAACTTTCTATACCATGGCATCATTTTACTATGCCTTAGTCCGTTCACTTCCTTGTCCCTTATTTTTAAAAACTCTTCTTGGGTCATTCATTAAAAATACCGAAGATGTATGGGCTAAACGGAAACTACGAGTATTTTTGTTATCTATCAACAATCATACTTTGATAATAAATGACTATAACTCAATATAAGTACATTGTGGCCGTGGATAATCACCGTCATTTTGCCCGAGCTGCAGAGGCTTGTTTTGTAACTCAACCTACACTGAGCATGCAAATTCATAAACTTGAAGAAGAACTAGACATCCTAGTTTTTGATCGGTCAAAGCACCCTATAGTCCCGACACCACTCGGTGAAAAATTATTACTTCAGGCACGAAAGGTCATTTATGAGTCCGATGTTCTCCAAAATATGGCGAAACAAATCAAAGGTACCTTTGAAGGAGATCTGCGATTAGCTGTTATTCCTACCGTCGCACCAAGTTTGCTTCCGAGATTTATTCCGGAATTCACTAAACAATATCCAAAGATTAGACTGCACGTGCAGGAAATGAAAACAGACGAGATGATAGATGCGCTTCGTCAAGATAAGATAGATGTTGGCATCGCCGCAACACCACTAGAGGAAAGAGGTATTATTGAAAGAGCCCTGTACTGTGAGCCTTTCATGGCATTCGTTCCTGAGTATCATGAAATGACGAAAGACAAATTTCTCCTGGCCTCTGAAATTAATTCCAAAGAACTGCTTCTATTAAATGAAGGCCATTGTTTTAGAAATAGTGTATTAAAATTATGCCAAGGACAATCAGATAGAAACCAAACATTAAATATTGAAAGTGGGAATTTTGATACATTGGTAAAGTTAGCCTACCGCGGAATGGGAATGACGCTACTTCCCTACCTTACCGCGATAGACCTACCAGATCAATACCGGAGATTCATTAAGCCCATCGCAGAACCTACTCCTAGTCGCGAGATTAGTATTCTACATTCTAGAACACAATTAAAACTAGAATGGATACAGGCACTGGAGACCCTGATTCTAGGACATCTTCCTGAGAAAGTACTACAGGCGCCTGAAAAGGTGGTTAAGCCATAAGGCTCATGACATAACCCATAAGAACCAACACGATTACAGAGATTACATTCATCACAATACCGCGGGACACCATGTAAGGAATGGTCAGTTTCCCAGTAGAAAAAACAATAGCGTTCGGAGGTGTGGCCATGGGCAGCATAAAAGCACAACTCGCGCCAAGTACCAGTGGAATACTGATTAATTCCATGGAGAAACCGAAAGCGATACTAATGGTTAATACCAGTGGTAATAACGCACTTACTAAGGCCATATTACTTAATAATTCTGTAGCAAACACACCGAGCACAGCCATCACTATTAACCAGAAAAGTAGCGATACGTCACCAAAGCTCTGAAGTGATGTACTTAATTGATCAAACCACGTACTATCTTGGAGTGTTCCTGCTAATGCCAGACCTCCTCCGAACAAGAGTAAGATTCCCCATGGAAGCTTGGTTGTATCACTCCAATCTAAAAGTGCTTTTTTAGATCCTGTGCCCACTGAAAATAAAAGCAATGCAGCCATTAACGATATACCTGTATCCGTCCAATTAAGTTCTGTAAATACTTGTCCTAAATAAGGACGGACAATCCAAAGCACAGCAGTCGAAACGAAAATAATTCCCACTTTTTTTTGTTCCACATTCAACGGACCAAGCTTGGTCCATTCCTCTTTAAGCCAAATAGACGTTTGATATTCCTGCTCCTCACTTAATTCTGAATCCGATAGCCCGCGGCGGAGTACGAAAAAAGCAGTAATGCCTAATATAAAAGTTGCCGTCAAGCCAATAGGTAACCATTCAACAAATCCAATTTCACGATCGAGTCGTTCACTCAGAAATCCTGCGAAAATCAAATTCGGCGGCGTACCTATAAGGGTAGCCATACCACCAATATTAGCCGACCAAGCGATACTCAACAAAATAGGTCGAGAAAGAGACGCTGATTTTTTTTTCGGCAACACTGCTAAAACGCTCGTGGCAATAGGGAGCATCATTATAGACGTTGCCGTATTAGATATCCACATGGACATAAACCCTGTACTTATCATGAACCCTGCTAATAAACCATAGTCCTGCGTACCTGTTTTATTTAAAATCCATAACGCAATTCTATAGTGCAGGGCTGTTTTTTCCAAAGCCAAGGCCAATACAAAGCCCCCAAAGAACAAATACACCAAAGGATGGGCATAAAATGCACCCATTGATTTAGCATCTGCTATACTTAGCAAGGGAAACATTAAAAGAGGTAATAGCGCTGTCACTGCTAAATTTACGGTTTCGGTCATCCACCAAAGCAACATCCAAACGGCTACTCCAAGTAACCAAAATTCAGATTCAAACTGACCCCAAGCGGCAAAAATAATTGCAACTACAGGGCCTAAGAGACGGATGATACGTGTACTTTTGTTCATGAAAATAGCTGATATGAAATTGATTTTTGCCACACATAATCCTGGTAAGTTACAAGAGGTAAAGGAATTATTGGCTCCAAAATATGAGGTAATTGGCTTAACCGAGTTAAATGACCACGAAGACATTCCTGAAAATGAATCCACACTGGAAGGCAACGCACTTGTTAAAGCCCGTGCTATATGGGAGAAATACCAGTTACCGTGCTTTTCTGATGACACAGGTCTAGAAATCGATGCGCTACATGGCGCACCTGGTGTGTTCAGTGCACGTTATGGAGGAAAAGAAAAAGATGCAGAGTTAAATATGGCTAAAGTGCTTGCCGAGTTATCAGAGGTCGATTCCAGAACGGCACAGTTTAGAACGTCCATTGCATTAATTCTTGACGGACAAGAGCACCTGTTCCATGGCATTGCAAAAGGCACCATACGTAGAAAAAGATCTGGTGTAGATGGGTTTGGATATGATCCTATTTTTCAACCTGATGGCTACCAGACAACTTTTGCTGAAATGAGTAATTCAGATAAAAATAAAATAAGCCACAGAGCTTTGGCCATAGAGGCACTGGTACAATTTCTCGCAGATTAAGTAAGCGATCCTTACTCGTTGTCTAGATCCTCTAATCGAGAGAAAAAGCTAAAATTTACATTACCATAGCGACGCTGCTCCACAAAACCTGGTAAATGACTGAGGTCCGTCTCATCGCTGTGTTCTATGACGGCAGTACCATCTGGGGACAGTAGACTGCGCTCAATAATACTTCGAGCTAAGTCCTCGTAAAACTCATAATCATAAGGTGGATCGGCAAAAACGATGTCATAAGACGCGGAATTGCGCTGGACCCATTTTAAACAATCCGCTTGTACCGTCTGAATCTCAATACCTAATTCCTTAGAAGTTTTATATATAAACCTTATACAATCCTTGCTAATGTCCACTGCAGTTAAAGCTAAGGCACCCCTAGATGCGAATTCATAGCATATATTACCTGTACCGGCAAATAAATCCACAATCCTAAGGTCTTCAAAATAGAATCGATTGCTTAGAATATTAAATAGTCCTTCTTTACCAAAATCTGTAGTTGGACGCGTCGGAAGGTTTTTTGGCGCAACGATGCGCTTCCCACGCCATTTTCCACTTACTATTCTCATAATCTTAAAAGTGTCGCAAAAGCGGTAGCATCCCATGGTCCAAAAGCACTACTCTTTTGCCCCCATTCTTTGCTCTTAAATAAATTTACAGAACCAAAATATGATGAAATGAACTCTAAATATTCAGCAGCATCTAAACCGCTTAGTTCTACATGCACGGATTTCCTGTCCCAATTCAGCTGTTCCGAAACATTCCCAATGTGGTATAAGAGCTCGTCTTTGTTCTCACATGGAAATGAATTTACCAATTCCCATTTCTTACCCTGTCCAGCCATGATCAAAACAGCGGAACCATACAAATGAATCCACATTTTAGGCGTTGAGCTCAGGGTTATACGCTCCATTTGAACCAACCAATTATGACGAATTTCCAACCCAACAGTTTTTAATTGTGCCAAAATCACCGGATCGACAAGGGCATGAACCTCCATGGAAAGGGCTTTACTGTGAAAAATTGAGTTTGCTTGGGCTCCCAAAACATGAGTAGTCCACTCCGTGTTATCACTTCTAAATTCGGCAGGTAGAATAACCGCTAAAGGTGCCTCCACGGCTACAATTATTTGTTTGGGTCTTACCGGAAAAGAAACTAGTAAATCATCAATCGCCGTAGATGTAAGTTCTTTACTGGGTATAAATCCAGATAGGTAGAGCTGTCTAGTGGTTTTATTTCGTACCAAAAAAGAAAGTCCATCCTGCTCAAGCAGAATGGACAATGCGCTATCCTCGGCCTTCGCATTTTGGAAGGCTGGGTCTATGTTATTCTGCTTTGCAGTAAGAGTTCTCGTAGTTACCACTAATTGTAGGTTCAGTTAAGGAGCCAATAGTCAAGGTCTTGCTTGCATCTTTGCTATAAGCCTGTGGGAAATCCTTAGCAATATCCGCAAAAATTACGTCGTATCCAGCAGTAACCTCGAAGGTCGCTACATCTACACCATTTTTCGTGATTTCACTAGCATCCATGGCAAACGTAGAGTCTGTCCCTGATATTTTCATTAAATTACTTGCATTAAAGCCTTCTCCAAAAAGCTGCATTCCAACTTGCTCTTGTCCCAGAACACGAATAATAACAGAGTCTTTACTCATATCCTTCTGGTAAACTCTGTCGTAATACATGAAATTAGTATCCTTACGTTCGATAATACTGATGTAACCAGTATCTACAAACCCTACCAATTCTTTTATAGACGAACAAAAAGCTCCGTTTTCACTTTTGTAGGCCAATTGAGCCTCGCGAATACTTTCTAACTGTTCTGTGACATCACACAATCTCACACGCTCAATGCGCTGAAATTTAATAGGTTGCATGATGCTTTTGTAAATGCGTGTCGTTAAAAACGCTGAGAGTAGAATAAGAACTACTTTAATTCCGAGTTGTACCTTTGAATTCATGAGCTAAATCATCATTAATGCGCTCAAAACTACAATAATTTTCAATTGCTCGCACCTCAAAGCACATACTCTGACTTAAAAGGTTTTTTTCCCTTTGATCCCACTGCGGATCAAGATGAATTATTACGTAAACTCGCCGTCTATCTGAGTATCAAACGCATGATGCCTGAGCTCTTGATAATCAAGGGATTTGCAGGGACTGGAAAAACTACCGTGTTAAGAAGTGTCGTATCCGCTCACAAAAAACACCACAGAAAAATCATTCTTATGGCCCCTACCGGTCGCGCAGCAAAGGTTATTAGTGGTGCGACAGGGAGTAACGCATATACCATTCACCGGAGTTTATACCGTCCAAAAGCAGGAAGTGGTGGCTCAGCAAGTTTTGTCCTAGCAAGTAATCCACACAAGAACACAACGTTTGTGGTTGATGAAGCTGGTTTGGTTGCTACTAAGAATGACGCAACTCTAGGTGGAAATTCACTCCTTGAAGATTTATTACAATTCGTTTTCACAGACCCTTCTAATGGATTGATTTTAGTGGGAGATCCAGCGCAGTTACCACCCGTAGGTCAACCTAAAAGTCCTGCCTTGGATGTAAACTATTTTATAAGTACAGGAATAAATGCGACAGAACATACACTACGAATGGTCGTTCGTCAAGCATTAGATAGTTTTATCCTTAAAAATGCCACTTCCCTGCGGAAACTAATTGAAGAGGAATCTTCTAAAGCCCCATTGTTCGAAACTGGGTCCGATTTTATCAAAATAGAAGATGGACATCATTTACAAGAGGTATTTGAGCAACTATACAGCTCTAACAGCCAAGGAAATACGATGATTGTTAGAAGCAATAAAAAAGCGAATAGCTATAACCAGGGTATTAGGGGTCGCATTAAATTTCAAGAAGATCAAATATCCGCAGGTGATCAGTTCATGGTGGTAAAGAATAATTACTTCTGGCTTCCTCAAGAGAGTGCTATGGGTTTTATTGCCAATGGAGAAATTGGGCAAATTCGATCGATAAGAAATATTCATGAACGCTATGGCCTTACCTACTGCGAGGCAACTGTAGTTTTTGAAGACTATCCCAAACAAAGTGCTATTGACGTTTTGCTCAATCTGACCACATTAACCTCTGAAGGACCGGCCCTATCAAGTGTGCAGAGTAACACGTTGTACGAGCAAATGATGGCTAAATTTGCTTATCTGAAAACGAAGGGTAAAATGTACGAAGCAGTTAAGAATGATCCATACTTCAACGCATTACAGGTGAAGTTCAGTTATGTCATCACCTGTCACAAGAGCCAAGGTGGGCAATGGGAAAAAGTGATCATTGAACATCCTTATTTACCTGATGGGCCCTCACCTATATATTACAAGTGGCTGTATACGGCGATTACCAGAGCGAGTCAAACAACCTATTTAGTCGGATTCCCCGAGCAATGGTTCTCGGAAGTATCTTCGTAGTCTAATCATAGATTATGAAATATCACATTGCTAAACTGGTTTTTTTACTTGCCGGATGGAAATCAGAAGTCGCACCGGAACTAATAGAACGTGCGAAAAACACAGTAACTGTCGCTGCTCCACATACGTCAAACCAGGATTTTATTTTCTCCTTAGGACTCTTTTGGTTAATGAGGTCGCCCTTAAAGTTTTTAATTAAAGACAGTTACACAAAGTGGTACTTTTTCGGTTTTTTTACTTGGTTAGGTGGAATTGGCGTAAGTAGAAGTCAAAGAAAAGACTTAGTCAGTTACAGTGTGGAACTATTGAAAACGACCAATTACAATCTCATGATTGCACCTGAGGGTACGAGAAATAAAGTAGACAAATGGAAAACAGGATTCTATCATATAGCCAAAGACGCTGGGGTGGACATAAGCCTGGGTTATTTAGATTACTCACTCAAAAGAGCTGGATTACTCGCTGTACTAAATCCTGACGACTTAGAGTCTACTTTGAGTAAGATAGAAGACCTTTATGCTCCAATCCAAGCGAAAAACCCAGAGAATTACAATATTAAAATCTATTAGATTGAACACACCAAAACTTCATTTTCACGAGCAGATAGCAAGATCGATTCGCACAAGATCTAATCAAATGCACTTAGAAATTTGGGACGTTATTAGAAAGAAGTGGATGGTTTGTACTCCCGAAGAGTGGGTTAGACAACACTGTGTAGGATATTTAATACTCCTCGGTTACAGTCCGCACCATGTACAAGTTGAAAGCGGTCTTACAACGATACACAAGAAAAAAAGAAGCGATATCATTGCGAATATCAATGGTAAAGCTCACATATTAGTGGAGTGCAAAGCACCGTCAGTAAAGCTTAATCAAGGTACCTTCAATCAGGCCTTTAATTATAATACAGCTGTTAACGCACCTTTCCTATGGATTACTAATGGCATGCAGCACCTATACTGGGACTGCACAAACAATTGTCAGATTGAGGGCTTACCAGTTCTTTAGCGCAATCTATCTAAAGAACGAACTTTCGTTTCATCCTTTTGTATATTCTTTGACGCCATAAAGGACAAGACAATAAGAAAAAAGGGAACTGCAGCACCCCAGCTGGCTTCAGCGCCATTGCCTTGAATAAGGTAAATGATGTACCCTAAAATGATTAAACCCGTCAACATACCCATTCTAACCACGAGCAATTGACGTTTACGATTAGAATACAAAAGTATGGATCCGCTAAAAATTGCCATGCAAGCGCCAAAACCACCGAATGACTCAGCATGTGCCGTGGCAGCGTAACTCACTTCATCTAAAGAGTATAGTGGTAAAAAGAATGCAGATAAAGCGCTTAAAATAGCCGCTGCAAAGAGGTATAATGTTTGAATGCGTTGGATCATCCTGGAATTAATTTTGGTAAAGTTGAAAAAAAAAAGGCTCCCAAGGCTGCTTAAACACTAGAATCTCATTATTATTGTAAAATAAAATATCGGACGGCTCTATTCTTGAGTCGACAATTATCAAGACTATTCCTACACAACATGTTGACTGAAAAGGATTTGCAGGCTCGCAAATTGCCTGAATTAAAAGACCTCGGTGCTTCTTTGGATATTCCAAAGGCAAAGTACTTGAAAAAAGGAGAGCTCGTAGAAGCCATCCTTAAAGCAACCGGTAAAACGGATGCTGCAGGCACTGACACTCCACCATCCGCTCCAAAGCAGCAATCAACGCCTGAGGGCGCGGAACGCCGGGAACAATCTGTGGATAAAAAATTGAACACAGAATCTAGGATGCCCCAGGGTAACAAACCTAGACCTAACCCTAAGGTCCTACCCCGTCCAGAAAACGAAAGTCAGGGTGTCCATAACGCGAACTCCGATAAGGAACCTCGTTCTGATAAGGATCGCGAACGCAATGAGCGAAACCAGCGAAATCCCAATCAAAAGAATCGAGAGGGTCAAAGCCAAAATAGAAACAACCAAAATGAAAACCGTCGTAAAAGACCAAAAGAGTTTCATTTTGAAGGGATCATAGTAAATGAAGGTGTTTTAGAAATCATGCCTGATGGATATGGTTTCTTAAGAAGTTCAGATTACAACTACCTAAATTCTCCTGATGACATCTACGTTAGCCTAAACCAGATTAGAAGCATTGGGCTGAAGACAGGTGATACCGTAAGTGGTGAAGTTCGACCACCTAGAGAAGGTGAAAAGTACTTCCCCTTAGTAAAAGTCAACAGTATCAATGGACGCAGTCCGGAATATGTCAGAGATCGTGTTTCTTTTGAGCATTTAACTCCCCTATTCCCGAATGACAAGTATAATATTACTACACGTCAATCTACAACTTCTACAAGAATCATAGACTTATTCTCACCTATAGGGAAGGGTCAACGTGGACTTATTGTTGCTCAGCCTAAAACAGGTAAGACAACCTTAATGAAAGAATTGGCAAATGCTATTGCTGCAAACCATCCAGAAGCCTACATGATCGTTCTATTAATTGATGAACGTCCAGAGGAAGTAACCGACATGAGCCGTAGTGTGAATGCCGAGGTTGTCGCGTCTACCTTTGACGAAGCCGCAGACAGGCACGTTAAAGTCGCTAACATCGTACTTGAGAAAGCAAAAAGAATGGTAGAATGTGGACATGACGTCATCATTATGCTTGATTCTATTACCAGACTCGCTCGTGCCTACAACACGGTAAGCCCAGCTTCCGGAAAGATACTCTCTGGGGGAGTAGATGCAAATGCACTTCAAAAGCCAAAACGATTCTTCGGTGCTGCTCGAAACATCGAAAACGGTGGTTCGTTAACCATTCTTGCAACAGCACTTATAGATACTGGATCTAAAATGGACGAGGTCATCTTTGAGGAATTCAAAGGAACGGGTAACATGGAAATGCAACTCGACAGAAAAATATCGAACCGTAGAATTTGGCCCGCCATCAACCTTATTGAAAGCGGTACCCGTAAGGAAGACTTGCTGCTTTCTCCGGATGTTCTACAGCGCATGTGGATCATGAGGAAATACTTGGCGGATATGACTCCTATAGAAGCTATGGAGTTCCTAAAAGAACGGATGCGTCAAACGAAAGACAACGCAGAATTCCTCATTTCGATGAATGGATAAATTCTAGAATATGAATAAAAAAAGCGGCCTTAAAGGCCGCTTTTTTTTATACTTCAATTTTAATAATCTACTTACACCTCAGCGGCAAACTGCTTCTCATAAAGTCTGTAGTAGGCTCCTTTTGATTTTAAGAGTGCCTGGTGACCACCTGTTTCGACGACCACACCCTTATCTAGGACTACGATTTTATCTGCATGCTGTATCGTTGATAATCGATGGGCTATAATTACAGAGGTACGGTCTTGTGTTAACGCGATGAGTGCACGCTGAATGAGTTCTTCCGTATGTGAATCAATACTCGAAGTAGCTTCATCAAGAATAAGCACTTGAGGATCGGTGATATAAGCTCTTAAGAAGGCTAATAATTGCCGCTGTCCCGCTGAAAGCACACCGCCTCTTTCCTGTACATTATAGTCTAAACCTTGAGGAAGTCCATCTATAAATTCTTCTATCCCTATATCATTAGCGGCCTGCATAATCTCGATATCGGTTATATGTTGGTTTCCTAATACAATATTCGACCGAACCGTATCTGAGAATAAAAAGACATCCTGAAGCACCAAGGCCATCTGCTGGCGGAGCGTATGCAAATCTAAAGATGTTAATTCATTTCCATCAATTTGTACTGAGCCCTTAGTGTAAGGATAGAATCCCATCAGCACTGAAATAATAGTGCTTTTACCTGCACCCGTGGCACCCACAATGGCGACTGTTTCTCCAGGAGCAACGGAAAATGAGACCTCTTTCAATATGGGCTCATTCTCTTTATAATGAAAGTATACCTGATCAAAAACGATATCGCCCTCTAGCTTTCCTAAACGAATATCGCCATTGGGCTCTACCTCGTGATTACTGTCTAAGAGATTTAGGACGCGTTCAGAGGCTACCATGCCCATTTGAAGTGTGTTGAACCTATCCGCTAATTGGCGTAATGGTCGAAATAACATCCCAATAAAGATAATCATTGCCGTAAGTTCTCCGACGGTAACAGAGCCACCTACTGCAGCATTCATGCCACCGTACCAGACTGCTAAACCTATAGATATCGCGCTCAAAACCTCAATAATTGGAAAAAAAAGTGCGTAATAAAATATGCTCTCCACATTCGCGTTTCTATGCCGGTCATTAATGGTCTTAAACTTATCGAACTCCTGTTCTTCTCTACCGAATGCCTGTACGATTGACATACCCCCTAGGTGCTCCTGAACGAAGGTGTTTAAATTTGAGACTTCATTTCTTACGCGCTGAAATGCTCCTTTTATGCCACGTTGAAACCACCTAGTAGCAATAAAAAGAACTGGAATAATACTTAAACTAACTAAAACCAAAATGGGGTGAAAGAAGAAAAACATCGCCCCTAACATTACTAGAATTCTAAAGAGATCTCCAAAAATAACAAGTATTCCTTGAGAAAAAATTTGCGAAATAGTTTCAATATCAGAGACAACTCTTGTAACCAATTGACCTATTGGAGTTTTATCATAAAACTGTAAACGGAAAGTCTGTAACTTATCATAAAGCTCGACACGAATATCTTTAATGATGCTCTGCCCTAACCAATTTGCAGCGTACATAAATCCAAATTGGCCAATGCTTTCAATCACCAAAAGACCTACAAGCATGAACGTTAGTTTCAACAGCATGGGCGCATCATAACCTAATATTGCATCATCTATAACTTGACGGATTAAAATAGGCCGAGCGGTTCCTAGAGCACCTAACAGTACCGTGAGGATCATAGAAAAAGTAAATAGTCTCTGATAAGGTTTAGCATATCCCAATACTTTCAAAAACAACTTAAAATCAAAGGCTTTTCCGCCAACTTTGGACATACTAGAGATTATTGTAGGTTACGTTCATTAGATATAAGCCATGAGCAGGAGCGCTTGTTCCCATAGCTCCTCTGTTTTTTTCTTCGCATCGATCTGTAAAGTCCTCTACGGACCAATTCCCTTTTCCAACCTCATATAAAGATCCTACTACAGCGCGAACCATGTTCCTTAAAAATCTATCTGCAGTGATTTCGAATACCCATAGCTCATCCTTTTCTACCCATTCTGCTTTAGTGACATTACATAGGGTAGTTTTATTGTTTGATCCATTCTTACAGAAGCTCGCGAAGTCAGTCATTGTCAAGAGTACTGCGGCGGCCTTGTTCATTAACTTAACATTTGGCATTTCGGATACCATCCAGGCGTGATTTCTATAAAAAGGGGATCCTTTATCGCTCATCAAATAGTCGTAGCTCCGAGAGATCGCATCAAAACGAGCATGCCAATCGCCAGCTACCTCTCGAATTTCCTTAACATGAATAGCGGGATCTAAAAAACGATTCAGTCTATATTTTAAATGCCTTAGGTTATCTATATCTATGGCCAATTCTGGTTGCCAATCAAAATGCACATACATTTCCTTTGCATGAACCCCTGTATCAGTTCGTCCTGCTCCAACCGTTTCAATAGTTTGTCGAAGCAGCGTAGATAAAGCGAGATCTATATCACCCTGAGCAGTTCGCTGGCGCGGTTGACTTTGCCAACCACAAAAGGGAGCCCCATCAAAAGCTAATCTCAAGAGTGTACGCATTACATTTGATTCAAATTCAAAACAAAGGTACACACGTGACTGCTAAAAGGACAAAAATCCTACTACTCTCTGATAATCATGGGCACATGGACGATCGTATCCTCGATTTCGCGAAAGGTGTCGACATGATCTGGCACGCCGGCGACATAGGATCACATGAAAGTATGGATGCCTTAGAAGCCACCGGAAAGCCAGTGATTGCTGTTTTCGGGAACATAGACGACCATACCATGCGCTCTAGATATCCGCTGGACCAGAAATTTGTACTGAACGGCGTTAAAGTATGGATGACACATATAGGTGGATACCCTCCTAGTTATAACCAACGTACCAGGGATTTAATCAAACGGGAACGTCCAGATTTATTTATTTGTGGCCATAGTCATATTTTAAAAGTAGTCAACGATAAAAAGATTTCTTGCCTTCATATGAATCCCGGAGGTGCTGGAGTTCAAGGTTTTCACAAGGTGCGTACCCTATTAAGATTCGATCTGGTTCAAGAAAATGAAGGCGTTAAAGGAAAAGTAGACAACCTAGAGGTCATAGAATTAGGAAAACGCGGACAACTCCTTTAATTTTGTCACTTAACGGATTTTCCCATGTCAACTGCATTACACGCGATCACCCCTATTGATGGCAGATATGCCTCTAAAACAGAAGCGCTTTCCACTTACTTTTCTGAGTTCGCATTGATCAGATACCGCGTCAGAGTTGAAATTGAATACTTCATAGCGCTTTGTCAGTCTGACTTACCTCAGCTAAAAGAAGTTTCTACGACAAGTTTTGAGCCGCTAAGAGACCTCTATCGTAATTTTACAACGGAAGATGCGCAGAAAATAAAGGACATAGAAAAAGTCACCAACCACGATGTTAAAGCGGTAGAATACTTCATCAAGGAGGCTTTCGAAAACATGGGACTCTCTCTTTTTCAAGAGTTCATCCATTTTGGATTAACATCGCAAGACATAAATAATACCTCCATACCCCTATCACTTAAGGAAGCCATGGAAAATGTTATTTATCCTGAACTCAATCTGTTAATTAAGGCAATGGAAGCTAGCGCTCAAGCATGGGCACATATTCCACTTCTTGCTCGAACACATGGTCAACCGGCCTCTCCAACAACTTTAGGAAAGGAATTGCAAGTCTTCACTACTCGTTTACGGATACAACTAACACAGTTAAAGTCTATCCCGCACAGCGCTAAATTTGGTGGCGCAACAGGAAATTTCAACGCGCATGCTGTTGCCTATTCTGAGCGTGACTGGCATGCTTGGGGAGACCGCTTTGTGGAAACTCAGCTGGGACTTTCTAGAAGCTATCCTACCACTCAAATAGAACATTACGATAATATGGCAGCTCAATTTGATGCATTCAAACGCATCAATAACATCTTTGTAGATTTTTGCCGCGATGTATGGACCTATGTCAGTATGGACTATTTCAAACAACGGATAAAAAAGGGCGAAATTGGATCTTCAGCCATGCCCCATAAAGTCAACCCGATTGACTTTGAAAACGCCGAAGGCAATCTTGGTATAGCGAATGCCCTTTTCGAACATTTAGCAGCGAAATTACCCGTCTCTCGTTTACAAAGAGATTTAACCGACTCTACCGTTTTGCGCAATGTAGGCGTTCCATATAGCCACTTGCTCATTGCTATATCGAGCATGACTAAGGGGCTTAATAAGCTTTTAGTGAATGAGGCTAAAATCGCAAGTGATCTTGAGGCGAATTGGGCAGTTGTGGCAGAGGCCATACAAAATATTTTACGCCGAGAAGGTTATCCTAAGCCGTATGAAGCCTTGAAAGAATTGACCCGGACAAACACGAAAATCACAGCAGAGAGTATTTCAACCTTTATTGACCAGTTATCGGTAAGGCAAGAGATTAAATTGGAGCTGAAAAACATTACCCCAAGTAATTATATTGGCCAAATGCGCTCTTAATCTAGATGAAAAAAAACTTTATTTTCATCGCCATAGCTCTGTTTTTAATCGCTTCTTTAGTGGGGACCTACCAGTACTTTAGATCTCCTACCAAAGCAATCGAACAGGATTCTGTGTTTACAGGTGCTTCCATGGACTTTGCTCGGCAATTTCAAACCGGAATGATACACGCTAATGATATTATTCAATTAGAAGGCGAAATCATAGCACGCGAACAATACAGCTTGGAACTTATCGGAGGTGTACTCATCTCAAGAGATGATACTGAAACTCAAAAATGGCCAAAATCTGGATCACACAGCTTTAAAGCTATTTTCAATGGGGTGGAAGTAGATGATTTTTTTGGAGATACTTTATATCGATTCAATGGAGGTTTTTTGCTGGATCAAGTGAAGCTTAAACATTCTAACCAAACCAATAGCGAAGAATAGCGTTAATGCCAATGCTGAATTTCGAAGATCCCCAGTAATGGCCTCTAAAACACCAATAGAAAACATCCCAATCGTCGTCGCCATCTTCTCCACTACATCATAAAAACTAAAGTAAGTACTGTGGTCCTCTGTTTCAGGTAAGAGTTTGCTATACGTGGACCTAGACAAACTCTGCACAGCGCCCAGAACCATACCTACTGATGCAGCGATGCCATAGAATTGGTAAGAAGTTGTAACAAAATAAGCAGCGGCGCAGATCAGCATCCAGATACCCACCCCAATGGAGATCGCTAAAACATTACTTGTGCGCTCGCTGATTCTTGAGAAAATAGTCGCACCTAAAATAGCCACGAACTGTATCAATAATATGGTCACTATCAGTTCTGTACTCTCCATACCTAAAACCTTAGACCCAAACAATGCTGCCAAAAGAACAATCGTCTGCATCCCTGTACTGTACCAGAAAAAACCGCTCAAAAACATACGCAGCTCCTTTTGCGTTTTAAATGCTTTCCAAACCAGTAATAATTCTCGCCAAGATTTAAAAAATAATTTACCTTCAAAATAGTCCTTTACTTGGTCCTTAGGCAGTTTAGCAATAGCCGGCAATCCAAAGCCCAGCCACCACACCCCTGTAATCAAAAAGGACACTCTAGTAGCGCTACTGGCATCAGGCAAGCCGAAGAATTGGGGCATCTGTATAAGAGCAAGACAGAAAATTAGTAGCAATGCACTGCCTAAATACCCTAATGAAAAACCTCGAGCAGAAAGCCTATCCTGCATGTTCTTAGGTGCAATGATGGGTAGGTAAGAGTTATAGAATACAAATGAACCTGTGAAACCTAGACTCGCAAAATAAGCCAACACTAAACCAAAACCTGGATTTTGAGCCGTAAAGAAATACATCAACATCGTACTCACACCACCTAGAATCATGAATGAATTCATGAAAATCTTTCTTCGGCCTGTCCGATCAGCCATGGCCGCAAAATAAGGACTCAGTAAACTGATCGTTAAATAAGAGGCCGCAATAACATAACTGTAGATTACTGTGTTTTTCCAATCCGCTCCAAGAAAATGAACCTTCATATCCGAATTCGTAACCTCCTCATAATAAATTGGAAGCAACACCGTACTGATGGCTAATGAGTAGACAGAATTAGCCCAATCATACATGGCCCAACCCTTTTGGGTTTTATTAAATTTCATACGATGTTGAATCTACAACCACTAGCGGCATAATATTTGATTAAATTCGTCCAAATTCAATCTAAATGAAAAAATTACTACTTAGTTTAATTTTAATGAGCTTCTGCCTCGAATTAAGCGCTCAAGATATGCTGATATTTAAGGATAAAACCATCGATGAAGTAAGCATCATAGAAGTTACGCCTGACTACATCAAGTATAGAGAATTTGGAGCACCTGAGAATTCCGTAGCCTTCAGTATTGAGCGAGACTACCTCACTAAGATAGTCTTTGAATCAGGCCGTGTTATGGACCTAAGTAAAAGCATGATGGATGATTCAAGGGTATATGCAGGTCAACGAGACCGAGCCATTAAAATAGATATCGCTGGTGTAAGCGGTAACTACTCTTTTATTACATACGAACAAGCTATTGACCCCAGCAGATCATGGGAAGCCGGTATTATATTTATTGGTGCTGGATTTGGAAATAACCTTTGGGATGACGAAAATCCAATGGGTGCTGGTGTTAACATAGGTTACAAATTCAAGCGCAGTCCAAATTTCTACTCCCAAAGGATGAGATATGGACATATTTTACGTGGAGCCTATATAAAACCTAATTTATTTGTGAATCAATTTAACTATGACATGGTGGACTACAACCATCCGCCAGATCCTGTGACTTTTATGTATCCAACCTCGCGAGAAACAGCAATAGCAGGTTCACTTCAGATAGACTTTGGAAATCAATTGGTATTCT
>CAJWFD010000012.1 GCA_913031435.1 uncultured Cryomorphaceae bacterium
CGTTCGTCCATCAACCTCTGTAATTGGCGTCAACTCCCCCATAGAACCTGTTCCAAACGCCTCATCTGCCGCATATAACTCTGTCAACGATACATTTCTCTCGATCACGGGTATGCTATTTTCTCTTGCCAATTTTATAACAAGAGCACGTGTGATGCCGTGTAAACATGCATCTGCAGTGGGAGTTATCAATTCATTGTTTTTCACCATAAAGATGTTCGTGCCATTCATCTCTGCAATAAAGCCCAGGTTATCCAGCATTAATGCGGAGTCTACCCCAGCATAATTTGATTGGATTTTCGCAAGAATGTTATTGATCAGATTGGTGTGATGAATTTTAGAGTCTAAATGCATGGGGCTGTTTCTACGAATAGCACTGGTCATGATTCGTATGCCTTTAGTGTTGTCATATACGGGGGGTTTCCACTCCGCCAGGACAATTAGCAAAGGGCCACTTTGATTTAAGCGAGGATCCATACCTGAGGTTATCTTCTCCCCTCTTGTCAATGTCAAACGAATATGAGTATCCTTGTTCATGCCGTTCACCAGTAGCGTTTGCTTAATTGCGTTCTTAATAAAGGAACGAGGTGGAATCTCTACAAAATCCATGGCCTGTGCTGAATCTTGTAATCTATCCAAGTGTTTGTCTAAACAAAATATTCCTTGCTCATAAACTCTCAATCCCTCCCAAACTGCATCTCCACCTTGAACAGAGCTGTCTAAAACAGAAACTTTAGCGTCTTTTCTTGAAACCAATCCTTGACCTATCCAAACCTTTATTTCTGCATTTCGTGCATCAAATTCTTGTAGCATGTTACTCTAGTTTTAATCTGTTCTTAAAAAGTGATCTGTATGCCGGAAGGCAATCCTCTACTATTTTTTCGTATTTCAAATCCAACCTGCCAGGCATGTCTTTAGACGGGCCAAAACAAGTAGAATTGTGCGCATTAGTATACCAATGTGGCCACCAAGGACCATCAAAATCCTTCTCTCCTGAAGGCCATTTTAGCATACACTCTTGCCAGGAAATACCTAAAGCTGCGCAAATTAACGGCATGGTCCGTTTGGGATCTTTTAGCATCTCATCTGTATCCACAATGATACTTGGTCTATTGAATTTCTCAACGATGCTCCATTGCTCTAGCTCCTGTGTCAGTCCTATATCAGTTACCTTGAGATTCGGAATTACTTTTGAAAACGATGCAATAACTTTCCGAGGATGGCGTATCCAAAACACATGTGCAGCGTTTGCAGCCCATTTCCAATCTTCATTGACCATATGGTGCGCCATATTTTTAAGGTACAACTCGCCTGAAGTATCGGTTAACGTTTTGATTCTTGCCAATACTGCTTCAGTAGAGGTTGGCCAGCCCTCCAGAGTTTCCTCAGCTCCAGGGTGATCTATCGCTGGATTATCGAACAAGTACTTACCATAAAAGGGTTCATCGAATACAGCACAGTTTTCACGTTGCGAAAAGCTATACATGAGTGCAGTACTTATATTCCTTGGACCAGAAATCGCGTGAATAATCTTAATTGACATCTCAGAAAGTTAGCACTTTGATTTGAGAATTTATAAGAGGAATAATGTGAAGTCTTTTTCTAGTAAAACGCCTGTTTCCATTTATTAGACCTCTATTTTGATTCAACTGCATTCAACTAGAGAAACAAAAGAGCCTTCACGAAATTCATGAAGGCTCTTTCTTGTGGGCTATACTGGATTCGAACCGGTGACCTCTGCCCTGTCAAGGCAGCGCTCTAAACCAACTGAGCTAATAACCCTTTTTCAAGGCTTTAAAGATACAAACCACTTCAATGAATTTATACGAATAACTAAAAGTTTATGGACCTAAAAATAATTCATCATGAGATTAAGGCTGATAGCTTTTGCACTTTCTAGTGCCAGAAGAATACATGCACAACATCCGTTTGTGGGCAATTATCCTGTGTCCGCATGCGACTCACATACTAAATCATGGTCCGATAAGTCCGCATTACTTAAAAAGTATGCTCGAATTAATATTTCCACCTTAAATGGACAATTGGTAAACTCAGTTCAGGGCAATATTGCTGATAATCATGTCGAAAAATTGACTTCAGGGGGATATTTAGTTCGGATTTTAACTCCGAATGGCCTATCTTCTTCTATGCTAATTGCTCTTTAACAGTGGGTTACACATTAATCAGGATAATATTTATATAAATTATTTAACTATTTGTAGTTATGACTTGAATATTAAAGCATAGATTTGTCGTTCATAAAAAATTATCATGAATCAAGGAACAGTAAAGTTTTTTAATACAGACAAAGGATTTGGCTTTATTAAAGATGACAATTCAAGCACTGAATACTTCGTGCACGTTACAGGTTTGGTTGACCAAATCGAAGAAGGTGATCAAGTTCAGTACGAATTAAAAGAAGGAAAAAAGGGATTAAACGCTGTAAATGTAACTCAGCTCTAAGTTTATATCTAAGATTTTACAGGCCTCTGCTGAAAAGTAGAGGCCTTTTTTATGCCCAATAGTTACCTTAAACCCGTTGGTTAAAAAGAAATCCCCTCTCAAAATAAATTCAAGAGGGGAGTCTAGTAGCTCCGAAGGGAATCAAACCCTTATCTCAGGTTCCGGAAACCTGCATTCTATTCGTTGAACTACGGAGCCAAGATTTTATCCAATAACAGCTCCACTATCAGTCTCGTTTTCAGGAGTCATGATTCGCAACGCGCCAACCGCATCTTCAGCCATAAGTAACATACCTTGACTAACCACGCCTTTTATTTTTCTTGGCGGCAAATTCATCAGTACCGTAACCTGCTTACCTATCATCTGTTCTGGAGAGAAATGTTCAGCAATACCAGAAACTATAGTCCTTTGATCCAAGCCTGTATCTACTATGAACTTCAAAAGGCGGTCTGCTTTTGGCACGCGTTCCGCCTCGAGAATAGTCCCAACGCGTAGGTCCATTCCTAAGAACTGATCAAAACTAATATCCTCCTTCTGAGGGTTATGGGTAAATTCTTCAACAATTGTTTGTTTTTCCTCTTCTTGCATTTTCACAGATGCTTTTAGTTTAGCACGTTGGAGCTCAACTTGCTCATCTTCTACCTTCGCGAAGAGTAAATCTACCTTACCTAATTGCGTTCCTGGTGGGACAATCATCTCCTGATCAGCCATCAACCATTGTGGTGATCCCTGAATATTTAACATGTCACGCAACTTTTTACAAGTGGTCGGCAAAAATGGCTCAAAAACAATAGAAAGGACTGCTGTAATTTGAGTAGCGACATATAGCACAGCACCAGCCCTTTCAGGATCATGCTTGTACACTTTCCATGGCTCTTGTTCTTGAAGATATTTATTACCTAAACGAGCTACATTCATGGCTTCACTAATGGCTTCACGAAACTTATAATTTTCTATCGCCTTCGCTATCCGACGTCCAAATTGGGCCATCGATGCAAGTGCAATATGATCTTTTTCATTAAGATTACCGGGAGTTTGAACCAATCCATTATAATACTTGTCCGTGAGAACCATTACTCTATTTACAAAATTCCCTAAGCCTGCAACCAACTCACTGTTGTTGCGTTGCTGAAAATCGGCCCAAGTAAAGTCATTGTCCTTTGTCTCCGGCATTGTTGCCGTCAAAACATAACGTAGCGCATCTTGTTGACCAGGAAAATCTTCTAGGTATTCATGAAGCCAAACTGCCCAGTTTTTTGAGGTACTGAGCTTTCTTCCCTCTAAATTCAAAAACTCATTAGCAGGCACCTGCTTAGGCATTGCATATCCGCCATGTTGCTGCAGCATGGCGGGGAAAATAATACAGTGAAAGACAATGTTGTCTTTACCTATGAAATGGATAATCTCAGCATTTTCGCCTTTCCAATAGTCCTCCCAATCATTAGGAAGTAGCTCTTGTGTAGCTGATATATAGCCTATCGGAGCATCAAACCAAACATACATGACCTTGCCTTCTGCGCCTTCGATTGGAACGGGAACACCCCAGTCTAAATCGCGTGTCATTGCGCGTGGTTGTAGTCCGTCTCCGGCATTTAACCAGCTCATGCACTGGCCTATCACATTTGGTTTCCAATCTTTTCTTGACTCCAAAAACTCACGTAAATCTCCAGAGAGTTTATCAAGGGGCAAGAACCAATTCGTTGTTTTTTTTATTTCAGGAACGGCTCCTGACAAAGCACTCTTAGGATCAATAAGATCTGTAGCGTTTAGCGAGGCTCCGCAGCTTTCACACTGGTCACCGTAGGCTTCAGCGTTATGGCACTTAGGGCATTCACCGGTAATGTAGCGATCAGCTAAAAATTGGCCAACCTCAGGATCATAATACTGCTCGGTCTCCTTTGCCTCGAGTGCGCCCTTCGTATAGAGATTTTTGAAAAACTCCTTGGCGTTTTTATGGTGTTGCTCACTAGAGGTACGAGAATAATGATCAAAGCTGATTCCGAATTCCTCGAATGCAGTATTCATCATTCTATGGTAACGATCAACGACCTGCTGAGGGGTGATGCCTTCTTTTTTCGCTTTAATAGTGATCGGCACCCCGTGCTCGTCAGAACCACAAACAAACTTTACATCTCGGCCGCGCATTCGCAGGTATCTTACATAGATATCTGAAGGCAGGTAGCACCCAGCAAGGTGCCCTATATGAATGGGTCCATTAGCATAAGGCAAAGCTGCCGTTACCAAGATTTTTTTCTTTGTACTCATGCGTACTTGTAAAGCTTTAATTGATACCGCTAAGATAGTGAGGTTTTATGTGCTAATTTTCCCCTATGAAACAAAGAATTCCAGCACTTTTAAACCCCGGAGATGTCATAGGGCTTGGTGCAACAGCGCGGTTCGCTACATTGGAAATGGTGCATACCGCAAAAAAACATATCGAAGCAGCTGGATATCAATGCTATTTCCATCCCTCCATTTTAAAAAAGGACGGACAAGTAGCGGGAAGTATTTCAGAGAGAGTTGATGCCTTTAATCACCTGATCGACCATAAAGATGTTCGCGCCATATGGAATATTCGCGGCGGTTATGGCAGTGCAGAAATCGTAGATGACGTCAACTGGGGAGCACTTAAATTGACACCTAAGTGGCTCATAGGCTTTTCCGATTTCACTACTTTTCTCTGCCATGCAAACCAGCATGGACTATTTGCCATTCATGCTCCGATGCCTATTTCATTTGCGCTAACAGCGCCTAAACATCTGCAGCAAACCTTTGAACTACTTGCGACAGGTAAGCAATCGGTAGCTCTAAAGTCCTCTACACTTTCTATTAAAGGAACCGTTGTTGCTGGTAACTTAAGTGTTATATATAGTATTTATGGAACGAAATCCCTTCCTGATTTAAAGCAATGTATTCTCTTCCTTGAGGACTTAGATGAGTACCATTATCATATTGACAGAATGTTGTTGGCCTTAAAACGCAAAGGTGCTTTTGATGAATTACAGGCGGTTGTACTTGGTACTTTTTCAGATATCCACGACCACGAAATCAAGTGGGGCTCGAGCATTGACCATACACTTGCCAAACACTTTAATGATTCGGGTGTACCTGTTATTTTAGATTTTCCTTTAGGACACACTGCCGACAATTCACCACTGATAACCGGTGTTTCCGTCACTATTGAAGGTGGGGTGATGCTTGCTGCACTCTAAATAAATTCTAGTTCTTCACACTCCGGAGCATAAGCCTCAATTTGGCTTAGATTGATTGGATGAATTACAAAGAAGCAGAGCGTTTAGCAGGAATTTGGCTGGAATCCAACCGGCACATCATCATCGCTCGGAATTACCGAATAGGACGTAGTGAGGTTGATGTCATTTCTTTAACTGGGGAATGCTTATATCTCACCGAAATTAAATACAGGACTTCAGCTGAAGAATTGGTAGAAGATCTGGTTGACCAGCGTCAAATCAATAGGATTATACGCGCTGGAAGTCCCTTACTGCAGCGCTACAAGGCGACTGAACTAAAGATGATTCTTCTTCATTATTCGGGCAACTCCAAGGAACCAAAGGTATTTCATGTAAATATTGACTAAAGTTGGATGAAATCAACTGGCTACCATAGGAGTACGCTACCTTTGTATAAAATTTTAAGCATGCGCAGCGATCGTTCAAATTCAAAAGGCCCCAATCGTGGACCGAAGCAATCTGAAAATAGATTTGTTAAAGGGCCAAGTAAAACTTGGGACAATGACGATTCTAAAGAATCTAGTGAACGTCAGTTCATCAGTAAGAAATATAGAAGCGCTCGCAACCGTACAGCGGAATCATTGGTCGGGGTAAACGACGAAATTCGTCTAAACAGATACCTGGCAAACGCCGGTATTTGCTCGCGCCGTGAAGCTGATGATCTGATTCAAGCAGGCCTGGTAGAGGTGAACGGGAAGATAGTTATTGAAATGGGTATCAAAGTGAAGCCTTCTGATGTCGTGAAATACAACAGCGCTACGATCAAAACTGATAAAATGCGCTATGTAGTTCTCAATAAGCCGAAAGGATTCTTAGCTTCTATGGATGATCCTACTGCTAAAAAAACCGTACTTGAGCTCGTCGGTAATGCCTGTAGAGAACGCATATATCCGGTAAGTCAAATGGAGCGCGGTACTACCGGTGTTTTATTGTTTACTAACGACGCTGAAACTGCAAAGAAATTGACTACTGGTCTAAACGGAGCTATCAATATTTATCATATTGTTCTTGATAAGCCGTTAAAGAAGGTAGACATGAATAAAATCGTTGAAGGCATTGAATTAGATTGTGGCAAAGCGCCTGTTGAGGAGATTAAGTATATCGACGAAAAAAACAAGCGTGAAATAGGCTTGAGAATAAGTGTCAACAGAAATCGTATTGTACGCAAGCTTTTTGCCAATTTAGGTTATGAAATTGAGCAGTTAGATCGTGTGTCGTTTGCTGGCCTAACAAAAAAGAGTCTCACAAGAGGGCAATACAGGTTCCTTGAACCTAAAGAAGTTGGCTTTCTAAAAACCAGATAGCATGCCGAAGGCATTACGAATCTTTTGCTACCTCCTGCTCACTGGTATACTAATACTGGGAGGGGGTGCTGGCTATTTGTGGTGGAAAAAAGAGGTGATTATAGATCGGAGTATAGACCGATTAAATCAGGAATTAAATGCTCCCGTTTCTGTAGGGAGTATTGACTTGGACTTATTCAGTGGGTTCCCTAGGGTTCGTGTTGAATTGGTCGATGTTGAGATTCAAGATGCTCTGAGACCAGATAGCGTATTGCTTCAAGCTGAATATGTAGGATTAGGCATGAATATCCTCGAGGTTATAAAAGGAACTTTTGTGATTGAGGAATTGGCCTTTAAACGTGGGACATTTTCCTTATATAAAAACCATACTGGCCAGAACTGGGAATTACGATCTGCAAAAGAAACATCTTCTGAGCAATCTATTGACCTTTCAAGAATTTCATTGATTGACATGGACCTCCGTTATGAGGATGCTGTATCAAAAGACAGCTACTCAGGCTATGCCGAGAATCTAGTCCTCACAGGTCGTATTGCACAATCAACAGCACTTCAAGTAGGTGGTCGGTTGTCAAATGTTTCTGGAATCTTAGCCGAAGAGATTTGGTTTAAAGAGTTAAGTCTTAGCGGTGGTCTTGAACTAACCCTAAACGATAACGGATGGACAGCTAGCAGCAAAGACTTGATCCTTAATAATTCCGCTATCTCCTTTAGTCTTAACGAATCTGGCGGTAGTATTTTCTCCGATCGCATTGACATTGCAGCAGCGCTACCTGCCTTTCCTTTGGTAACCCTGGGTAATGTAGAGCTGTCCTCCTTCGAGTCCTCCTTAAGCTGGAAGGGAACTTATGAAGACTGGACGGCAGAATTGACTCCTTCAAAATGTGCGTTTACTTTTGATGCGCTCCATGTTCTAGATGCGCAAGGAAAACTTGTGATTGATTGGGGAAAAACGCATGCCATTTCTGGATCCCAATTAAACATTAAAACCTCAACGGGTGAACTCAAAGGATCCTTTACATTGAGTGGAGAGGACCACCCTGTGGTACAAGCAAATTTAGCTGGAGGATCAAATCTTAGCGAGTTGTTTCAATTTATTGAAGTAACGGCCTTGGATGATCCTATGGGGTTTTGGCAAGGGCAAGACTTACAAATTAAACAACAATTTAAAAGTTGGAGCCAATTTGACCCTATTGGAGAAACTGATTTTTCCGGGTCTATTCAACTTACTCAAGTAGCCTTTGGTATTTCTAATAGTACCCTGTCATTTGAAAAAGTAGAAGCCGATTTACGCATAAGTGGTGATGACATTCTTCTAGATCGCTGTTTTCTTCAAAGTGGCATAAACACTGCAGTAGTGCAAGGGAAAATTGTTAATGCCTTACATTCTTATGCCACTCCAGGGGTTCAGGTAACTATGGAAAGTCCCATAATAAATATGGATCCACTGTTGTTTTGGGAGTTTGATGACCAGGAATCCAGCAATGATGGTTTTGGTTTCGATTTTGAGATAAACCTAAACATCGCTTCCCTTACACTAGTAGACTTTGAGGGCAAATCACTGCGAGGTGTACTTTTTAATGAAGGTTCCGTGATTCGTGGAAAAAAGATGGAAATTCAAGGTTGCCAAGGAATTATAAAGGGCGATTGGAAGCTCACAGAAGAGGCTAACGAGTCCGTATTTTGGACCAACGCTGCGATTGAGTCTATCGCGCTAGACGAGTTACTTGGGAGTTTCAATAACTTTGATATAGAAGATATAGACGAATCTAATTTAAAGGGCACGGTGTCTTCGACCGCTGAGATGACACTGTTTTTTAACCCGGATTGGGATGTCATCACTGAGAAAACGAACATTGACGCCGTAGCGATTCTTCATAACGCTACCCTCCAGCATTACAGCCCTCTACAGGAGCTGAGTAGCTTTGTAGACAAGGACGAGCTGTCCACCATCTCCATGCCCATACTTCAAGGACCATTCAGTGTTCGCGGAGACACCCTCTTTATACCTGAAACAGAGGTCAAAAACAGTGCTCTTAATTTTTGGGTGAATGGTTGGCAAAATCTAAAGACTGATGAGATTCTCTATGGCTTAAGGCTAGGGGTCAAAGATCTTGCACTAAGAGGTAGAAACAGCAATAGAGATTTAGGTGGATGGATATCCGAAGCTGAAAATGAGAGCCAACCCTATGTCAGGATTCTTGTTGGATGTGATCTAGATGACCCGTGTGTAAGTCTGGACAAAACTGATATAGCTCAGCGTGTAATAGACACCTTTAAAAAAGAACGCGACGACTTAAAAACATTATTCCAGGCAAAGCCTGATACTGAAAAAGATCAAAACCCATCTTCAGGTAGTTTTGAACTGCTCTGGCCAGAATCGGACAGCCTTCAAGTTAAAAGCAATTTATAACGCTTCTTCAAAAAGATCATCTAGTGTACCTTGTGCCAAGGGGTGATAAGAATCGCGTGCATTCATATAGATGCGTTTTGCCCACTCCTGACGCTTTTCATCTCCCTCCAGCATACTCGCATACATGGGTACAATAAATTTTCTACGACCCACAGATCCTAAGAAAGACTCTACCTTTGCTGTGTAAACAGCCGTATCAAAACCTTCAAAGCCTGTTTTTAATATAGCCGTATACCATGCTGCAACAATTTCAGGGTTAGGACTTCCACTTAGTCCATAATTAAAGTCGGCAAGCGCATAATGTCCTTCTGACGCACCTCCGGCCTCCAAGCCTCGGACATATCGTAACCACTCATGTGTACTCCAACGGATGGTTACTTCTTGGTCTAGGTAGACCAATGACTTCGCATTCGCATCAAGGGGATCTGTAGTTAACATCATTTTCACCGCTTGATCAACTTGAATGAACCTATTCGATGCTGGGAATGGACAATTTACTGGTAAGCCCGTTCCGTAGACCCACTGCTCTACACCTATTTCATTCCATTGTTCTTGGGTTAGAAGAGCCGCCAATTCCTGAAGAAAGACTTCCGTCACCATGGTTTTAAATTTGTACTTATCAAAGTATTCTTTTAGGAACACATCCCAGTTTTCTCTTCCAACCGTATTCTCACAAAGTCTTAAGAAATGAAAACCCTTGTCATAAGGTATGGCGGTCACTCCGTCATCTGGATTTCGTCCAACCAAGTCTTGTTTAAGTTTAGTCGCCTCAGGATCTTCTTCCAACATAGAAGCTAATTCATTCTGCAAATCGTCATAGCTGAGTGCCTCGAGCATATCTGCAAAATCTTGACCGTAGAGTTGCTCCATGATGCGCATCTCAAAATAAACGGTAAAGCCTTCATTAACCCAGAAATCATTCCATGTTGCATTAGTTACTAGATTTCCACTCCAGCTATGTGCCAATTCATGTGCAATCAAGCTCACTAAACTTCGATCACCTACCACAACAGTGGGTGTTAGAAAAGTTAATCTTGGATTTTCCATCCCTCCAAAAGGAAAGCTAGGTGGAAGAACCAGCATATCATACCTGCCCCAATAATAAGGACCATAGAGTGCCTCGGCATCTCTGATCATATCTTCTGTTAAGGAAAACTCGTACGAAGCATTGCGAACCATTTCTGGCTCTGCATATACCCCTGAGCGCTCTCCTAAGGCTATGAACTCTAAATCACCTACACCAAGCGCTAACAAGTAAGAAGGAATGGGCTGGGGCATGTTAAACTCATACACACCTGTTTCATTTTTTTCAACGGGGTTAGACGCGCTCATCAAGGCGAGGGTTTGCTTGGGCACCTTTACTTTTGCAGTATAGGTAAAGCGCACTCCTGGCCTGTCTTGACATGGGATCCAAGTTCTGGCTAAGATCGCTTGGCTTTGGGTAAATAAAAATGGTTGGCGTTTACCCTGCGTCAATGAGGCGGGGTACCACTGTAAGGCCTCCGCAGTTGGGTTTGTTTTATAAGAGATACTCACCTGCTTTGCCGCCAACTTTAAGGGGATAATCAGCGCTGATCCTAACAACTCATCGTTACCTTCTAGGGTCCAATCAGCACTGATATCACCATCCACTAAGACCGCTGAAATGTCCAGGTTCTTTGCATCAAAGATTACGGTGTCGCCATGACCTTCTTGTAGGGTCCATTGCGCAGTGGCTGAAATGACCTCAGTCTCAAAATCAACATTTGCATCCCAGTGCAATGCCGTTACTTTTGATTCCATGGTACTATAACTGTGTGGGTCAAGAAATAAAGCTGCACGAACTGAGGTGTCTGCGATAACAGATGAGAGGATGGCAGGCTGCTGAGTATTTTCAGTAGATTCTTTAGGCTGACAATTCGTTAATACGAGTGCAAAAAAAGCCGTTAAGGCCAAAGCAAAGAGTTTGTTCATTTTCTTAATTTTACGTTTAACAATTTACCGCAAATGAACCGAAATCAAAGCCTCATCACTAGACTGATTATATCCTCACTCGCTATTTTTATTTCTGGATGGATACTTCCGGGAGTTCAGATCGATAGCTTTATCACCACCATAGGAATTGCAATCGTTTTAGGCCTTCTAAACGCAACCATAAAACCCTTATTAGTATTCATAACACTCCCCGTAACCTTCCTCACATTAGGGCTATTTCTACTTGTTATAAACGCTATTATTATTGGCCTCGCAGATCATTGGATTTCAGGATTACACGTCTCGAGCACCTGGACGGCTATTTTGTTTAGCTTCTTGATTTCAACCTTTACATCCTGGATGTACAAATGGGGGGATAGGTAAGACTGTCTTGGGGGATTCTACCTTATGCTTAAGGTAAAACCGCTGTTTCCCATGATGCTGATATTCCAAAAGTAGATTGAGCCAGCTCCATAAAACTTTCTGTTTTGTCGCTGACGAAAAATTCAGTCTCGCCATTTTTATTGGGTTGGTTCAATCTACTTTCAGAATCCCACCATTGCTTGACCTGAGCAGCTACAATTTCCGGAGCATCAATCCAACGGACATCTTTAAGCACTTTCTGGGCCAATTCTTTCAATAATGGATAATGCGTGCAACCTGGCACAATCGATGTGATTCCATTTAAAGATGGGCTATTCAAGTAATGACGTAACACCTGTTCAGCGATACCTGAACGCAAGAATCCGTCCTCAATAAGGGGAACCAAAAGAGGAGTTGGCAAACTAACCAACTCTACGTTATTATTTAAGACACTTAATCTTCTTGGATATTCTTCGCTTCGAACGGTTGCTCTAGTACCTAACAGACCCACTTTTTTCTCATTGCCGTCCGCGAGCGACGCGACGACGGGATCAATCACGTTAACAAAGATCAATGATGGAAATGACTGCTCTAGTACGGCACCAGCAGCGGCGCTCGCACTATTACAAGCAATAACGATCACATCACAACCCTTTTGTCTTAAAAATTCAACAATCCGCAAACTATAGCCAATTATGGCCTCATCACTCTTATCTCCATAGGGCAGGTGCAACGTATCTCCGTAATAGATTTTAGGAACCTGAGGAAGTACCTCTTCCAATGCCTTTAGCACCGTCAGTCCGCCTAGTCCACTATCGAATAATCCTATTTTATGCACCTTTTTCATTGATCTACGCAAAATACCAAATAAAAACCCCCCACGAGCTACGCTCGCGGGGGGTTTAAAATTAATTTGTCTTAAGCCTCTTAATTGATACCTAACTGTGCTTTTACAAGCGGCATGATATCATCACCACCGTCCAAGTAAATAACTACAGCTTTAGAAGCAGAAGCGTCGAGCACATAGGTTAAACCTTGTTCCTTAGCAACCACGTTAACGGCTTCTTGTGCCTTTTCAATAATAGGCATCATTAAATCCATTTGTTTGCGCTGAAGTTCCTGCTGAGCACTTTGGTTGAACTGCATGATACGCTGTCCCATAGACTCTAGTTCTTCTTGTTCCTTCTGAAGACGAAGTTGTGTCCATGTATCAACATTTGCTTGCGCATTCTGCATTTTAGTCATGTACTCTCCTTGCATAGCTGTAGCATCTCCTTCAAGTTGCTGAGCATACTTCTGGATTTCGCCTTCTGCAGATTTTGTTTCAGGCATGATAGACAATAGTTCGTCTACATTAAGGTGACCCATTTTTTGCTGCGCTACCGCTGTTCCAGCGAATCCAAGTGTCAAGGCAATTGCGAGTAATACTTTTTTCATCATTTCTTGTTTTTATTTCTTTAAACTATTTAAAACTTCGTCACTGTAATCTTTCTCTTTTTCTACATAAAGAACACCACTCTGCGCACTTTTATCCAATACCAATTCTAGTTTTCGCTTACGCGCTACTGCCTGCACAGCACCAAAAATTTTGTCTTGGATAGGTTGTACGAGCTGTGCGCGCTTTTCAAAAAGCTGTCCAGCCGGACCGAAGTATTTTTGCTGAAGGCTGATGACCTCCATTTGTTTGTCCTCTATGGATTTTTCTCGTTGTGTCAATTTATCCGGTGATAGAAGTATGCGCTCTGCTGCAAGTGCGTCTTTTAAGCTTTGAAGTTCACTTTGCAATGCGCTTACTTCCCCTGCCCACTGTTCGCTTAGCTTATCAAGCTGGCTCTTCGACTGCGCATATTCCGGAGTGTTTTGAAGAATATAATCCATATCCACCACACCATAACGCTGTGCTGAAAGCAACGTGCTGAAAGAGAGTGCTAAGGCGAAAGAAATGAATCTAAACTTCATAATTGTAAAGGTAATTCAATTAGAACTGTTGACCAATGATAAAGTGAGTCTGCCATCCACTTGCCGACGCACCATTAGGCTCAGGATCAAATCCATATGCAACATCAACACCCATCAGACCAAACATTGGCATATAGATGCGAATACCCGCACCTGCACTTCTCTTCAAATTGAATGCGCGATAGTCCCAGAAATTGTCATAGTTGTTACCACCTTCCATAAAGACCAATGGGAATACTTGTGCACTGGGCGTATTTGCCAAAATATAACGGAATTCTAAAATGTATTTATTGTACAGCGCACCACCTCCTGCAGGGGTAATGGAGTTGTTTGTATATCCACGTAAACCTATAATCTCTCTACCGTCAATCACGAAGTTTGACAGTCCATCACCCCCTACATAGAATCTCTCAAAGGGAGGCAGGCCGAGGTCTTTGTTATAACTTCCTAAATAGCCAAATTCTCCATGCGTTCTAATTACAAATTTGGAAGTTATAGGCGCGAACCAATCCGCATTCAATTTCCACTTGTGGTATTCCACAAGTTTAAACCGATCCTCAGGAGAGAGTGATTTGTAGTCAATATCCCCATTAAAAGAACTAAACGGAGGGGTCAATTCTGCCGAAAAACTAATTTGCGAACCACGGGTTGGGAAAATAGGTACATCCGTATTGTTACGGCCTAATGTGAATTGGTAGTTAACGTTGTTTGAAATTCCTTTGGTATAATTCAAGAACCCAGTAGGAAAGTCATTCAGGTCAAATCTTCTAAATTCTAAACCTTGATATAAAGTAAAGTAATCATCAGGCCATTTTAAACGCTGTCCAAGACCAAAGTTAATTCCAGTGATCAAGAGACTTTGGCGGAGAACATTACCACGCTCTAAGCCGTTTGTCTGGACATTATGGTAAATGGTACCCGTAAAGCTGTTTGGCTTCTTACCGCCTAACCATGGCTCAGTAAACGAAGCGTTGTAGCTCTGGAAATAAAGTCCATTAGACTGTGCACGAAGGCTAATGGTTTGTCCATCACCCGTTGGCAATGGTTGCCAAGAACGCCTGTTACCAATATTACGTGCAGAGAAATTATTAAAATTTAACCCCAATGTTCCTACCACACGGCCGGCTCCCCATCCACCTTGTAATTCAAGTTGAGAAGTAGATTTTTCGGCAACGGTATACTCCAAATCCACCGTTCCAGTTTGTGGATCAGGCACCGGGTTTACTCCAATTTGGGTTTGATCGAAGTACCCCAACTGCGACAACTCGCGGATGGTACGTTGAATCATCGCCTTAGAGAACAGGTCTCCCGGCTTGGTACGAACTTCACGATAGATTACATGGTCATTAGTACGTTCGTTACCACTAATACTTACCTTTCTTATAGTCGCTTGACGCCCTTCCTGAATGCGAATTTCAATATCAATAGTGTCATTACTCACACTTTTCTCGACAGGAATGACTTGAGAAAATAAATAACCATTATTCAAATATACTGAAGCAACATCATTCCCATTTTGGTCAAAGCTTACCCGCTCATTTAAAAGTTGCGAATCATAGATATCACCCCTGTTAATACGAAGAATACTTGTCAGTAGAACTGTTTCATACTTCGTGTTGCCAATAAAAGTGATGTCTCCGAAATAATACTTTTTACCCTCTTCTAACGAGATATCAATGTGGATGAGTTCACTGCTTACACTATACGAGGTGTCCTGTATAATTCGAGCATCGCGGTAACCCAATGAATTATACTTTGCTACAATCGCTTTAAGATCATCCTTATACTCCTTGTTCTTAAGTTTCGAAACCTTTAAAATAGATTTCCCTTTGACTTTCGTGTTTTTCATCGCTCGAGAAAGCACCTTATCACTAACAGCTGCGTTTCCTGAAAAAGCAATTTGCCCAATTTTAACACGTTCACCTGTAGCGATCTTAAATCCTAGAATAACTGCATTGTTAAAGGCTGTATCCGTTTTTTGAATGACCTCCACGGTTGCATTCAAATAGCCCTTTTCCTTAAAATATTTTTTAATTCTATTGCTACTCATCACAACAAGATTGTCATTAACGACTTTACCTGCCCTGAGTTCAAGATCTTCACGGATGTCATCTTTCCAAACTTTCTTGACCCCTGTGATGTAGTACTTACTCATTTTAGGGAGTTCTTTCAGCTGTATATCTAAGTACACTTTCTTACCTGACTTACTAACTACTTTAAAAGTGATGTCTTCAAAAAGCTGCTGGCGCCATAACGTCCTGATTGCATCAGAAATTTTTGGATCTGGAAACTGAATATTATCTCCAACCCGAAGGTTGGTCAACATGATCACCACATTAGGATCTAAATCCTTACCACCGGAAACTGTGATTCCTGCTATTTCGTAATCTATTCCTGGAATAAGATTGAAATCACCTGTGGTTGATATTTGTGCACTTGATTCAAAAGAGAAAAAGGCCAATACAAAAGCCCAAAATATATTCTTCATGTTCTTATTTAGCAGTTAGCTGTTCTGAGGTTTGACCAAAGCGACGTTCGCGTTTTTGGAACGTAGCTATAGCCTCATAAAACCCATCAGCATCAAAATCCGGCCACAATACAGGAGTAAAGTAAAATTCTGCGTAGGCTAGTTGCCACAACAAGTAATTACTTATCCGTTGCTCTCCAGAAGTGCGTATCAATAAATCAGGATTAGGCATACCTGCTGTAAACAAGTTACGCTCAATATGATCCTCTGATATTTCTTCTGGTTTCAGTGTTCCTGCGGCAACCTCAGCAGCTACTTTGCGAAACGCATGAACCAACTCTTCTTGTGAACCATAGCTCAATGCTAGGGTCAAAGTTAACCCATCATTCCCGGATGTAGCGTCCATTACAGACATTAACTTTTTATTTGCTTTTGACGGCAAGGCATGTATGTTTCCAATCGCCTTTAATTTGACATTATTTGCCAACAGAATAGGCAATTCTTTCTCAAGGGCACCCATTAAAATATTCATCAACGCATCAACCTCCGCTTTAGGTCTGTTCCAGTTTTCTGTAGAAAAGGCATACACGGTAAGATAATTTAAACCCAGTTCTGCCGAGGCCGTGGTGATCTTGCGAAGTGCGTCTACACCTACCTCATGCCCTTTAATTCTGGTCAAAAAACCCTGTTTCTTGGCCCATCGTCCATTACCATCCATAATAACCGCAACATGCTCGGGCATGTAATCTGGAAGCAGGCCGGCCTTAAGACGGTTTTCTTTGTACACTTTAGAATCCACTGCAGCGTTCATCACGAGGGCTTAGGTTATAAAAAATAGTTATGCCGGCAAAAATAGACCAATCTCTTGTATTTACATTACCTCTCGCAAGACTAGAGCTGTAGTTTACATTTCCGGGGTTAGAGAAATACGCAGACGTCTCATTTCGGAGGTCGGCGAGTTGGGCTGCATCCACGTAGTCACCAGAGGTATCGTCAATGTAGTCGGATCCATAGCGACGCCATCCTAATTCTGTGCTCAAGCTCCAGTCTCTTGCGAGACTCTTACGAAATCCAATACCAAAAGGCAGGGTAATGGTAGAGGTTCCGTAAAACAACTGACTCTTTAGCACTGTTTGTTGCCCTTCAGTTCCTAACGGCCTTAAGTCGATCCATTCCTGGTTAAATTCACCTTGAGGGTTGTATGCGGTCAAACCAATTCCCATGAACACATAAAAACTTTGGGCATATTTAGTTCCCGTCCCATAAGGCCAGAAATTAAATTCTGTCATGAAACTGAGTTCATTTATTTCTGTACGAACAGCAATGTCGCGTGCAAGCTTAAAGTCATCTTTTGCCCAAGCATCTGCTGCTCCGACATAGCCTCGTGTATAATTCAAGCGAGTGCTCCAGTGCCAATCAAATTGACGGCGCAATGTGATTACCCCCAAAGGCTGATTAGGTAAGAAGCCATAAAAACCCTGTGCTTTTGTTCCAACGGCTCCCACATCGCCATGAAAAATACTACCCGCACCACCAAAACCAAGTTCATAGAATTGGCCCTGGACAGGAAGTGTTCCCATCAAAAGGAGCAGAATGGATACAAGCGTCTTTTTCATTTAATTTCTATAGTCACGACCCCAGCTTAACTTATTTCGCAGCGTAGAGGCAAAATCCTGGATTTCGGTTTGAACCAATGCAATACGGAAATCTGCTTTTTGAATAAGCAGCTCCGTCTCTGAATCAAAACTGTGCATACGACTGTCCAAGGAAGCTAAAAATTCATGTTCTCTACTTTCGATTTTCAAGCGCAGTGTGTTATTGTCAGAAATAACGAATGGACGCATAGTTAAATTATGCGGTGCGATCGGTGTGAGTACAAAATTCTCGCTATTTGGCATAATAATGGGCCCACCGCAACTCAAGCTGTAGCCCGTTGACCCGGTAGGCGTACTGATGATTAAACCATCCGCCCAATAACTATTCAGATAACTCCCATTCAAATAAGTATGAACAGTAATCATACTTGTAGTTTCTTTTCGAGCTATCGTGATTTCATTCAGCGCAAAATTAGGTTTCATCACCCTGTTTGTTGAGGTTTTCGATTGTAGAAGTGATCTAAAGTCTAACTGAAATCGGCCACTAAAAAGGGCATCTATGGAGGTTTCAATATTGCTCTTTGCAACGTTCGCTAGGAAACCCAGCCTTCCCATATTAATCCCGAGAATTGGAATGTCTTTACTTCGAATCAAAACCGTCGCCTCTAAAATGGTTCCGTCGCCCCCTAAAGAGATCAGGAAATCTGGATCGAAGGCTTCTAGTTCTTCCTCATTATGATAGATTGAGAAAGATAATTCTGCAAATTCTTCATCACGTATTTGCTCACAAGCCTCTTTTAACGGAGCATACAAGCCCACAGCTACACCTTCTTCATATAGCTTTTCCAATACGACTTCAACGTATGGCAAGTCTTGAATTTTAGGGCTTCGGCCAAAGAGTGCTATTCTCATTAGTACTTCAAGTAGTTCATTAAATGACGGTATCTATTCTGATAGTCTAGCTCGAAACTAGAGTCTCCATGGACGGTATCAAGGACATAGCCATAACGCTGTAGAGATGAAACTATAGGACTGCTGTTCTGCACGTTAAGCTTCAAAATGAATTTAACTTCACCTGAGTGGTCTGGTGAAATCATCCACAAACCTAGTAGTTTTGCGTCGTTTTGCTCTATTACGGTACTTATGGTGACCATAGAATACTGTGATTCCTCAATGCTTAGGACAAGAATAGCCCCAGGCTGGCTGAGCGTTGGTGTATCTCGAAATAATTCTACTATATCGCTTAATAAATAAGAAGACACATACCCACCTTCATGATCAAGTACCGGAACCACAGACAATCTATATTGAGCAGCAATGGCAAGTACTTCAAACGGATGAGAACCTGTTAAAACATACGGAGAGTACGCGAGGTTTAATGCGGTTTGAACGGTACCCGTGTCATCTCCGGCATTGAGCAGCGCATCTTCACTAACCATACCAAGATATTTGTTACTCTCGTCCACCACAGGAAGGTCAGTTACCTTATGTTCTTCCATGCAATCTAGAGCCTCTACAATCATCGAATTTGTAGTGAGGGCATTAATAGGTTCTATGTGTACCAATTCTTGCATCATTCTTCAACAAACATAGCCCTTTTCTTTAGCTTTGTAGTTATGAAAGATCATACAAAACTTAGCGTCAATATCAATAAAATTGCTACCCTTCGCAATGCAAGAGGCGGCGATGTTCCTAACGTTCTTAAAGTAGCGCTTGATTGTGAGCGCTTTGGAGCCCAGGGAATTACTGTTCATCCACGTCCTGATCAGCGCCATATACGCTACACTGATGTGGCTGAGCTGGGACCTGTACTGACTACTGAATTTAATATTGAAGGCTATCCCAATAAGGAATTCATAGAATTAGTGCTAAAGAACAAGCCAGCGCAGGTGACCTTAGTACCGGATCCACCGGGGGTTCTCACCTCTAATGCGGGATGGGACACGATAACACATCAATCTATGTTGAGCGATGTGATTAAAACTTTTAAAAGTGCCGGTATCCGTACTTCTCTTTTTGTAAGTCCTGATCTTACGCTTATTGAGGGTGCTAAATCCGCAGGAAGTGACCGAATAGAACTTTATACGGAATCTTATGCTATAGGCTATTCTGTAAACCGTGAAGCAGCTGTCCTTCCCTATGTGGAGAGTGCCAAATATGCACATAACATTGGTTTAGGAGTCAACGCTGGGCACGATCTAAACTTAGATAACCTCAGCTACTTCAGCAAAGAGCTATATGGGTTTCTAGATGAAGTCAGTATAGGGCATGCGCTGATTAGTGACGCATTATACCTAGGCCTTCATAATACCATTCAACAATACCTCAACTGTTTAAACCCTAATGCATGGAAATAACTGAGTTATTCTCTAAGATTTATGGAGAAGGACGTCCTCTTATTATACTTCATGGGCTTTTTGGCATGAGCGACAACTGGGCTACACACGCAAAAATATTCACACATCATGGATGGCAAGTCCATGCGGTTGATCAGAGAAATCATGGTAGATCCCCCTATACTACAGGGCATAGTTATGATGAGATGTCAAGCGATTTGGAGCATTATATCAAACGTCATAACCTGAACAATGTCGTTCTGATGGGACACAGTATGGGTGGGAAGACCGTGATGAATTTTGTCGTTCGTTTACCAAGTCTTGTTGACGCTATGATCATCGTTGACATCGCTCCTAAGGCTTATCCCGTCCATCACCAAGAATACATCAATGCCATGAAGAGTATTGATTTCACGAAGGACAATTCAAGAAAAGCGATTGAAGCCAAACTCAGTAAACAACTCAATAATCCTGGTATTATTCAGTTTTTCATGAAGAGTTTGTATTGGAAATCGCGAGAAGAATTGGCTTGGCGTTTTAATTTGAGTGCGCTAGAAATAAATCTAGATGAGATTGGCGCAGCTCTTGATTATGGATATTATAACGGACCCAGCTTATTTATTAGTGGTGGGAAGAGTGGTTATATTCTACCAGAGGATCATGACTCCATTTACGAACATTTTCCAAAGGCAAGCATCGTCACAATACCTGAGGCGGGGCATTGGGTACACGCTGAAGCCAAAGATTTCTTCTCCGCAGAAGTGCTGGGTTTTCTTGAAACACTCTAGAAGTCGGTGACCGATTTCAACTGAAAATGAACTTGAGTTGAAGTACCAGTTTTTTTCACGAGCATTTCTTCGATGTCTGGTTTTCCCAAAGTTATCCAGGCGGCGTTGCTGAAAGCATACCGCTCCTTAGGTTGTGTGAATATACCTCGATCCATTTTACCGTTACGGTTGGCATCTTCATAGACTTGTATGCCAAAAACCGAAGTAAGCTCCAGGGTGATGCTCACTTTGTGCTGTGCTGAATTGAGTTCTATAAACCCCACTTTTAGTGATTTACCACGATCATCAATGACCTCATAAGCAAGGCGCGCAGGATAATTAGACGCGTTAGCTGCCGAGATCATTAAGTGGTCTTTGTGTTGTGCATGGGTGCATAAGAAACCGCAAAATAGGAATGCAAAAACTAGGACTGTTTTCATGTATCGAACTCTAGATCAACGTTGTTTTTGGTCAAAATGGAACCATCTATCTTTAAAGAGTCTAGGACTTTTTCATAAATGGGAATGAAGAGTTCAGGGTACGAACTATAAAATTTAAAACTTTTCTTAAACTGGTCCTCAGTGATACCATGCTTTTGATAAACCTTTGCATAGTAATCCTCAATATCGTTTGTATCGCCTAATATTAAGGACCCATTCCTAGCTCCTTCAATGAGATGCACATCCACCAACAGAGGAATCATTTGATCAAATGAAACAACTGTTTTAGGAACCGTTTGCACCTTCTTACCACACTGAATAAACAGCATGACCGTTAGTACAATAAGTCCCAGTGTCTTTTTCATTTACGCCCTATTAAATATCAAGCGCTCGCCCAATTTACTATCGTCAAACTCTCCATCCTTAAAGGCAAGATGACCGCCAACAAAACTATGGGTCACTTTACTTTTAAAATGCGTCCCTTCAAATGGCGACCAACCACACTTATATAAAATATTGTCCTTAGTCACGCTCCAAGGCCGGTTAGGCTCTACCAAGACTATATCTGCGTGGAAACCTTCGCGAAGAAATCCACGTTCCTCTATGTTAAAAAGTATGGCAGGATTGTGACACATTTTCTCCACAACCTTTTCAATCGAGATGGTTCCATCATAAACTTTCTGCATCATCGCGGGCAGCGCATGCTGAACCATAGGGCCTCCAGAGGGCGCGTTAAGATAATTTCCAGATTTCTCCTTAAGGGTATGCGGCGCATGGTCCGTTGCGACGACGTCAATACGATCATCCAACAGTGCTTTCCATAAACCCTCACGATCAGCTGCTGTTTTTACCGCCGGGTTCCATTTGATTAAACTCCCTTTTTCATCGTATTGTTTGTCATCAAACCACAAATGGTGAATACAAACTTCCGAGGTAATTCTCTTTTCTGATAACTGCTTTTTATTAGAGAATAGTGAAGTCTCTAAGGCGGTAGAGATGTGAAACACATGCAATCTACTGTTGTACTTTTTAGCAAGGGCTACTGCGGTGGATGAGCTAAGGAAGCAAGCCTGTTCGCTGCGAATCTTAGGGTGCATGCTCATTGGGATATGTTCTCCAAACTCCGCCTTTGCTAATTCTAAATTCGCCGTTATAGTGGCCTCATCCTCACAATGGGTAATCAGCTGATGATCTAACTGAAAAATTCCTTCTAGAGTTTTTTGCTGGTCAACTAGCATGTTTCCTGTAGAGGAGCCCATGAATATTTTAATCCCTGCGACGTTGCGCTTACTTACCTTCTTTAGCTCTTCTAAGTTGTCGTTAGAAGCACCCATATTAAAGCTGTAATTTGCCAATGAGACTTGTGAGGCTCTGGTATATTTTTTCTCTAATTCCTCGATAGTAGTTGCTACAGGCTTGGTGTTTGGTTGCTCCATGTAGGAGGTGATCCCACCGGCTACCGCTGCACGACTTTCTGAATATATGTCACCTTTATGCGTAAGGCCAGGCTCCCTGAAATGGACCTGGTCATCGATGACTCCAGGCATGAGGTACTTGCCTTCCGCGTCGATGATGACCACGTTTCCGTTTTTCGGGCCTATGGTCGCATCTATCTTAGCAATCCGACCTTGTTCTATTAATAAATCACCTTCAAAAATTTCGCCTTCGTTAACGATGCGAGCATTCTTGATTAAGTAAGACTTTTGCATGTATTGGGTTTGGGTAGTGTTGTTATTCTTTGGTGAAGAAACTGCGCAGCTTGAGTTTCACCACACCAAAAATAGCTTCTTTAATGATGCCGCCAGACATTTTACTTTCGCCTTCTGTTCGATCCGTAAATATTACAGGAACTTCTACAAGAGTCATGCCCTTTCTCCATGATTTAAACTTCATTTCAATCTGAAAAGCATATCCGGCGAACTGAATTTTTGAAAAGTTAAACGACTCTAAAACTGCTCGTTTATAGCAAATGAATCCTGCGGTTGCATCCTGAACGGGCATGCCCGTAACAAATCGCACATAAACACTGGCGAAATAGGAAAGCAGAACACGACTCATGGGCCAATTCACAACATTTACTCCTGTAGCATATCTTGAGCCAATAGCAACATCTGCTCCAGTCATACAAGCCTCTAATAAGCGATACAGATCCATAGGGTCATGAGAGAAGTCACAATCCATTTCAAATATAAATTCGTATTTCCTTGCCAATGCCCAGTGAAACCCATGGATGTAGGCTGTGCCTAAACCCAGTTTTCCACTGCGTTCTTCAAGGTGAATTCTTCCATCAAATTCTGACATCTTCTCACGGACTACCTGAGCTGTTCCATCTGGAGAACCGTCGTCTACAATAAGTATATCAAACTTGGTTTCAAGGCCCATGACGGTATCCAACATCTTACTGATGTTTTCAATTTCGTTATACGTAGGTATGATGACGAGGGCTTTTGACATATCCACAAAGATAGCAAAGAAACCCCTAAATTAGTGGAATGAAATGGGACGTGTATACCGGTAAAAATTGGTGGAAAGCCGCCTTGATTACTTTTGGAGTAATCATTGGTATTGTATCCCTGTTTTACACCGAATCTTTTCTCAAAGAACTACGCCTAGAGGAAGAGCGTAAAATCAAGCTTTGGGCTAAAGCCGTTGAAGCTGTTTTCCTAGCTGACGATGACAGTAACCTCTCTTTTTATTCCCAAATTATTCAAGACAACAAAACCATACCCGTTATTCTGACGGATCAAGATGGTCAAATAATCGCTCACAGGAATCTAGATATTCCCGAGATAAATCCTAAGAAATACCTCGCTAAAAAGCTTGATGAATTCGATAATTCTGGACAGATGATCGAGAATACCTACATCGATGGAAAAACAAATTATTTATATTACAAAGGATCAAGTTTATTAACCAAGCTAAGGTGGTATCCACTGTTGTTACTGGGGGTGATTTCTATTTACATGCTCATCAGTTACATGGCATTTTCAAATGCTCGAAGAAGTGAACAAAACAAAGTTTGGACAGGTATGGCTAGGGAGACGGCACACCAAATAGGCACACCACTAAGCGCCTTGCTTGGCTGGATCGCTTATTTGAAGGAGCAGTATCCTACTGAAATGGCATTCAAAGAAATGGAACGTGATGTGGACCGGTTAAGTTCAATCACAGAGCGGTTTAGCAAAATTGGTTCTCATCCTGAACTCACGGATACAGACCTCAGCGGGACACTCCAACAAACAGTGGATTACCTGAGTACAAGAATGGGTAAAAAAGTGAGTTTCGAGCAAGACATCTCTTTAGAATTAAAAGCGAAGCACAACCCACAACTTATGAGTTGGGTGATCGAGAATTTAGTGAAAAACGCTACGGATGCAGTAGAAGGTCGTGGTGTCATCCGCTTAACTGCTGCTCCCCTTGAAGATTCGATCAACATTATTGTCCATGATTCCGGTAAAGGCATTCCATTAAAAATTCAACGCAATATTTTCAAGCCGGGGTTTACTACAAAAAATCGAGGTTGGGGTCTAGGCCTCAGTCTAGCCAGACGTATTATAGCAGAGTACCATAACGGGAGTATCGCACTAATTGAAAGTAATTCTGAGAAGGGCACCACTTTTAAAATTGTTTTACCTGCTGCGTTATAATGATTCAAAACAGCCTCTACTTACATATCCCGTTTTGCAAGCAAGCTTGCCATTACTGTGATTTTCACTTCTCAACAAACCTTAAAACGAAAGAGAGTGTACTCGCTCAAATGCATCTAGAGCTCAAAAATAAAGCCTTACTAAGCCCTTGGAAGTCCGCGACGCTGAAAAGTGTTTATTTTGGCGGAGGCACCCCTAGCATTTTAGCGGCATCAGAATTAAAGGAACTGCTAGAGGCAATAAAATCGTTGTTTTCTTGTGCCCATGGTATGGAAGTAACCTTGGAAGCAAACCCAGACGATATTACCTTATATGGACTAAATTCTTGGTACGACATAGGTATAAACCGATTGAGCCTGGGTATTCAAAGCTTTCATGAGACGGAGTTGAAAGC
Source organism: uncultured Cryomorphaceae bacterium (assembly GCA_913031435.1). Taxonomy (GTDB): domain Bacteria; phylum Bacteroidota; class Bacteroidia; order Flavobacteriales; family Schleiferiaceae; genus UBA10364. Next base: position 25,350 of record CAJWFD010000012.1, read on the forward strand.
CTGCAATAGAGCCCACGATTCTCATATGGCTCATTCAGCATTAGAAATGATCAATGCATCTGCATTTTCGAACTTTTCTATTGACCTCATTTATGGCATGATTGGTTCATCAATTACCTCCTGGAAAGAGAATTTAGACATGGCTTATTCCTATGCGCCGTCACACATCAGTTGTTACATACTTGCCGTCGAGAAGCGTACCGTGCTTGATAAACAAGTAAAAACAGGAAAGGTCACCCTACCTGCAGAGCAGATCGCTCTTCAGCAATTTGCAGACCTAAGAGATTGGGCAAAGGAGCATAATTACGAGCACTATGAGCTCTCTAACTTTAGTCAACCAGGCCGCCAAAGCATTCATAACACGCACTATTGGTCCTACCAACCCTATTTAGGAATTGGCCCAGGTGCTCATTCGTTTGATGGCGAGCAACGGTCATGGAACGTAAGTAATAATATTCGTTATGCACGCGGCGAAGCTGGTGACTATGAAAATCTATCCGTCCGAGAGAAACTCAATGAGCGTCTTATGGTTCGTCTACACACGAGCGATGGTTTTATCTTATCCAGGGATCTTGATCCATTAGGACTGGACCCTGACATGGAAGCGCGATTTACGTTTAACATGAACAACGCACTTGAACGGGATAAGATTATTGCAATACCTGGAGGGTTTAGGATTTCAGCACGTGATTGGATCGTCAGCGATCGAATCATTTCAGATTTATTTATTGAAGACTAATTAACCATGAAAGCACAAATCGTTATTAATGACCAAACGTATACTATTGATTTAAATCAACCATCGGCTGATCTGAGCATGGCGGTTAGCGATGTAGCTCGAGCTTGGTATATCAACGCTCCTACATTTAAACCCGTAGTACTCGGAGATTGGAAGGGGTCTGTTGCCTTAGGTGGTGCTGTTAATTTTTTTAATGTTTCATTCAATCCGCATGCTCACGGGACACATACCGAAACTGCAGGACACATTACAAAGGAGCGCCACAGCATTAACTCGAATTTTAAAAATCCTTATACGAAATCTGTATTATTAACTGTAACTCCTATTCAGGGTGTAGTAACGTTTGATGATTTTCTGGTACAATGGGAAAGAGCATCCAGTAAACATTGGTTGGATCAAACGGAAAGTGTTATTCTCAGAACTGAACAACATGAGGGCAGTTTATTGCGGGAATACAGCAACACGGACTGGCCTTTTTTAGCCTCAGAAATAGGCTCGTTTCTTCGAAGTTCAGGAATTGATCACCTCATTATTGATCAGCCCAGTGTGGACCAAGAAGAAGACGGTGGAGCATTAGCTTGTCACCGCTCGTTTTGGGGGCCCACACCATTAGAATCTTTACACAGAACCATTACCGAGTTGGCCCATATCCCAATTGAAGTGCCTGATGGAGTTTATCTTTTAAACCTACAGGTTGCTCCGCTAGAAAATGATGCCGCACCATCGAGGCCTATCCTATATAGCCTTATTTAACGGATCTATTACTCATGGCTTTTCTACTTCTTGCATCTACTGCAGCAAGTGTCGCCATATTAACAATCTCTCGAACAGAAGCTCCGAGCTGGAGAACGTGTGCGCTTTTCTTAGTACCGATCAACATGGGTCCAATGGCCTCCGCTGCACCAAAACTTTGGAGCATTTTATACGTAATATTTCCTGCCGCAAGGTTTGGGAAAATGAACACATTTGGACGATGACCTACAAGGTCAGAGAACGGAAAACTCTCTTCCATTAATTCAGGACTCAAAGCAAAGTTTGCTTGAATTTCACCATCAACAATCAAGTCAGGGTGCTCCCTGCGTAAAATCGCACTAGCCTTGGCCATTTTAACCGCATCTGGTCCATTGCTTGATCCAAAATTAGAATAACTCAACAGGGCTACTTTTGGAGTAATGTTGGTTCTGCGAACCGTATCTGCCACATTAAGTACCATTTGAACCAAATCCTCCACCGTAGGGTCGAAATTAATAGTTGTGTCAGCAAAGAACATCGGACCTCTTTTTGTAAGTAGGATATACATCCCGGCAGCCTTGCTCACACCCTCAGTTGTGCCAATAGTTCTCAGGATTGGTCTAAGTGCCGTAGCATATTTCACGGTTAGTCCACTAATAAGTGCATCAGCCTTATCTTCTTTGAGCATCATATTACCGAAGTAATCTCTGGTCTTAACCTTTGATTTACACTCAGCAAGGGTCCACCCACGGCGTTTGCGTAACTCATACAATTTAAGCGCAAACTCTTCACGCATCGCTCGTTCCTTAGATACATCAATAATCTGTACGCCTGATAATTCTAGCTGATACTCTTCTATAATCTCATGGATACGGTCTTCTGGACCTAGAAGAATGGGTATCGCTGTTCCACTACTCAGAAGTATCTCAGCTGCTTTTAAAATCCTGTATTGATCACCCTCGGTAAAGACAATTCTTTGCGGTTTAATAATCGCGTTTTCGTTCAGTAAACGGAGGAACTTATCATCACGACCAAGTCTGTCACTAAGCTCTCTATTATACGCCTTCCAATCAGTAATAGGGTTCTTTGCCACACCAGAGTCCATCGCTGCCTTTGCAACAGCAGGAGCTACGGTAGTTATTAACCTTGGATCAAATGGTTTTGGGATAATGTATGTTTTGCCAAAAGAGAGATTACTCTCGCCATAGGCAAGGTTCACCATCTCTGGAACCGGTTCTTTAGTCAATTCAGCAATGGCTCTAACTGCCGCTAGCTTCATCTCCTCGTTAATAGCTGTTGCTCGAACATCAAGCGCTCCACGAAAAATGAAGGGGAAACCCAATACATTATTCACCTGGTTTGGATTATCACTTCTACCAGTAGCCATAATAATATCCTCACGAGCCGACATGGCATCCTTGTAGATTATTTCGGGGTCGGGATTCGCTAAAGCAAATACAATGGGGTCAGGAGCCATACTCTTGACCATTTCTTTAGAGACCACACCTCCTTTTGACAAGCCAACGAAAACATCAGCACCTTCCATCACATCAGATAAACCGCATGCTTCGTGATGCTGCGCAAATAGAGCCTTCTCTGGAGTAAGGCTGTCTCTTGATGCTGTGATCAATCCTTTAGAGTCACACATGTATAAGTGCTCCGACCTCACTCCCAAAGCGAGGTATAGCTTCGCACAAGAAATCGCTGAGGCACCAGCGCCGTTGAAAACAACCTTAATTTCTGCAATATTTTTGTCTGCAATTTCAAGTGCATTGAGTAGTGCCGCTGAAGTAATGATTGCGGTACCGTGTTGGTCGTCATGCATGACTGGTATATCCAGCTCTTCCTTTAATCTTTTTTCAATGTAAAAGCAGTCTGGTGCCTTAATATCCTCAAGGTTAATGCCTCCAAAAGTAGGCGCGAGCGCTTTGACAGTATCGATAAACTTATCGGGATCAGCAGCATCCAACTCAAGGTCAAATACATCAATATCAGCAAATATTTTGAAAAGCACTCCCTTTCCTTCCATGACGGGTTTAGAAGCCTCAGGACCTATGTCCCCTAGCCCTAATACTGCAGTTCCATTTGTAATCACCGCAACTAAATTACCTTTGGCAGTGTACTTATATACATCTTCAGGATTCGCTGCTATTTCCATACAAGGCTCCGCCACTCCAGGTGAATAAGCTATACTTAAATCTCTTTGAGAGTTAGACGGCTTTGTAGGAACAACCTCGATTTTACCAGGTTTAGGATACTGGTGGTAATGAAGAGTATCTTTTTTCTTTATTGATCTGCTACTCATAATGAGTTGATTTTTTAGTACAGAAATGTATTAAATGGGAACCTTGTCGCATGAATTTCAGCAGTCACCCTGTAAAGGGTACGGCGTAATTCATCAATATTGCTTTTGTCTTGGGCAGAGATAAAAACGGCCCTCTCGCCAATTTTATTCATCCAACTTCGCTTCCAATGCTCTAAATCATAATTTCTAGAAGTCAATTCTAAATCAAACTCATGGGCCTCTTCAAAGGTATATGCGTCAATTTTATTAAAGACCATGATGGTTGGTTTATCCAAACTATCGATCTCTTGTAAAATAGTGTTTACGCTTTCTATATGGTCCATGAAATTAGGGTGACTTATATCCACTACATGTAAAAGCACATCGGATTCTCTCACCTCATCTAGGGTCGATTTAAAGCTCTCTACAAGCTGGGTAGGAAGTTTTCGGATAAAACCAACTGTATCTGTCAGCAGCAAAGGCAAATTATCGATGTTGATCTTTCTAACGGTTGTATCCAGTGTTGCAAAAAGTTTATTCTCCGCTAATACATCTGTTTTACACAACAGGTTCAGCAAAGTACTTTTCCCAACATTTGTATACCCTACAATAGACACCCTGCTCAGCTTACCTCTGTTGCCTCTTTGAGTGCTCATTTGTAAGTCAATCTTCTCGAGTTTCTTCTTCAACAGAACAATTTTCTGCTGAATAATTCTTCTATCTGTTTCAATCTGAGTTTCTCCTGGACCACGCATCCCTATTCCACCTTTTTGGCGCTCAAGGTGAGTCCATAATCTCGTCAAGCGAGGTAGAAGGTATTGTAACTGGGCCAATTCCACCTGTGTCCGAGCATAGGATGTTTGCGCTCTTGCCGCGAAAATATCAAGAATCAGATTAGTTCGATCCATCACCTTGACGCCAACGAGTGCCTCAATATTCTTAAGCTGTGAAGGTGTAAGTTCATCATCAAAGACGACCATGTCTATGTCCTCGGCCTTAACATACCCAGTAATTTCCTCCATTTTCCCTGTTCCCAGGAAAGTCTTTGGATTCGCTTTAGTAAGTTTTTGAGTAAACGTATGTACCGTATCCGCTCCTGCGGTTTCAGCTAAAAAGCGAAGTTCTTCAAGATATTCGAACGTCTTTTCCTCATCTTGTAACTGGTGGATCACCGCTATAAGGATACAACGTTCTCTTTTAGGCGCTTTCTTAGTTTTAAGCTCTAACATATAGTTATATAAGGATTATGCTCCTTGTAGAAATTCTGCCCAAGGAAATCTCGTAGCTATCAATAAAAGACCAATACCAAACCATATCACTATGTGCTTCGATTTATCATTATCCTGATGGCTGCGCTTACTTTTCGCGTTTCCTACAGTCACTAATGCCGCGCCAATCAACATGGTTGTAGGGTGCTCAATGTATTTAAAACGCAAGACAGCGTCTCCCATTACACTTCCCATATCCTGAAACATGTCTAGATTAAAACCAATTAACATCACTAGACCTACGGTTACCTGAATGTGAGTCAGTATTAGAGTGATTTTATTCTGTCTCAACAAACTAGCAGTAAATTGTTTATCTGATTTCCAAACTAAAAAGTTCTGAACTATGACCACTAACATTAGTAATAGCCACAAAAATGGCATCCAGTGGTGGAGGTGAAGTAATCCTGTGTACATCTAATCGTATTTTAGACAAAGTTACAAAGGGCATATTTAGCAACAGCATTATGAAAAAATTCCTTCTAGCATCTCTATTCGCTATTATCGCGGTCACTGCAGCCGCGACGTTACTACTCTTTTCCGTCCAGGATACGTTCCAAACTGGTGTCACCGCGAAAAATCCTGAGATTAATGACGCCTCAGAGCTACGGCTGGCCCATGCCCTTACCTTTAAAACAATATCACAGGTCCCGGAAATGATAGATAGCAGTGCCTTTGATGGCTTGCTGGCACAATTAAACAACGACTATCCTTACCTATGGGCTACTGCGGAAGTTGATACTTTTGGGCAATACACGCTGCTCATCCAACTAAAAGGATCCTCAAGTAAAGCTCAAAACTATTTATTTATTTCTCACGTTGACGTAGTGCCCGTCGATCAAAGAAGTCTCAAGCAATGGGATTGGGGACCTTTCAAAGGCGCAGTCGAAAACGGCTACATCTATGGTAGAGGATCTCTAGATGATAAAAGCTCTGCCCTGGGCACTTTAGAAGCCTTAGAGTCTATGCTAAAGACTGGTTGGGCGCCCAAAAACAATCTTTATTTTTCTCTAGGGCAAGATGAGGAAATCGGCGGCAGCGGCGGCGCTCGTTTAGTCGCTGAATATTGCCGAGATAAAAACCTATTCTTCGAAGCCATATTAGACGAGGGTGGGGTCATTTTAAAAGGGAGTATTCCTGGACTAAGGAATAAAACTGTCGCGTTAATAGGGATCGCAGAAAAAGGATACCTCTCCGTAGAAGTGAATTTTAATCTCGCCGGTGGTCACAGTAGCATGCCTGAACGCGAAAACGCGATTGCCAAGGCCGCAGAGTTTGTAACCTACATTCAAAGCGCTAAAGTCTTCCATGCACAATTTTCAGATCCGGTAGAAGATTTCATTACCCATCTTAGTCCCGAGATGTCTTTAGGAATGAAAACTATTTTTGCCCTCAGACCCTTGACTAATTCGATTATTCTTGCCTCCTATCAAAAATCAAATACGGGAAGGGCACTAACTAATAATACAGCGATCGCAACGATGATCAGTGCCGGAATAAAAGACAACGTTGTTCCCGCTAATGCAAGGGTAGTTTGTAATACGCGTATTCTACCAGGCACAACGCAAGCAGATATTGTACGGGCCTATGAGCTAGCTGCTGCAAAATTTGGAGGAATCGTTACAAGGTACCAACATTCCGGTAGTGAGGCCACAGCAACCTCGTCATCTAAATCTCAGGCATTTATCGCCATCGGAAGAAGTATCACTCAAACCTTTCCAGAGGCGTTAGTCAGTCCTTATTTAACCATAGGAGGTACAGATTCTAAAAACTTCTCAGGGCTTTCAAAGAATACCTATCGATTTTTACCCGTTGAACTGCAACCAGATGAATTGTCTTCCATTCATGGGACGAATGAACGCATCAGTGTAGAAGGTTATCATAACCTTATATCTTTTTACCAGCGCATCATTCTAGCATTTGGTGCTTTGCCAAACTAAAGAAAAAGACAAAAAAAATCCTCCGAACGTTATGCGTTCGGAGGATTTTTATCATTTCTATTTTAAAATTCTATTGGATCATCAAAAAGAACTCTTCTAAATTCTCTCCATTATTAAAGAAGTGAACGTTCGAAGGAAATTCTTCACCGTTGGAAGTTTTGAAGACGCCATTAAAGTCAAAAGATTGACCGTCAGTATGGCCTTCTATTGTTTCAAATAAACCGCTAAAATCTTCTTGTTTAACTTCCATCGTAAGGGTAGCTCTTCCACTTTCTGAATCAACGGTTAATAATGTCGCCATTGCTGCTCCTGAATACAGAGGACCTTCTACGGTTAACTTCTGGTTCTTCATTTCGAAGGCCTGATTAGCTAACATTGCAGTGTTTTCGATATTGTCCGCATGTGCATTTGAATCTTCTTCATGGCCGTCACCTAAAATTGGTGCAATCACTAAGCCAACTAAACAAGTAAGTTTAATCAAAATATTCATGGATGGACCTGAAGTATCCTTGAAAGGATCACCTACTGTATCGCCAGTTACCGCAGCTTTATGAGCCTCAGAACCTTTGTAAGTCATTTCACCATCAATCATCACACCCGCTTCAAATGACTTTTTAGCATTATCCCATGCACCACCAGCGTTATTTTGGAAAATTGCCCAAAGAACACCTGATACAGTAACACCTGCCATGTATCCACCTAGCATCTCTGCCGAGTCTTGACTTGAGTAACCGAACAACATTGGCAAGAAAGCAACGACTAAAGGAAAAGCGATAGTCATAGCACCAGGCAACATCATTTCTCTTAAGGATGCTTTTGTGGAAATCGCAACACACTTGTCATACTCAGGCTCTGCCTTGTACTCCATAATACCTGGGATTTCCTTGAATTGGCGGCGTACTTCTTTTACCATTTCCATAGCTGCTTTACCTACCGCATTCATTGCTAAGGCAGAAAATACAACTGGTACCATACCACCTACAAACAACATGGCAAGTACAGGAGCTTTAAAAATGTTAATACCATCAATACCGGTAAAAGTTACAAAGGCTGCGAACAACGCCAAAGCAGTAAGTGCTGCAGACGCAATAGCAAATCCTTTACCTATAGCAGCTGTTGTATTCCCTACAGCATCTAAAATATCTGTACGCTCACGAACCTCATCTGGTAAGTCGCTCATCTCTGCGATACCTCCAGCGTTATCCGCAATAGGTCCAAATGCATCTATAGCCAATTGCATTGCTGTAGTTGCCATCATTGCTGATGCGGCAATTGCTACACCGTAAAACCCTGCAAATGCATACGAAGACCATATAGCTGCTGCAAAAAGAAGGATAGGTGCAAACGTAGAAATCATACCTACGCCTAAGCCTGCAATAATATTTGTTCCTGCACCTGTTGCAGATTTTTGAACAATGTCGAGAATTGGTTTCTTACCCAATCCCGTATAGTACTCCGTGAAGTAAGATATTAAAGCACCTACAACTAATCCAACCATAACCGCACCAAAAACAGCCATTTGAGTCACCTCTTTATAGCCCTCTGGATTACTAGCAGTACCCTCTCCGAAGAACGTCATGTGAAGCGTCTCAGGCAAAAGCATTTTAATCAACACGTAAGACCCAATTGCTGTTAAAACAATAGAAATCCAGTTACCCATATTCAATGCGCGCTGAACCTCTGGCTCTTTCGCGCTATTGTCCTTGATACGAATGAATAAAGTACCGATGATTGAGAATATAATTCCTACTCCTGCTATCATTAAGGGTAGCATTATAGGGCCTAGGTTTTCTAAAAAGTCTTTCCCTGCACCGTAATTATAGTGATCGTTAATGACGTAGTTACCCAATACCATTGATGCTAGTACAGTAGCTACATAAGAACCAAATAAATCAGCTCCCATTCCGGCTACATCACCTACATTATCACCAACATTATCTGCGATAGTTGCAGGATTACGTATATCATCTTCTGGAATACCTGCTTCAACCTTTCCTACAAGATCTGCGCCCACATCCGCAGCTTTGGTATAAATACCTCCACCAACACGTGCAAACAAGGCAATGGATTCAGCTCCTAAAGAGAATCCAGCTAAAGCTTCCAAAACGACCGTCATTTGCCCATAGAATTCCGCTTCGCCACCTGTGACAAACCAATTCATGAGAATTATAAAAAGTACACTGAGTCCAAAAACTGCCATACCAGCAACCCCTAGGCCCATCACAGTACCACCACGGAAAGAAACTTTCAAGGCCTGAGGTAACGACGTACGGGCAGCGTGGGTAGTTCTAAGGTTAGTATCAGTTGCGATACGCATTCCAAGATTTCCTGCCACTGCAGAGAATACGGCACCTATAACAAATGCAACAACTATAAACCAGTGTGTTGAGGGTACTATGGAAGAAACTACTCCTAATAATATACCCGCGATCACAACAAAAATTGCTAAAATGCGGTATTCTGCATTTAAGAATGCCAAGGCACCCTCTTTAATATATTTGGCAATTTTTGCCATTTTTTCTGTTCCCTTATCCTGCTTAAGTACCCAATTGCGGAGCACGAACATGTAAATAAGTCCAACGATACCAAACATGGGTACCAAGTAAATTAGATTTTCCATTTTGTCTTAAACTATGGTTTGATTTAATATAATCAGCCCTTCCCACATTCGTGGAAAGGGCTGCAAATATAAGCGATTGAGTTGTTATTGTGCAAAGCCAATAAAAACTGCCTAATTATTTAATATACATCACTGATTTAACAGCATCTAAAACCTGCTCAAGTTGCGGCAACCAAACTTTTAATAAGGTTGGAGAATAAGGAGCGGGCGTATCTAATGTAGTGATACGCTTGATAGGAGCGTCTAAATAGTCAAACGCCTCTTGCTGAACTTTATATGTGATTTCAGTCGCTATGGAGCCTAAAGGCCAAGCCTCTTCAAGACAAACCAATCGATTGGTTTTCTTAACACTCTCTATGACCGTTGCGTAGTCGATTGGACGTACTGTGCGAAGATCAATAATCTCGCATGAAATACCCTCTTTCGCTAAAATGTCAGCAGCTTCAAAAGCAATCTTGATGATCTTACCAAAGGAAACTATAGTTACATCCGTTCCTTTGCGCTTCACATCAGCTACTCCAATAGGAAGTAAGTATTCACCCTCCGGTACCTCACCTTTATCTGCATACATCTGCTCACTTTCCATGAAGATTACAGGATCATTATCGCGAATGGCACTTTTTAAAAGACCCTTACAATCATAAGGAGTGGAAGGAACAATCACTTTTAGTCCGGGACAGTTCGCAAACCAACTTTCGAAAGATTGGCTGTGCGTAGCTCCAAGTTGACCGGCGGAACCCGTAGGACCCCTAAATACGATGGGAACATTGATTTGGCCACCAGACATCTGCTTCATTTTAGCAGCATTATTGATGATTTGATCAATGGCAACCATAGAAAAATTGAATGTCATAAACTCCACAATAGGGCGAAGTCCATTCATTGCAGCACCGGTTGAGATGCCTGCAAAACCAAGCTCAGCTATAGGCGTATCTATCACACGCTTCGCTCCAAACTCGTCCAACATTCCTTTTGAAGCCTTGTAGGCACCATTGTATTCGGCAACTTCTTCTCCCATCAAAAAGATGGTTTCGTCGCGTCTCATTTCTTCACTCATGGCCTCGCAAACGGCCTCTCTAAACTGTATAGTTTTCATAGTAAAAGATGTGTCAGGACGGCAAATATAAGATGCATTGAGGAGGTATGCCTATTTTAATATGACGAGAAATTAATTTCCTAACATTTTCAATCAATCACTCAAAGAACACCTACAGTCACTACAAAGTTTTCAAGGATTGTGAAGTGGTATTGTTGAATTGGTAATTCTTAACTTTTTAGAACGATTTAACTTGGAAATATTATGCGTGCATAGTAAATTAGTAGCAGTTTAAAACCTTGATAACATGAATACCCTAGTTTGTATCAGTCATGTACCAGATACTACGGCAAAAATCAACTTTACCAGTGATGGCCATAGTTTAGATGCCACCGGTGTCCAATTCGTCATAAATCCTTATGATGAATTTGGTCTCACCAAAGCATTGCATTTAAAAGAATCGCTAGGCGGAACAATCACCGTATTAAACGTTGGCGGTCCTGAAACTGAGCCCACCTTGCGCAAGGCTTTAGCCATAGGCGCTGATCAAGCAGTAAGAATAGATGCCATCCCCTCGGACGCAATCACAGTAGCCCAAAACATTAAGAACCACATCTCGGCAAATTCTTACGATCTGATCATCTGTGGACAAGAAAGCATAGATTATAACGGACAGCAAGTGCCCGCAATGATCGCAGCTTTACTCCAATTACCATTCACAAATGCTTGTGTTGGATTAGACCTCAGCGGCTCTGAGGCAACAACAAAAGCGGAAATTGACGGCGGCCACGCAACCTTTAAAGCCACTTTACCTATGGTTATTGGGGGTAAAAAGGGTATAGTCGAAGAGAAAGACCTTCGTATTCCTAACATGAGGGGCATTATGTCCGCCCGCTCAAAACCATTAAAAATAGAGATGGCTGTTGAAGGTGTTGCTCCCACTAAAGCGGTTTCGTTCGACAAACCCGTAGTGAAAACTGCGGTGAGAATGATTGACCCAGAGAATGTGGAAGAATTAGTCAGATTGTTACATGAAGAGGCGAAAGCCATTTAACTGTTAATTAGCTATGTCAATATTTGTTTATGTAGAGGATTGGAATGGTGCCTATAAAAAATCCTCTTTTGAGGCGGTTTCCTATGCTAGGATTTGGGCCAATTCTTTAAATACTTCGGTCACTGCACTTACAAGTTCTGTGGTTTCCAATCCATCAGTTTTGGGAGAATATGGTGCAGACCAGGTACTAACGTTTGAAATAGCAAAGACAGGATTTGGTCTTGCGCAACAGCTTCAAGCGCTCATTCAAAATGCTTCAGGCGTTGTGATTTCCGGTACAAATTTCGGAAAATCTGTTGCGCCCGCTTTTACTGCACTCAGTTCCGGTGCATTAAGTAGTAATACCACCTCTACCCCAATAACTATCTCGCCTTTGACGGTTAAGCGAGGTGCCTTTTCTTCAAAGGGCATTGAGACCATCGAGCTGTCGAGCGAAATGCCAATTATTTGCTTCGTTCCGAACAGTATTGGTGTACAAGAATTCCCTACTGCATGTACCGTCACTGAAACACAGGCAGAAGGCAATGATCTTTTAAGTGTCGAAGAAATAACCATAGCCTCCGGTAAAATCGCACTTCCGGAAGCAGACGTAGTAGTCAGTGCTGGACGTGGATTAAAAGGACCTGAGCATTGGGGTATGATAGAAGCGTTGGCAGATGTTTTAGGCGCTGCAACAGCTTGTTCAAAACCAGTCAGTGATATTGGATGGCGTCCACATAACGAACACGTAGGGCAAACCGGTATTCAAGTCAACCCTAATCTGTATATTGCTATCGGAATTTCTGGCGCCATACAGCACCTTGCTGGGGTAAGCGCATCAAAAACGATCGTAGTCGTAAACACAGATCCTGAAGCACCATTCTTCAAAGCTGCAGACTACGGAATTGTCGGCGATGCCTTTCAGGTGGTCCCTAAGTTAGTGGACACCTTGCGCGCCTTCAAGGCTGATCAATAATGCATGAAATAGAAATCACTGTAAAAGGATTATCGTACAGTCAAGGTAAGTCAGGAGCTTACGCACTTATCCTAGCCGAAAAGGAAGGACAAGGTCGTAAGCTTCCTGTTGTTATAGGCGGTGCGGAAGCCCAGAGCATTGCAGTCGCGATGGAAAAGTCGGTCGCACCACCACGTCCTATGACCCATGACACTTGGCATAATATGCTGAACGAGATGAAGGTCACAGTGACTAAAGTGGTAATACATCGCTTAGTAAACGGAGTCTTTTTCGCATCTATTTATAGTTTAACGGAGGGTGGTGTCGAGATGACTTTTGACTCAAGGCCTTCAGATGCAGTCGCCTTAGCAGTCCGCATTCCATGTCCTATATTCGCAACAAACGATATTCTAGAACAAGCAGGAATTAATGACCAAGAAGAAAAATCTGCAGACATTGACGATTCAATGATGACAGACAGCGACGAGTCATTGACTCAGGACAGTCCCTCATTAGAAGATCTAGAAAACGACTTGAATGAAGCCGTAGAAAACGAAGACTACGAACGCGCAGCTCAACTAAGAGATAAAATAGATAAACTGACATGATAATCCTACGTACTTTATTAGGTATAGCCGTACTAACGGCAATACTATGGCTTTTCAGTTCAAACAAAAAAGCCATTAATTGGTGGACGGTAATCAAAGGCTTAGGACTTCAATTTCTTTTAGCCGTTGCGGTACTTAAAGTTCCTGGGTTCTCCTGGGCGTTTGACAAGTTTAGTGTTGCTGCCGTAACCGTTTTAGATTTTACTAGAGAAGGTTCAGAGTTTTTGTTTGGCGGGCTTGTTACTAATACGGAAAGTTACGGTTACCTATTTGCATTCCAAGTATTGCCTACCATCATCTTTTTCTCAGCATTAACTTCACTACTCTATTACTTTGGTATCCTTCAAAAGGTTGTGAAAGGGATGGCTTGGGTAATGCGAAAAACATTAAATCTCTCTGGCGCCGAGTCATTAGCTGCCGCTGGAAATATATTTATAGGACAAACTGAAGCACCACTACTCGTAAAGCCTTACATCGAAAAGATGACTCGATCAGAGCTTTTATGTTTAATGAGTGGTGGTATGGCCACTATCGCAGGTGGAGTACTAGCGGCCTATATTGGCTATTTAGGAGGTGCTAACGAAGCAGATAAAATAGAGTTTGCTAAACACCTTATTATAGCATCCGTACTTAGCGCTCCAGCCGCTATAATTAGTGCTAAAATATTACTTCCTGAGACCGAAAAAGTGAGAGATGTAGCTGAAATTAGTAAACAATCTATGGGTGCTAACGCCCTCGACGCAATTTCTAACGGAACTACACAAGGTGTAAAGCTAGCGGTAAATGTAGGCGCGATGTTACTCGTATTTGTGGCACTTGTTTATGGCGCTAATTACATGATAGTGAACACCTTGGGTGAATGGACCGGACTAAACGCCTGGACGAATAATGTTACTAATGGTCAGTTTGATTCTTTCTCATTACAATTTATCTTAGGCTCCATACTAAGTCCTGTTGCATGGCTGTTGGGAGTACCATCTGGAGACATCATGCTTGTAGGCCAGTTGTTAGGAGAGAAAACTATTCTGAATGAGTTTTACGCATATGTAAGTTTAACAGAGATGCGCAACGAGGGTCTTTTTGAGTCAAAACGCTCCGTAGTACTCGCCACTTATATGCTTTGCGGCTTTGCTAATATTTCTAGTATCGGAATACAAATTGGAGGGATCGGTGTACTTGCACCTTCCAGAAGAAAGGAATTAAGTGAGCTTGGTGTTAAAGCATTAATTGCAGGTACAATGGCCTCTCTTTATACCGCAGGAATAATAGGACTTTTACTATAAGACATGACGTTAATAGATAAGGTTATTTTAGGTGTAGATCCGGGTACCGTTGTAATGGGGTATAGTATCATACATATTGTTAATGGCGAGATCAAGCCAATTACATTAGATGTTCTGAAGTTCAATTCCAAGCTAGATCATTATACCCGATTAGCATCTATATTTAACGAGCTCAGTAAAGTTGTAGAGCTCTATAAACCAGATGAAATGGCGCTAGAAGCACCATTTTTCGGTAAGAACGTACAGTCCATGCTAAAGCTAGGACGAGCTCAAGGCGTATGCATGGCAACCGCATTATCTAAGCAAATACCCGTATTTGAGTACAGCCCAAGGTTAATAAAAAAAAGTATAGTAGGCAACGGAAATGCCAGTAAAGAACAGGTTAGTAGTATGCTGCAGGCAATGTATCCCGGCGTTGAACATAAATATCTAGATGCTTCTGATGCATTAGCTGTAGCCATTTGTCACCACCATCAGAACTCAGGTCTGCCTTCTCCAAAACATGGAACCGGAAAAAAATCCACCACTAAAGGAAAAAGTGCAGGATGGTCAACGTTTATTCAACAGAATCCAGAGCGTCTGAAATAGTCGAGGCCAGTTCTAGCATCTCAGCTTGAGTAAAGTTTAGATGCTCATTGGTAAAGCTTAATTCGCTTTCGGTATTTATCGGGACCAAATGAATATGAGCATGGGGGACTTCCATTCCTAATACTATAGAACCTACGCGTTTACATTTTACAGATTGCTTTAAAGCTTTAGCCACTCTTTGAGAGAAACTCATCAAACTGTCGTAAGCCTCCTTAGGAAGTTCATACAACTCGTCGACTTCCACTTTAGGCACACAAAGTAGATGACCTCTCTGTAAGGGACGAATATCTAAAAACGCAATATTTGAGTGGTCTTCTGCCACTTTGTAGCATGGTATTTCACCCTGGATGATTTTTGTGAAAACGCTCGACATTATCTTAATTTTAGGCAGTGGTGATCTCTAGCACCTCAAAACTCATCACACCTCTTGGAACTTCAATCTCTGCGACCTCACCTATCTTCTTTCCCAGAAGACCCTTGCCGATGGGACTGCTCACAGATATTTTATTCTGTTTAATGTCAGCCTCTTTTTCAGCAACTAAACTGTAGGTCACCGTAGCGCCGTTTAAAGCATTTTTGATTTTAACCTTGGTAAGAACACCTACTTTAGATAGGTCAATATTCTCCTCGTTTAGAACGCGGGCATTCGCTAATGCATCTTCGAGTTTAGATATCTTCATCTCAAGCATACCCTGTGCCTCCTTGGCTGCATCATATTCTGCATTCTCACTCAAATCCCCCTTGTCGCGGGCTTCCCCGATTTGGTTTGATATTGACAAACGCTCTGTAGACTTCATATAGTCTAACTCTTCGCGAAGCTTTTTCAAGCCTTCTGCTGTATAGTAATTTATTAGTGACATATAATTGTGTATTGACAACAAAAGAGGCCCACCGGGCCTCTTTTGTTATTCAAAGGTATGTTATTTTCTCTATTACAAATTGATTCTTGCACCTATAGAGTGAATTCCACCAAAAGCAGACGTTGTTCCTCTATATGCATAATCGATGGCAAAACTACCATCCTCACCCGTGGGGACATTAAAGCTAAATCCGCCACAAATTCCCGAAATCGCCGTAGTTGACGTACCATCCGTTCTGTCATCGAAAGCCTTATATCCTACGCGCACCTCAAATAATTTTTTCAAACTGTATTGAACCCCTGCGTGATACGTGTCTTTTTCAAAAGCGTTAGAAGTGAAGTTCAATGCTGCGGTGACTTCGCCATTCTCTAATTCCCAATCGTAAGAACCACCGATACTCAAAGAGGTAGGTAGCTCAAAGATCGCAGACCGACTTTCAAATGTTTGTGAATACGCTACACCTTGAGTAGGCACTGGTAATGTAACACCAAACCCATCACCTTCATAAGTGATCCCTGGCCCAACATTACGCAATGTAATACCAAACTTAAAGCGATCATCAACACCAGTACGATACTGAACGCCTGCATCAAAACAAACACCGCTAGTATTCAAATTAGAAATAGAACTGCTGTATAATTTCACGTTAGCACCACCATAGATGTTTTCAGTGAACTTCTGAGCATAGCCTAGGTTGATAATCAAACTTTGCGGACTGATCGTTGCTCCTGTACCTTCCGGTTGATTTTCTGTAGTGACCTCCCATTGACCATAATCAAAGGCTGAGAGTCCTAAACTAAGAACACCTACGTCACTCACGCGCTGTATCAAGGTTGCTGAATTCATAGCAATACCTGCACCCACCATCCATTGGGTATTATTGAAGGTGACTTCCGTATTTCCACTAAAAGCAGCAATACCTGCAATATTTACAAATGACGCATCCATACCGGTAGCACCTGCAACATTAACTGATCCCCAACCCGCTGACCGCGCAAAAGGATTGATCAATAATTCCGATGCTCCTGCAGAACCTGCGCGTTGAGGATTACCTGCAAATGCAGATCCTATTAGTGCAACAGAGAAGAGCGTGGTGACAAATAACTTTAATTTCATCTTATTTCTTCGCTTAGAATGAGTTCAAATCTACCGGGCGTAAAGCACCGAACCACTTAACAATTTTTTCACCTAGATCACCGGCATCAATGTGAATTATATAAACACCAGATGCGATCGGGACGTTATAAGCATTCTTTAAATCCCATTCTAGATAAGTCATACTGTTGTCTTTTCTATACTGGCGAATCATTGTTCCGCTTGGTGTAAAGATACTTATCGTACAAATCTCTGGGAGATTAGTGATCTTCACAATGTTGTCTAACTGTGAGGTCTCGTAGGAGCTAAATCCGTAATAAGGATTAGGAACTACTCGTATGGTTTCGAGCTTGGAACTACCCACCGAGTCTACATAAGTCTTCGTGGCAATATTACTTGTGTTGAATAGAAATTCGGGATTGCCTTCGTTCGAAGCATTAGGCAAATCTCTATTCTGATAAGGAGTATTCATACGAATTCTAATGCGAGTTTCTGTTGGAAGCTCCGTGTATGGATCAAACTCCATACCTCTTCGCAAGGTTGGCATACCTACCCATCTACAAGCTCTCCAAAAGTTTGCACGAGCTATATTTCCCAAACCACCTGTTTGAACTAAATCCTCCATGATGTCCGTTAAAGGCCAATCTGCAATTGCACCACCTTTGTATTCAAGGTCTTCAAGAGTTCCTCCGATACGGTCCTCATCTGCAAAGACATAAATGTAATGCTGGCCACCAAATACATAACCACCATTCACATTATTGCCTGGTGGCAAGAATTCACGATCCGTTGGATTCCACAACATATCATTTCCATTCTCACCTGGCAACCACGAATTTTCACCAAAAGCCATATTTAATCGCTTTCCAGACTCCACATCGATCGCGTAACCAGGGAAATAAGACCAACCCGGAGCTAAGTTTGGTGCTCGCTTGAACTCACCATTAGCTAATGTCCAAGAGGTATCCTGGCGCTGCGTCAATTTCTTGTCACCATGCTCACTTAAGCCTGGTTCCTCCGCCAATTCAAATACCGGAACTCGAGTCCAGTTATTTTTATCAGCCGTAAATACAATATCAACAGAATGTAAATCAGCAGCATCGTTCAAATTTCTCCCGATAGTAACTGCTGGGCCCATACCATAATTATCAAAGCCATTTACTACTAAACGGTTATTACCTGAAGCATACATGTAAGGTCCCCAGGTTCCTTCTACTATGTTTTCGAAATAGCCTTTAGAATCGCCGTTTTGATCCGGATACAAAGTAGCCGGCTCTTCCGTAGGATTGTTATTTGTTCCCGCTAAGATCCAATTGTATGGAGAGTAGCTTTTATCATCAGCGATTCCAGACCACCATTCCTTCGAAGGATCGTCATAAATAATTTCCGATGTAATGATACCGTTGTTGTACGTGCCATCATCATCTCCACCTGGTGCTTCCGGTTGTTGTATAGCAACTGATAAACCAAGAGTAGGTATAATTTGCTCATTGTAAAAAGAAATCGTCGTATCCGATTCAGCTAAAACCTGACCTAAACCATCAACGATTTGCCAATTAGCATTACTATTTGACTTATCAAATGACAGTGTATACTGACCATCTTTAACTTCTAAAGGATCAATCACCTTGATGGCTACAGGGCCAAGACCACCCATGTACGTGGGTTGGCCTGACGAATAACCTTCCAATATTCTCGATACTTCTTCAAGTTGTAACTCTAACTCACCAGCACCGTTTCCAATACCATCTAGGCGCGTTATTTCCGGACCGTCACCATATTGAGCGACTTGAATTGTCCCCCCTTTTTCAGCATCGATCTCATGTGGAATGGCCGTGTATGTTTTGATATTTCTACGTCCAGCCAAGAATGGAATCTTTTGTCCACCAGAAGCAATGGTTGGATCAAACTCCTCAAACTGGTTTTGTCCGTAGGCAATTACGGTAAAGTGATACTCTTTATGATTAATCAAGTCACGATTACCAATAGCAAACTGATCTTCTGAAATAAGGAACGAAGTGAATACACCCTCGTTATTTGAAGTCAATGTCATGTCTTGAGGAACCAGCGCGTTTAAATCTGGATCAACCTCCCAATTGATCAGTTGCGTTAGACCATTCTTGATGTCACACTGGGCAACCATTCTACTTTGCGTTGGATCATAAACATCAGCGATACTTACATCCTTGTTAGCCAGCTGATAGATTTGGAACCCTTCGAACTTGTAATCGAAGTAGTTTGGATTCACATTTAAAATTGAATCACGATCGTCAGCACTTACGGTGATCAGCGGATCGCGCTCACTGTAGGAGTAACCTTGGTTATTACTACCAGGCCCATAGGTCAACTTCAGGATAATCTGGCGATTAAGCTCCTGCATGTTTACATCTGGAGCGTCAGGACCATTTAGTACCTGAAAACAGTTGTCAAAAAGCTTTTGAGCCTTATCATCCGCAATAATTACTTTCTCAACTGACGCAAATAAGTCATTATTAATAAGATCACGTTCCCAAACAACACCAGTGGTTACAAAGTTCAATGCACCAGGCGCTAAAGAGAAAGGACCAGCACTGTGAAGACCACGCTTATCTTGCTGGTTCGCAGGAGATTCCCACCAGTCTACCGGAGCATATGGAGGGTAAGCACCCGTAGTATCATAAGACATACCTGGATATGCAAAACGAGTAGACGTTCCTGCGCCTGAAGCAACGAAACCATCACCATTCCCTTGATCACCAGGACCTGAAGGTGTTTCAATGATTAATTCGGAGCCATTTTTCCATAATGCACGCATGTAATTATAGAAATGAGTAGCGTTATCTGGATTACCTGAAATAGGAGATGCTGTATTATTATAGTACATGAATTGACTCATGATGATACGTTCGTTTACTCCAGTTGCAGGATCCTCAGCAACACAAAGACCAGTTTCCAGGTCTTTCACACCATCAACACATCCGTCACGGTCATTATCTTGACCATCGAAGTAATCTGCAAAGGGGCCTTGGAAAAAATCAAAGCCAACTGCTGGAGGGTTCAAGCCATATCCCAATGGACCTTCATCTTCTGTATCTGAATTATAACAATATCCTAAACCACGCGCAATATCACAACCTATGATATCATCCGTATAGTTCCCTAAATCTGGATCAAACCATGTAGAAAAATAAGTATTCGTTAAGCGAAAGGTGGAACGATTGATAATACGATAATTATTGAACGTCATATTATTCACCTCATCATTCGTAGAGAAAGCAAAAGCTTGTGCGCGAATTTCAAAACCTAGCGCACCAGCCTGAGATTCAGTATGAACGTTTCCACGATCATTATAAACCCACCAGATTGTTTGATCACCATAAAGAACATCCGTCTCCTTATCGCGACAGTCAAACTCCTTATCAATGTCATATGCTGGGTAATCTACTAAATAGTCATAGTAGCCATCTCCATCGCGATCGATAAAAGGAGCCAATTGATATGGAAGTTCACCATCCACACCATTTCCTGGCCATTCTTTTATACTCTGTGGAATTTGGCTTTCGTATCCTGGGAAAAGCTCCACATCATTACAGTTTGGATCTGCCAAACATTCTAACCAACCCTTGTGAATATCGACTTCCTCGCGGTAAATGATCCAATGGGTATCGTACTTGTCACAAATTTCCTTGTTCGTAGAAGCAGTACCATCCGTAGTTAAAGGTCCAGGCCAATAATCGTTACCCGCTTGACGATAGGTCATGGCAGCCAACTTTAGCTGATTTCCTTCATCTACCCCACCAAGCCAGAGGGAACCGGCGAACATAGAGTGCTTATTAGAACCCTTTGGTACCTCGTAACGCGCAGTGTTCAGATCCCACCACATGTCACCGCCACCTAAAATAGTAGCACGTACATTATTAATACTTAAATCACTCTGCGCTTTAGATGGTTGACAAAGCTCCTCAACAGTTTTCATTGAACCTGATGAAGATGCTGAGCCATTAGTTTTACCCGCTGACTGCACTTCACGTGCAGTCAATGGAAGTGCTAAAGCTGCAGATAGTAAAAGGAGATATACTCTTTTCATATGCTTTTTTTCGAATGCTTCTTAATTATAATCCTAAACGTAAACCTAACCTTACACGACGCGGTAAGCTGTACAAACCAGGATTTGCTAAGCTAATGTTGTACAAGTCTGCGAATGATTGTGCGTTAGTTTGAAACTGGATAGCGTTTTGACCCTGTGGAGAACTTAAATAGCCGTCATCGTCAGATGAACCAGTATATGAGTAAGCACCAAGGATGTTTTGCGTGTTGAACGCATTCAATATTTGAACATACAGTTCAACATTGCTGAACGCGCCTTCTTTAAAGTTCCATACTTTGTTCGCTGTAGCATCAACACGGAAACTCCATGGCAGTCTGGATCCATTAATGTTCCCGACAATTGGTGTTTGTGTACCCGTAAGTCCATACGCTATAGAACGACGTGTATAAGGTGTACCTGAATTACCATTAAGAACAACGTTTATACCTGAATTCTCAAGAATTCTCTGGCCAAACCATACAGGCCCGTTGTAAGCTGGTCCTCCTCCATAACGGTAATCCATATTCATAACAACTTGGTGACGAGAATCATAACTCAAGGGAAGGATGTAACGTAAGTTAGGTTGGCCTGAGCGTGCAATATTTGCTCCGGAATTTGCTCCAGATCCCGTACCATCCGCAAACTGTAACGTGTAGTTCGCGTTAATTCTAACATTTCCAGTTCTACGCAAATCATAAGCAACTGTGTACCCTTTAACGGTGCCAAAATCTAGGTTTCCATAGGCTATATAGGTAATAGGATAGGCCTCTGTAAAACTTAAGGTTTGCATCATATCGCGCATCTCACGATAAAAGGCACTGATTTTCAATGCTGAATTGTCGTTTAATTTTTGACGGAAACCTATTTCATAATCTGTAGTACGCTGTGGTTTTAAATCCGGGTTCGCTAAGAAGCTTCCGTTTTGACCATTCTCCAGTTGGAGATAGGTGATAGGATTGAATCTATTTAGACCTGGATCAGGACGCTGTACCAGAATATCGTAGTGAGCAAAAAATTCTGCCTCATCCGAAATAGGGAACTGAAAAGAAACGCGAGGTGATACGGTAATTTGAGGAGCATAATCATTAAAACTCTCATTTGCAGTAACCGAAAGTTTTTGTTGATCAATACCTGGTTGCTTCAGAAATGGCTTAATTCCTCCACTTAAATCCGCAATGTTTTTAGGATTAGCTTCTACATCTCCATCAGCGGTATACCATGTGAATCCATCTCTATATCCAACTATTGAAGAAGGATTTTCTTGATCATCAACATAAATAACTGCATCGTTACTCATTCCCTCAGGAATGACATAACCAGAAAGAGTCGTTGCACCTAAATCACCCACTGTGTAGGTTGGGTATAAAACGAAAGGATCCGCCAAAACCGACTGGTTCGCATCAAAACGATCCACACGAACTCCAATATTGAAGAATAAATCTTCAAAAGTAAATTGATCTTGTATGTAACCTGCCATATAAATTGGCTCAAAAGCACCTATCAATCTCGAGCTATTGCCCTGAGCATCTGTTGCAAAGAAGTCATTCAAAGATGGCCTTACCGTTTGACGCGCTCCTGTATAATCAAAACCATAATATCCAACATAAGCACCTGAACCAATGTTTAGAAGCTCATTAGCAGAGAACATATCCAATGAATAAGTATCTGGATCATAACTGTCTATTTCTAGCCAGTCCGTACCGTTTGGATCCATTCCTAGTTTTTCTCTAAGGTTGCGATCGAAAGTCCGTGGCTTATCTGCATCAAATAATCTAGGATAAGACAATGTGTCTTGGAAAACGCCGTTATTATCATATGAGGCGATTGGATTGTTCAAATCCAATTCTCTAATAGCATCATTTTGCAATAAGCGCATCAATGTCCATATCCCTGTGGCTCCAAGGCCCCATGAACGGTCAAAACGCTGCTCATATTCTACCCCTACTATTAACGAGTGGTCTTCAATGTCAAAAGTAGAAGACGCTGTAATGCGGAATTGATCATTTAACGACTTTCCATAACTCGCTTGATTTGCACCTACATTACCCCAAAGACCGTATACAGAAGAAGGTTGGTCACCATTCAGTAAACCACCACCAGCGCGAATACCCTCCAATGAACTCGGTTTATTAAAAATCAAGTTCTCATCAGAGAAATTAAAGAACGTAGAGGTATAGTTTGATAAAATCGGATTTTTATCTGATGCAGTATAATCCACACCTAAGCTTTGCCATACCGCTTGAGTGTAACCATTCATCACCTTGCCATAATTAGGATCATTAGGATCAGTAATGGTATCAGATCCCGGCGTATATAGTGGCACATAATTAGTTTTGAAAGAACCTACGTGTCCGTAGTCGAAAAAATTGT
This sequence comes from uncultured Cryomorphaceae bacterium, assembly GCA_913031435.1. Classification (GTDB taxonomy): domain Bacteria; phylum Bacteroidota; class Bacteroidia; order Flavobacteriales; family Schleiferiaceae; genus UBA10364. The sequence continues at coordinate 48,824 of CAJWFD010000012.1, forward strand.
CTTTGTGAACGGCATCACGTGTGATATTTCTATTCCGTGTAAAATCGAGCTGGATCGTATAAAACGCATTTCTAATAAGTGAGCTCGCTGTATCGCTTGAGTTTCCAAAACGTTGTTGAAATCTGACATAGGTAGACCAATCCTCAGAGAAAGACTCTGAATTATTGGAGTAGTTCATGAGTTCATTAAAACGACTTCCATTACGCCCTTGATTCAAATTATAGCGTCCACCAAAGGTTAATGTAGTTTTCTCTGACGTGACAAACCTCAAATTACCCGATAACCTTACAGCTGTACGTGCTACATTTTCTCTGTAGTTCTGGGTGACAAGATCATCTTGTGTCAAAAAGTCAGCCGCATTCAAAACACCAAACCCAGATGAAGCTGGTACTAAAGGATTTGACTGTAGTTGAGCGAGCTTGTCGTCGTTGACCTTATAGGTAAGAAGCGAACGGGGAGAGCCATCCTTGTTATATTGAAATTCTGAGGCCAACAAGAAGCCTACAATGGCTTTACCTTCTTTGCTCTTTAAAAGTGGGCCGCCAAGAGTTAAAGCACCTAAGTTGTAGTGATACTGGTCAAACATTGAACTACTCAATACCTCAGTGGAACCAAAGTAATACGGCGCAGGACCTTTAGTTGTGGTTGAAATCACACCTCCAGTAACATCACCATACTGCGCTGGTAAACCTCCAGTGATCACCTCTGTCTGTAAAATGGCGTCGCGAGGAAGATTGACATCACCACGAACTTTAACACCGTCAATAAACACGACATTTGTTGATGAACGTGCACCTCGAACGTTAAACGAACCGCTTCCATCCTGCTGAAAAACACCAGCCGTGGTTCCAACGATTTGGCTCAAGTTTCGATAAGGAAGGTTTTTAATTTCCTCCGCACTAACTATATCTGAAGTTTTCCCTGTTTCAATCAAGTTCTCTTGGGCGGTAACCGTGACCTCCGTAATCATAGTAGATTCGATGGTCATGTCAAAGTTGACAACTTTGGGTTTACCCGAATACACAGTGACTCCATTTAAATTGAAATCTGCATATCCGATGAACATACACGTTAGGTTGTAATTACCTGCGTTTACTGGACTGATGTTAAACTTACCATCAAAATCAGTAGTTCCTGTAACAAGTACGACGTCTTTGTCTTTGACAATTACCGTCGCAAAAGGAATAACTTCTCCAGTGCGCTTATCTTTTACGGTTCCTTTCACAGAACCCGGCCTAGACTGGGCATAGCTAAATGTCACTAACAGTGCCATGATAAGCGTGAGTATTCTTTTAACCATAAAAACTGGCTTTATATTTGGGTTATAAGTTCGTAAATATAACAAGTACAACCCTAGAATCCACTATGATTTTAAAGGTATCTTTGTGAGACTCTATGAAACACCTTTTTACTCTGATTACTAAAGCATTACCCCTATTCCTGATAGTATTTTCAGGACTGATTTCTTGTAATACAACAACTATCCAATACGATATTCCGGAGCCCTTTGTGAGCGAAACGGTCTATCTAAGTGATCCTTCTAGCTTCAATCTGACCGTGGTAGGGGGACAATTGTTTCTGGCAAATGCTGGTCACAATGGGATCTTGATTTACAGACGGTATTTTGATCAAGAGTTTTACGATTTTGCTGCCTACGAAGCGGCGTGTCCCATCCACTGGACTGATGGATGTGGAGAACTGTTAAGTTCAAATGGTGATCTCTATTTCACTTGTGGCTGCGATGCTCATCAGTACCAGATTCTTGATGGGCAAAGTGTGGACACCAGCTATACTTTACCTGTAAAAGAATTCAACTGCTCTTTTGACGGAGTGAATATTATTCAAATTACCAACTAAAAAAGGCACCTCTTTTTTTCAAAAAGGTGCCTTTTGTTCCATGTGAAAACCTGGATTAAGTAAAGGCGTTTTCGCCGGTTATATCGAGCCCTGTAATAAGGAGATGAATGTCATGCGTACCCTCGTAAGTAACTACTGATTCTAAGTTCATCATGTGTCGCATGATAGAAAAATCACCTGTAATACCCATTCCGCCTAACATCTGTCTTGCTTCTCGGGCGATATTTAATGCAATCTCAACGTTATTTCTTTTGGCCATTGAAATCTGAGCCGATGTAGCTTTTCCCTCGTTTTTAAGATGGCCTAAACGCCACGTAAGCAACTGAGCCTTTGTGATCTCTGTAATCATTTCAGCCAATTTCTTTTGCTGTAGCTGAAATCCAGCAATAGGTCGACCAAATTGAATGCGCTCCTTGGAATAACGCAATGCAGTATCGTAGCAGTCCATCGCAGCGCCTATCGCGCCCCAAGCAATACCAAATCTAGCACTGTCTAAACAAGATAATGGGGCACCTAGACCGCTTCGGCCCGGGAGTAAATTTTCTTTAGGCACTTTGACATTATCAAAAACCAGCTCTCCTGTAGAAGACGCTCTTAAAGACCACTTGTTATGTGTTTCTGGAGTAGTGAAGCCTTCCATTCCTCTTTCTACTATAATACCATGAATACGACCTTCTTCATTTTTTGCCCAAACAACGGCTACGTGACAATATGGTGAATTTGATATCCACATTTTCGCGCCATTTAGTAAATAATGGTCACCCATATCCTTATAACTAGTGGTCATTCCACTTGGATTGGAACCGTGATTGGGCTCAGTAAGCCCAAAGGAACCTAAAAACTCACCAGACGCAAGCTTGGGAAGGAATTTCCGCTTTTGCTCCTCTGAACCATATGCGAAAATCGGGAACATCACGAGAGAACTCTGAACGGAACAGGTAGAACGAATTCCAGAGTCGCCTCTCTCGGCTTCCTGCATCATCAGACCGTAACTGATCTGGTCTAATCCTGCGCCGCCATATTCGGTTGGGATGTACGGTCCAAAAAGACCTATTTCACCCATTTCCTTCACTAAGTGCTCTGGAAAAGCAGCACGCTGCGCATAGTCTTCTATAACGGGACTAACACTGCGTTTTACCCACTCCCGAGTGGCTTCACGAATCATCTTGTGCTCTTCAGACAGAAGGTCATCCAATTGGTAGTAATCGGGATGTTGAAATGCGTCCATATTATTTATTTCTCTGATTTGAATAGTAACGTTGTGATTGTAAAACTAAACACAAAAGAGATGAAATTGTTGTAAAGTTCACATACATTAGTTTTAAATGTTTAATGTTACTCGCGCTGTGATGAAAAAGTATATTTTATTTATGGTTTTTTTCGGCGCCACCACATATTCCTACACAAATAGTGGGGGTGCACCTGCTGGATACAGTGGATCACCAGCTTCCAGCGGTCAAACCTGCTCAGGAGGCTATTGTCATGGTGGTGGAACAGCCAGTGGGTTAGAATTAATTGACATTAGCTTTTCTCAAGATTCCGTCATTAATGGTGACAACCTGACTGTTTCAATTAATGTAAATACCGGAGGTTCATCGAATAAGGTGGGCTTTTCATCCAGTGTGGAAGATGAAAACGGGAACACTTACACACCCATCAGTGTAGCTACAGGAAGTCAGCTTTCAGGCGATTATGTCACACACAACAGCTCCAGTACGTCGGTGAGTAACGACTCAATTAATTGGAGTTTTAATATACAAGAAGCTAATTATCCCGATAGTTTAACAGTTTATGCAGCTGTTAACTTCACAAATAGTGATGGAGGAAAATCCGGAGATTACACGATCAAAACACAAAAAACTTTGTATAAAAATTTAGTTTTTAATGTTGATGAAAGCACCTTAAACGCACTGGTCATAGGTCCTAACCCAGCGCATGATTTCATTAAGGCAAGTTCTATTGGCTTGACAGAAATACGCCTATACAGCACTACAGGTAGATTCCTTGGGCTAGAAGCCTACGGGATGAGCAATGTAGATGATATTCAAATAGACGTAAGTCAGTTGGCCAGGGGGAATTACATCCTACATGCTTTGTTTGAGGACGGATCTATTCGCTATAAACACGTTGTTTTAAACTAACTTTACTCCGTAATGGGAGCAAAGTGGATACTGGTCATACTTTTTGGAATGCTTGGGGCTTTTAGGGCGTTATCTCCTGCATTCTTTAAGCATTGGATAAAAACAGAGTTCAACACCCTCTTTGAAATCAGAAGTGGCTTTTCCGTCAACTTCTTGATGATGATTGGTTGTACCGTATTTGGGGGGCTTAGTCTAAGTATGCTAGAGCTACCTGAACCTAAGCAAGAATTATATCTCCTTATTCCCTGTGTCATTATCTATCGTGTAATGGCCTCTTTTGGTATTGCCACTTTATTAAAAGTAAGAGGATCGGCGGTGAAGTATCAACTAGGGCTGTCTATTGCAGCTTCGAGTTATGTCTATCTAGTTACTGCATTTATTGTTTTAATTTGTGTCATGACGAGTCTCCCTTCTATCGAAAATTTACTCATGATTATAGGAATCGGGCACCTTGTTGGATTTATTTGGTTTTCCGTGAGTATTCCTGCATTCCAAAATATAAAAGGTATTGGAACTAAGTATTATGCAATGTTGTACCTTTGCATCCTCGAACTAATACCGATTTATCTAGTCGTCAACTAAGCACCCCATGGCAGAAAACATCTCAAAAGTGAAGTCTATTTTAGTTTCACAACCAGAGCCGACTACGGATTCGCACCCTTTTTTCACTTTAGCAAGTAAGCATAAAGTTCAGGTTGATTTCCGTTCTTTTATACATGTTGAAGGAGTGACAGCCTCTGATTTTAGGAAGGATAAAATCCAAATTCGCGAGTACCGAAATGTACTTTTAACTTCAAAGAACGCTGTGGATCATTATTTCCGCATGTGTGAAGACATGAGGGTATTGATCAGTCCAGATACTAGATATTTCTGTATATCTGAGGCGATTGCCTACTATTTACAGAAATATGTAGTGTATCGTAAAAGAAAAATATATCACGGAAACTTAACTATAGAGGAGCTTATTCCAACCTTGAAGAAGTTTAAGAATGAAAAGTTCTTAATGCCATCTTCAGACACATTGAAACCCTCTATCCCCAATGCATTAGAAGACGCGGGGATCGAATATAAAAGAGCCGTACTATTTAATACGGTGGTTAGTGATCTAAGTGACTTAGAAGATGTTACTTATGATATTCTCGTATTTTTCTCACCTTCAGGAATCAAGTCTTTGTATAAAAACTTTCCTGAATTCCAGCAGAATGATACCCGATTAGCATGCTTCGGAAGTAGTACTCAAAAGGAAGCGGAATCCATGGGATTGGTTGTTGATATTCCTGCACCCACCGAAAAAGCTCCGTCGATGACCAAGGCAATTAGCGATCACATCAAAGGCGCTAAGAAGTAAGTAATTTTGTAAATTATGGGCCCGACCGTTAGGTCGGGCTTTTTTTATGCGCTACACTTTTTCAAAAAAAGACAAACTCACCAAGAAGGAACACTTTGATGCTTTGTACATAAGCACAAGAGGTGTAAAGTCCTTCCCTTTCTCCCTGCGCTATGTTCAAATGGAGCTTGATGAAACGGGGCTATCAAGACAAGTAGCGATTGTCGCTCCGAAGCGCGGATTAAAGCACGCTGTGGACAGGAACAGGTTAAAGCGACAGATGCGTGAGCTATATCGCTTACATAAAGACAAAATCATGGACAGTGGTGTCCAAGAGATCTGGTCGTTGCGTTATTTAGGAAATCGCTTGAACGATTATGCATTTCTAGAAAAGGGTTACTTGAATTTAATAGAGGTTTACAATGAACAGCGAAAAAAAGAATTGGATTCCACGGGTAGCGAATAAGATCGCTCTTACCCTAGTTGTAGCAGGCGCAGCAATATTTATGGGTGCCTCAACAGGGGATACCTTTGAAACCAGTAAGCAGCTAGAAGTTTTTACCGCTGTACTCAGAGAGGTACAACTGAGCTATGTCGATGAGATAAGTCCTGAGCTGGCTGTAGGGAGCGCTATTAAAGGCATGCTGAAAGAGTTGGACCCCTACTCCGTTTATTATCCTGAAGATCGCATAGAAGATGTTCGGCTCATGCAAACTGGTGAATATGGTGGAATAGGCTGTGTGATTCAAAAAGTAGACGGTGTAGTTCTGATTTCTGACATTAATGACAAAGGGCCAGCTGGCCTAGCAGGTTTGAGAGTTGGTGATGCGCTCATTCAGGTGGGCAACACCTCACTTAAAGGTAAGAGTGTAAGTGATGTGAGTGCATTGCTAAAGGGTACACCCGGCACAGAGGTAAGTATGGTCATTGAGCGATTCAACCAAGGTTCGCAAACATTAATGTTCAACAGAGCAAAAATTCAGCAAGACGCTGTACCATTTTACGGCATGCGTGACGACGGGATTGGATATATTTATCTGGAAAGCTTCACAGACAAAGCCGGATTACAAGTCAGACAAGCAGTACAAGAATTAAAAAAAGAATCTCCAAAAGGACTGATTTTAGACCTTCGAGGCAATGGAGGAGGGCTTCTGATGGAGGCCGTAAAGATTGTGAGCTACTTCTCAGATACTAAAGATACGATCGTTAGCACCAGAGGTCGTGGCGGAGAAATCCAAGATGTATACAGAAAGGCTGCTAAAACACTCATGGCTGATCTTCCCCTAGCTGTTCTAGTGGACGGCAGCAGTGCTTCGGCGAGTGAGATTGTAGCAGGGGCTTTACAAGACTTGGACCGCGGTGTAATTCTGGGTGAAAAAAGTTTTGGCAAAGGACTTGTTCAACAAATTAGACCGCTACCCTTCGGAGCTCAAATGAAAATAACAGTCGCTAAATACTACACTCCTTCGGGACGTTGTATTCAGAAAGTGAACTATGATAGAGACGTAAACGGTAAGCGTACTAAAAAATCAAAACAACACTCTTTTAGCACCTTAAATGGGCGAAATGTGGTTGATGGAGACGGTGTTTATCCTGATTCTACGTTACAAAGTGACTACTACCCCGAGTTCGTCATGGCGATGTCGTCGAAAGGACTGGACCTCAAGTTCGCTGGCCAGGCAATCGGTGAAATAGATACAGACGCAAACGCTGTAGATTTCGTGGTAGATGATTTACTTTGGAAGAGCTTTACCGATTTTCTGGAAACAGCCGGTTTTGACTTTGAGAGTCTGAGTGAAATGAAATTGACCAGTCTCTATGACGATGCTTCTTTGATGGATTATTTAGAGCCCAACGATATAGAGGCACTACTCAAAATGGTCCAAGAACGCAAGGGCAAGGTATTGAAAGACCAACGTGCCGAAATTTCCGAATATTTAGCTGATTACCTCGTACAGAAAAACTTTTCTACTCGTGGTGCATTAGAGCGTGGAATGTATAAAGATGCTGTTGTAACAGATGCTGCTAAAATACTATTGAATTCAGGTACGATGTCGGCCTTGTTGAGCGTTAAGTAAACCATGCAACGCGATACCATTATTCTATATTATACAGGTGCAGCCGCCGCTGTGCTGCTTCCGTTCGCATTTGAATGGCTGAGCCCTGTCTATGGACTTATATTATTGGCAATCGGCGTTGTATATACGCGTCAATGGTCAGTTAAGCTTGTTCAAGTACTTGTATTTACGGCTTTCTTGGCTTGGCAAATCTTATCCGTTTTTTGGAGCGACTACCGTTCTGCTGGCTGGGCTGATGTTGTTATGGTATTGCCCATAGGGCTGATGGGAGTACTACTGTCCCTATTCCACACCAAAAATGGAGCAACATGGATGACGCGCTGGGCAGAGACTTTTGCTTGGGCCACACTTGTCGCTTGGACTTTCGTTTTTTTAGATAGCATTGTTTCCTATGGATGGGTGAACTATAAATCCTTTGACCTTGGTGGTAGATTAGGGCTACACTTTCAAAGCCTCTATCTGATCATATCGGCACTCATACTTGAGCGGAAGATCTGGCGCAAGACCTATAAACTATCAGTACTTAGAGCAGTGGCAGTTTTGTGGCTACTTTTTGGAGTCATTGTACTTAGTGCTCGTATTCACTTAATACTCGTGCCTGTTTTAATGCTGTTGCGTTTTGCGGAACTAGCATGGCAACATAAGGAACACAGACGTTTTCTTATCCAAACTGCCGCTGCAGTAGTCATTATATTGGGCAGCTTCGTAGCCGTAATGCCTGGTCCAAGTGGGCGATTGGTTGACTTGAGAAACGAACTTAGGTCGATCGACGGGAAAGTCAACGGAAAACAAACCAACCATCGGGTTTTTCTATGGAAATATGGTCTACAAGTAGTTCAAAGTAGTCCTTGGATCGGAGTAGGGAACGGAGCTGGTGAAGAATACCTACACGAAAAACTTAAGACCTGTAAGGCTACTTTTTATCGAGGTAAACAAACCTACTTTTTACATGAATTCAAATACGATTTTCACAATATCTATCTCCAAAGTTGTGCAGAAGGTGGTTTGATTGCTGTATTGATATTGATATTGATCCTTGGTTGGGGATTGTGGTTTTCTCATGGCGCCATACGCTACGCATGGATAACCATTGTTTTTTCAGGTATGACGGAGAGTCTTCTTGATAAGCAAGCTGGAGTGCTGCTAATTACCTTCCTGGTGGCACTGACTGCTTTGGGAAGTCGAGCAACTAATCTTTCAGGTACAGACGAGGGACTCTAGATCCAATACCGGTCATGACTTCATAAGAAATGGTTCCTGCATCTTTCGCCATTGCATTAGCGGATTGAAGCGGGCCCAATAACTCAACTTCCTCCCCTTCTTTAACCTTTAATCCGGCAATGCTTACCATGCACATGTCCATGCAGACGTTCCCTAGAATTTCGCAGCGAACCCCTCGGATATAAACAGCTCCTTTACCGTTCGATAATGATCTTGACAGGCCATCAGCATAACCTACTGGCAAGGTTGCGTATTGTGTAGCAGATTCGGCTACAAAACTGCGAGAATAACCCAAAGACTCGCCCTGGCGTAGTGAACCAATTTGTGAGATTTTACACTTCCAACTAAGCACCTCTTCTAGCGCAGATACACCACCGTAAACACCTACTCCATAAAGACCTAGCCCTAAACGAACCATATTGTGTTGGCTATCAGGGAACCTGTGAATGCCGTGGGTGTTTAATGCGTGAGCGCACACCGATGGATAATAGGCTTTTACTTGTTTGACAACGTTTGCGAATTGGTCTAATTGACCTCTGGTAAAATCATCCTCAGCAGGCAGATCAGCCGCCGAGAGATGCGTAAATACTCCTGTCACCTCAACACTTGACACGTCTTGTAATTCTTGCAACAATTCCGGAATCTCCCTAGGGGCAAAACCCAATCTGTTCATTCCGGTATTTACTTTTAAATGCACGTTCAGAATTTGTGTTCTTGTCACCGACAGCCAATCAAACAACTGATGCCTAGAAAACAGTTCTACTTCGCATTCTGACTGGGCCAACATGGGTACCTGTTCAGACTCTACATTTAATACTAAAATAGGCATATCCACTCCTTGAGCTCGAAGCGATAGGGCCTCTTGAGCAAAGGCCACACCCAGGTAATCCACATGAAGGTCTTGAAGGAAACGAGCGACTTCTAGCGTTCCTGAACCATAACTCGAAGCCTTGACCATCGCCATGACTTTCGTAGTAGGTTCAACAACAGCTTTGAATTTTTGGAGGTTGCGACGCATCGCTCCTAGATTAATTTCCGCCCAAGTGCTGTGGTATTGTTTACGCATAGTGGCTGCAAAAGACTCTAGTTTGAATCGACGCTGGCCCTTGATCAACACGGTTATTTGGGAAAGATCTACCGCTGAAAACTCTTGAACCAAGTCTGATAAATCGCTGGGCTTAGAGATCCACCAAACTCTATCCAAAGCAAAAGTGTCCGTAAGAGTCTTAGCTTGTAGCGTGGTTTCGGGTGAAGAAAGATGGCTAAGGACCGCCCATTTCTTTTTCGTAGGTGCGCTGGCATTCAACTCTTCTAACGCCCAACGAAGACTTTCCAAGTCTGAACTGTAAGTGTCCTCGAGAAGATAACCTCCACCCCGAGCACTTCGCATTTGCAT